>JAGQJA010000016.1 GCA_020430845.1 Myxococcales bacterium
CGACACGCGCGCGCGGCGCGACACGCCGCGCGCGACACCGCGCGGTTGCCCCGTCGAGAGCGTCAGTGGCCGTGCGGATCGGCGCCCGGGTGACCCGGGGGCATGCCGCCCATGCCCGGAGGCATTCCCATGCCCGGAGGCATGCCGGGCATCCCCGGCGGCTCCGGCTTCTTGTCGACGCCGCCGTCGGCGAGCTTCTGGAACTTGGTCGCCTCGGCGACGGCCCAGTCGGTCGTGTAGCCGCCCACGACGAAGATCGTGTCCGAGCCCTCTTTTTGCGCGTAACGCGAGGTGCCCGTCGAGGTCTTGCCCACCTTGAGGACGTACTTGCCGGCGTTGTCCTTGAGGTTGATCGTGATGGTGCCCTCGGGCTTGTCGAGGCCGGTCACGTCGGCTGCCTTGCCGTCGCCGAAGTCCTCGGCGTTGAGCATCTTGTACGTGCGGAGCACGTCCTTGATCTTCTCCTCGTCGAGGCGAGCGATCGGCTGACCCTTGCTGGTCGCCGCCCACTTGTCGCCCTCGCCCTTGGTGAAGCTGAGCGTCGTCTTGGCGTTCTCGATCGTGAAGTTGCTCACCGCCGAGTCGTCGAACTTGAAGACCTCGGTGTTGCGCCACGCCTTGAGGTCGCGCGCGTAGAGGTAGCTCGAGTAGCCACCGACGGAGAAGATCTCCTTCTTGCCGTCGATCTGAGCCATCTGCCCGCGCGCGCCCGACTTGCCGAACGACGCGTCGAGCTTCTTGTCGCCACCTTTGAACGCCACGACGTGCACGGCGTGCGCGGCGTCGAACTGGTAGTCCTTGAGGAGCTCGTCGTTCGGGGCCGCGATGATGACCTCCTTGGCCTTCAGGTCCTTCATGTTGTCGATGAGCGACTTCACGTTGGCCTGATTCGCCAGGGCCTCGATGGGCTTCGACAACATCCAGTTGTCGCCCTTCTTCTCGAGGACGATCTCGCCCTTGTCGGCGTTGGTGATGGTGATCTTGTCGATGTCTTCCGGGACCTTGATCTCCGGCAGGTCGGCCGAGGACGTCTGCGCGGTGCCTACCTTGGCGTCGCGCTTGGCCTGGAAGTAGACGGCGCCGGCGAGGCCCGCCAGGACGATGACACCGACCCAGAGCTTCGTGCTTCGATCCACTTCTTCTCCCTGATCAAGTGAGCTGGAAATTCATGCGCGCCGACATACGGCGGCGCCACCGGAGCACGCCGAACAGCGCGAAGAGGAGCGGTACGCCGAGGATGAGCGTCCCCTCGACGCGGTGCTGCGTGGCCTTGCGGGCCGCGCGCATCTTGTCGTCCTGCTTCTTGAGCTGCTCGTCGGTCATGTCGTCGAAGTTGGGCTTGGTCACGTCGCCGTAGGCGAGGCCCGGCTCCTGGAGGATCTTCGCGCTGACGGCGAGGAGATCGACGTCACCCGACACCCAGTCGAGGAGGTTCTTGAACACGAGGATCGTGTTCGTGAGGACCTGCTGCGCGTACGGCATCGCGAGCTGCTGGAGCATCTCGTCGCCGCCCATGCCCATCGGCATGCCCTGCATCGGCATGTCGGGGCCGTTGCCCGCACGGGCGAACGGGTTGGCGAAGAACTGCGCCGACGAGATCACGAGGACGCGCGCCGTGTTGGTCGACTCGGCAGGTGTCTCGACGCCCATCTTGTCGCCCGTGGGGAACGCGGACTTGAGCTTGCCCTCGATGCTCGCGGCGATGTTGTACTGCGAGAACTCGCCCTTGGGCCGCCACTGGCGCAGCGGCTTGAGCTCGACGGTGTCGCCCTGCTCACGCACGGTGCGCGGCGTAGTGCGCGCGATGACCTTGAACTTGTCGTTCGCCACGTTCGGCTGCTTGTCGCGGTGGATGACCACCGACGACGCGAACGGGAAGGGGATCTGCTGGATGCGGAAGAACGCCGCGAACGACGTGTCGAGCAGCTGCTCTTCGCCGGTGAAGCGGAAGTCGTCGCGCACGTCGAGCAGCGGCGGAAAGCGCGCCGTCGCCGGTCCGCCCTGCGTGTACACGTTGACGCGGAAGGGGCGGCCGAACTCGAGAAGCACGTCCTTGCGCATCTCGAGGCCGTAGCCGTCGAGGAGCTTCTCGAGGCCGTGGGTCGAGAGCGTGGCGTTCATCGACGCGTCGCCGGCCTTGAGGTTCACCGCGCTGGCGATGACCGCGAGGCTCTTGCCCTTCATCACGAACTGGTCGATGCGGCGGAGCTCCTTCTCGGTGAGGTCCTTGGCCGGCTGCGTGACGATGAGGCCGTCGAGCCCCTCGTCGATGTCGGCGTCTCCGCCTTTGAGGTCGACGTCGACGAACTGATAGAACGGGAAGTACTGCGAGATGATGCCCTGCAGGTTGGGCTTCTGCCCGGCGTTGGAGGGCAGGAGGTTCGACTCGCTGAACTTCATCTCGTCGTGCCCGGTGAGCACGCCGATCTTGTGCTTGGTGTCGTCGGCGCGATCACGGACCTCGCGGATCTTGTTCGTGATCCAGAACTCGAGGCCGGTCGTCTGGTCGGGCGAGAGCGCCTTGATGGTGTCGCTCTCGGAGCCGTACTTGAGCACGAGGCCCATGTAGCCCTTGGCGAACTCGGCCTTGTCCTCGGTGTCCGACCCCTCGCCGAACTGGAACTCCTGCAGACCGGCCTCTTTGGCCTTCTTCTTCAGGTCCTCGTCCTTGGCCTCGATGATCGTGTAGCGAAAGTGACCGCCGCTCGAGTCCTGGTACTGCTGGAGCAGGTCGCGGAGATCGCGGACGAAGGCGTCGAGCTTGGGGAGGCCCTTCGTCACGTACGCGTCGACGGTCATCTCGCCCTTCATGCTGCGAAGGAGCCGACCGCTGCCGGCCGAGAGCGTGTAGCGCTCTGCCTTGGTCGTGTCCTTGCGCCAGTAGAAGCCGAGCGCGCTCAGCGCGTTGACGGCGATGACGATGCCCACCGCGATGAGGAGGAGGGCGCCGCTCTCGGTCGCTGCCTTGGTGCGTTTTTCCATGGCCATTTTGATCAGTTCCCTCTCGTCACTTCCACTTCCGGCTTTCGAGATTGCGGAAGGCTACGAGCAAGCAAAGGACGGCGATCGAGACGAAGTACACGATCGCCCGCGTGTCGATGAGGCCGCGGGCGAACGGGTCGTACCGCGTCTGGAAGCTGATGAACGACAGCGCGTCTCCCGGCCAGCCCGACAGGTACTCGACCAGGGTGACGGTGCCGATGGCGTACAGGCCCACGAGGGTCACCATCGTCGCGAAGTACGCGATGATCTGACTCTCGGTGACGCTCGAGTACATCATGCCGATGGCGACGCCGGCCGACGAGAGCACGACGAGACCGAGCATGCCGGTCCAGAACGGGTTCCAGTCGAGCGGGCCGAGCTGCCACGGCCAGATGAACATGACGAGCGGGTAGATCGCGACGAGCGCGATCTGCAGAGCCACCATGCCGAGCGACGCGAAGTACTTGCCGAGGATGACCTCGCTGTCCTTCACGGGCATCGTGATGAGGAGCTCCATCGTGCCGAGGCGCTTCTCTTCGGCGAGCGACCGCATCGTGAAGAGCGGGATCGTGAGGAAGCACAGCGCGACGGGGATGACCTCGAACATGCGGGCCATCGTCGCGCGGTCGACCTGCCAGAAGCCGCCCTTGTAGAAGAAGAAGTACCCGCCCAGCAGCACCATGCTGATGCCGATGACGATGTAGGCGAGCGGCGAGTTGAAGTACCCGGCGAACTCGCGGCGCGCGATCGTCATGATGAGCGAGAAGGCGCTCGGACGGTTGACCTCGACGGGGGCGCGCGGCGGCGGCTCGGGCTCGGCCTTTGCCTTGGCCTTGGAGCTGCCGTTGTCCTCGTCGTCGTCGTCGTCGCCCTCGTCGTCGTCGCGCGACTCGTCCTCGTCCTCGAGCTCGTCGTCGCGATCCTCATCGCGGTCTTCGACGACCTCCTTGGAGGCGGCGCGCGTCTTCTTGCTGGCCTTCTCGATGGTCGACTCGCTGCTCATCGCTTGTCCTTGCTGCTGTCGTCGTCGTCGTCGTCATCGTCGTCGTCGTCGTCGTCGTCGTCCTCGTCGTCGTAATCGTCATCGTCCGACGACGTGTCCGTGGCGGGGCCGATCTGACGGTTGCGACGCTCATCGCCGATGGTGAGCTGGCGGAACACATCCTCGAGCGTCTGCGTATCGCGACGGAGCTCGAGCATGACCCACCCCTTGTCGGCGATGAGGTGGAACAGCTCGGGGCGCAGATCGGTGTCCTCGTCGCCGATGAGCTCGAAGGTGTGCGCGCGCTCGTCGGTCGGGAGCTCGGTGACCTTGCCCACGCCCTTGAGGTGTGCGAGCGCGTTCTCGACCTCGTCCATGCGCGGCAGCTGACCTCGGCCGCGGTACGGCTGCTCGCCGGCCGACTCCTGGACCGTCACCACGTAGCGGACGTTGCCGCTCCGGGCGCGGATGTCGTCGAGCGCGCCGTCGGCGACGACGCGGCCGCGAGAGACGATGATCGCGCGCGCGCACGCCGTCTCGACCTCTTTGAGGTTGTGCGTCGAGAGGAGCACGGTGCGGTCCTCGCCGATCTGCTTGAGATAGTTGAGGAACTCGGTCTTCTCGTTCGGGTCGAGGTCGCTCGTCGGCTCGTCGAGCACGAGGATCGGCGGGTCGTGGATGAGCGCCTGCGCGAGGCCGACGCGCTGACGATAGCCGTGCGACAGCGTGCGGATCTCCTTGGCGAGCGACTGGGCGAGACCGCACACCTCGACGACGTTGCGCACGCGCTTGTTGAACGTGCTCTCGTCGAGGTTGCGGAGCTTCGCCGCGAAGCGAAGGTACTCGTACACCGTCATCTCGAGGTAGAGCGGCGCGCGCTGCGGCAGGTAGCCGAGGCTCGCGCGCACCGCGAGCGTGTCGTCGAACACGTCGTGCCCCTGCACCTTCGCCGTGCCCGACGTGGGCGCGATGAAGCAGGTGAGGATGCGCATCGTCGTCGACTTGCCGGCGCCGTTCGGCCCGAGGAAGCCCACGACCTCGCCGCGACGCACTTCGAAGCTCACGTCGTCGAGCGCGCGGAACGAGCCGTACCGCTTGGTGAGCCCGTTCGCGTAAATCATCACGTCGGACATCCGACCTCCGAAGAAAGCTGGTTCATTGAGCCGCCTCGGGCGGCAACACCGTCTTGGACCTGGGCCGAGCGCGGAACGTGCTCCCTAGCGGATTTCTTCCCCAGGCCCAAGGGTCCGCCGTGCGCCACGCGCCCGCCCCTCCGCGGCCCGCGCAACACGACTCCACGTAACTCGAGGTAACTGCTGAGAAAAACTGGCACTCCGGCGCTCGAGAGACGCCGGCCGGCAGCATCCTAATCCCCACGTGGGCTCTGTCAACGAAGTGGCGATATGCTTCTACGGGTGTGGTCCCGTCGCTCGACCCCGCGGAGGCGCCGGAAACCTCTCGCCTGCCTCGCGGTGCTCGCCGTGCTCGCGGCGGGTGCTGGCGCATGCAACGCGCTGACCGGCGTGAGCGCATTCGAGGTGGGTGAGCCGACGGATCCCGATGTGCCCGACGCGGCGCCCGGCCCGCAACGCGACGCCGAGACGCCGCGCACCGACGGACGCGCCCCTCCGCCCGACGCGACGACGGTGCCGACCGACGCCGGCGACGGCGGCGCGCCCGAGGGCGGCCCCGGCTTCAAGCGCGTCTTCGTCACGTCGACGACCTTTCAGGGGAGCCTGGGCGGGCTCGCAGGAGCGGACAGCCTGTGCACTGGGCTCGCCGCGCAGGCGAGCCTCGGCGGCGCGTGGGTGGCGTGGCTGTCGTCCAAGAGCGTCGGCGCGGGCTCGAACGCGAGGGACCGCGTGACCGGCACGGGCCCGTGGCGGCTCGTCGACGGCACGCCCGCTGTCCAGCGCGCGAACCTCCAGGGCGCGCTGCCCCTTCAGGCGGCGATCCGCATGAACGAGCTCGGCGCGATGGTGCCGGCGAACACTCCGGTGTGGACGGCCACGCGTATCAACGGCCTTGCCGACGACAACGACTGCACCGCGTGGTCGTCGGCCCAGTTCGCGGTCGCTGGGAGCGTCGGCGCCGCCGGCTCGACCAACTCCGGCTGGACGTCCGACGACAAAGGCTCCTGCTCCGACGTCGCGGCGCTCTACTGCTTCGAGCAGTGACCCGGCGAGGGCGCGCGCCCGCAGCCCGGGATTCGAGCCGGCGGCACAACCCCTTCGACGTCAGAGCACCTTCTGCAGCGCGATCGTCGGAGCGCTCACGCCGAGACGCGTGGGCGCGGAGCTGACGTCGGCGGGCGGCACGGTGACGTCGGACGGCGAGCCCTGCACGACGAACTTGAGGTTCGACGGACCCGCTTGCACCTTGCCGCCCACCACGATGATCGCGCCCTTGGTCGCGTCGATGAGGCCGGCGGCGCGCGCGTTCGCGACGAGCTCCACGTTGTCGAGCTTCACGTCGCCGCTGTTGGAGAAGAGCCCGATGCCGTCGCCCACGCTCTCGGTGGTGGCGAGGTCGGTCACGACCGGCGCGGCGACCGTGTCGCCGACGCGACCGCCCACGACGATGATGCCACGCGACTCGACCGCGCCGAGGCCGACGATGCGGTTCTTGCTGACGGTCGAGCCGAGCAGGCGGACCGCCGGGTTGTCGATCGTGCCGCCCGTGCGCTGCACCCACACGCCGCGCTCGGCGTTGTCGCTCACGTTCACGCTCTGGAGCGTGGCGGTCGTCTTGGCGCCGTCGATGAGGACGCCGGCGCCTTGGTTGCCGGAGACCTCCATGCCGTCGAGCGACAAGCTCGCGCCGTCTTGCGCGATGACGCCCGCCGCCGCGCTGAGCCCTTGCCCCATGTGACCGATGCTCTTGCCACCTTTGGCCGAGAGCTTGGCGCCGCTCACCCACAGGCCGAGCGAGCTCTTCTCGAGCGACACGTTCGAGAGCTTCACCTCGCCCGCCTCGCACCCTTCGCGACAGAGCACCGCCAGCGCCGCGCCCTTGGCGCCGCTCACGTTCACGTCGCTCAGCGTCGCCGAGGCCGCGCGCACCGCGACGCCCACGCCGAGCGCGCCGGTGACGTCGACGCCGTGCAGGCTCGACCCTTCGTGCAGGGTGACCGCCGGCTCGCTGGCGGTACCGCCCGAGATGACCGCGCGGCTGCCCTGGCCCGCGACGAGCGAGACCCCGGCGGGGACGTCGAGCGGCCCCGCCACCGACGCGGTGAGCACGACACACGAGCCGCTCGAGGCGGCCGAGAGCGCTTGCTTGGCGGCGGCGGCGTCGCCCGCGTTCGTCGACGACGCGCACGAGACGCCGGACGGCGCACCTCCGCTCGGCGCAGGATCGGACGAGCACGCGCCGACGACCGGGAGGGTCGCGACGAGCGCGAGAGGGAGGAGACCGATAGAAGGAAGGCGGAGCATCGCAGGCCCTTGTTACGTGTCCACGGTGGCGTTGCTTCCCTGGCCGAAGCGCTTTTTCACGCCCTCGGCCGCGGCGGGCCGGCCCAGGTCTGTGAAGATGTCGCACGCCCGGTCCTTGTGCACCCGCGCGTTTTCGAAATCTGTGCGCTTTCGCATACTTGCGAGGCTCAAGAGGTAGGCGTCCATCGCGGTGGCGTGGGCCATCGCCTCGAAGTACGGGTTCTCGGCGCGCGCCGCGTGCTCCACGGCCTCGACCGCGCGGGCGACCGCCTCGACCGCGCGGCCGCGGGTGAGCTCACACTCGGCCAGGGCGCGGCTCGCGTCGGCGAGCACGTCGAGATAGCCGCCCTCGTCGGCGAGCCGGCAAGCCGTCTCGAGCTCTGACGCCGCGACGTCGAGCTCCCCGAGGGCGAGCCGCGCCTGCCCGAGGTTCGAGTGGCCGATGGCCTCGCGCGACGCCCAGCGCGCCTTCTTGGCCGCGGCGAGGGCGCGCTCGTAGTAGCTCGCGGCCGCGGCGTGATCGCCGCGCGTGAACGCGACGCCGCCCAGGTTGACGTAGCCATCGGGCATGCCCTGCGCGTCGCCCGCGAGCTCGCGCAGCTCGAGCGCCTCACGGTACGCGCGCTCGGCGTCGTCGAGCCGACCCGTGAAGAGGGCGAGCGAGCCCTCCGCGTCCTTGAGGCGCGCCACGGCCACGTGCCACGTCGCGTCGCGCATGTGAAGCTGCTGCCCCAACGCGAGGCCCTTCTTGCAGTCGTCGCCCGCGGCCTCGTGCTCCCCTTTGGCCGCGAGCTGGAAGGCACGCGCGGCGCGCAGGCGCATGTGCAAGAGGCTGGGCGGCGTCGACTCGACCATCTCGATCGCGCGCGACAGCACCTCGAGCGACTCCTCGAGGCGCCCGTGCTCCTTGTGCAGCACGCCGCGCTCGAGCATGAGCCACGCGTAGACGGGGTCGGCGGGGTCGACACCAGCCGCGCGCAGGTCCGCCTCGCCCTGCGCGAGCGACGCGATCGCCTCGTCGAAGCGACCGAGCTTGCCCTCTGCGGCCGCGCGCTCGCGCATCACGCCGGCGCGCGCGATGCGGTCGTCGTGCGTGGGCTCCTTCTGCCAGAGGGCCTGTACGCGGTCGAAGAACCCCACGGCCTCTTGATAGGCGCAGACCGAGACCGCCTGCCGCGCGGCGCTGAGGAACAGGCGGCGCGCGCGGGCGTGCTCGCCGGCCGCCTCGAGGTGCGACGCGAGGTTCGCGTGCCCGCCCTCCCACAGCTCTCCGCGCTCCCCGAGCCAGTCGGCGATCTTTCGGTGGGCGAGCACGCACGCCGTGCGGGGCACGAGCTCGTACGCGGCGTCACAGAGCACCTGCGTGACGAACGTGTACTCGCGCTCGCCCGACACGCTCGACGAGGGCTGCGGCTTGACGAGCTCGCGACCGCGCAGGCCGTCGAGGGCCACGCTGAGCTCGTCGAGGGAGAGGTCGGGCAGCAGCTCGCGTAGCGCGCCGACCCAGAAGACCCTCCCGATGACCGAGGCCATCTTGAGGATCTCCTTCTGCATCGGGACGAGGCCGTCGAGGCGCGCTTGGAGCACGCCGCGCACGGTGTCGGGCAGCTCGAGGCGCGCGGTGCGCGTGCCGTTCCACCGGATCGGGACGTGGTGCGGATCGACCGTGAGCTGACCGCGGTCGACGAGCAGGCGCACCAGCTCCTTGCAGAGCTCGGGGTTGCCCTCGGCACGCCGGATGATCTCGCGCTTCATCTCGCGCGGGAAGTTGGTCACGTTGCGGAAGAGGTCGTCGAGGAAGCGCTCCATCACCTCCTCGGAGAAGGGCGCGAGGTCGATGCGCGTGCGCACGTCGCACCCCGTGAGCCACGACGGCAGCTGCTCGGTCGGCTCGGGCCGCGCCGACACCACGAGGAGCACGCGCTCTCTCCGGAGCGCGCGGATCACGTACTGCAGCAGATCGAGCGATCCCTGATCGGACCACTGCACCTGCTCGACGAGCATCACGACCGGACGCGCTCGCGCGAGCCGCCGCACCCAGTCGGCGAAGGCGCCGATCGTGCGTGTGCTGTCGTTCGACAGCTCTGTCTCGAGCATCGGCGCGACGGGCGTGGGCGCGACCAGATCCGCGAGCAGGCGACCGGCCTCGCGACCGTCGTCGATCTCGTCGCCCGCCCAAGCCTCGGCGACCACGTCGACGACGCGCGCGCGCACGGCCTCGGGCGCCTCGTCTGCGCGCACGTTGAAGCGAGCCCGGAGCATCTTGCCGACGAACCCGAGCGGGGCGACGCCGAGCATGCGGGTCGCGTGGAGCACGAGCGGCGGCTCTTGGCGTGCGCCGAGCGCCGTGCGGAGCTGCCGCAGCAGGTGCCCCTTGCCGAGCCCCATCTCGCCGCTCACCTCGACCACGCGGAGCGCCGACTGCAGCTCGACCGCGTCGTAGATGCGCATCAGCAGCTCGAGCTCGAGGTGCCGCGCGAAGAACGGCGTGCCCGACGCGCTGCGGAGACGGACCGAGCTCGCGGGGTCTTCTTCGCGCTCGGCCTCGACGCGGAGCATCTGCAGGGGCTCGCTGAGGCCCGGGACCGACACCGGCGAGAGCGCGTCGAGCTCGAAACGATCGTGCAGGTGCCGTTCGGTGGCCGAGCTGACGAGCACCTGGCCGGGCTGCGCCGCGCTCGCGACGCGGGCGGCGAGGTTGACGGCGGCGCCGATGATGTCGGGGGCGGCCCTGCTGCCGCCGCCGACCGTGCCGACCATCACGAGGCCGGTGTGGATGCCCGCGCGGAGCGAGATCTCACACCCGCGCTTGAGGGCGAGCTCGCGCACCTTTCCCTTCATCGCCAAGGCGGCGCGTACGGCGCGCGACGGGTCGTCCTCGTGCGCGACGGGCACGCCGAACACCGCGAGCATCCCGTCGGCCACGAACTTGACGACGGTGCCGCCCTCTCGCTCCACCTCGCGCGCGAGCGGATCGAAGAACGCGTTGGTCAGCTCGCGCAGCGCGTCGGGCTCGAGCTCGTTCGCGAGCGCCATCACGCCGGCGAGGTCGCAGCTGAGCACGGTCGCGAGCTTGCGCTCTTCGGCCCAGCCGCCGCTCGACATCGACGAGAGCGGCGGCTGCGAGCCGAGTCCGAAGCTCACCGGCTGCTCGGATCCGGGGATGCTCTTGACGGAGCCCGGCTGCGCCTGCGGCACGGCCGCGCGCAGGGCCTCGAGCATCGCCGCGGCGCTGGGCCACCGGTCCTCTCGCTTGAAGGCGAGCGCCTTGTCGACCACGGCGACCAGGCCGGTCGGCAGGTCGGGCGCCACCGCCGCGACCGAGCGCGCCTGCGCCGTCGCTGCCGCGATCACGATCTCCATGTGCGTGCCGACGTCGTGCACGATCCGCCCCGTGAGCAACGCGAACATCGTCGCCCCCACGGCCCACAGGTCGCTCAGCGCGTCCACCTCGTCGGTGCGCCCCAAGGCCTGCTCCGGGGGCATGAACGCCGGCGTGCCGAGCGTCACGCCGGTGCGCGTGCGCAGGTGCGGCATCGCCGACGCGACCTCGACGTCCATGTCCTCGCCGATCGACGCCGCGCGGAGACGCGCGATGCCGAAGTCGAGCACCTTGACCACGCCCTCGTTGGTGAGGAACACGTTCTCGGGCTTGATGTCGCGGTGGACGATGCCCGCATCGTGGGCCGCCGCGAGCACCGAGAGCAGGCCGTCGGCGATGGTCACCACCTCTTCGACGGGCAGCCGACCGGCGAAGCGACGCGCGCGGGCCTCGGCCGTGTCGCCCTCGAGCAGCTCCATGACCAAGAAGACGGCGCCGTCCTCCGTCTCGTCGTCGTCGATGACGCGGACGACCCCCGGGTGGTTGACGGCGTTGGCGACGTAGCCCTCGCGAGCGAAGCGCGCGCGGATGTCGCCGAGCATCGACAGCTGCGGGTGGAGGACCTTGAGCGCGACCTTGCTGCCGTTGCGGTGCGTCGCGGCGTACACCGCGCCCATGCCGCCGACCCCGAGCAGCTTGTCGACGCGGTACTTGCCGCGTACGCGCGTGCCGACGCGGTGCTGCGCGACGTCGCTGATGCTCGGGTGGATCCTCGGCATGAGGGCAGCTTCAATCTACCACGCGCTCAGGCGCGGGCCGAGGCCACGCCGAGCTCACGCATCCGGCGCCAGAGGGTCACGCGGCTCATCCCGAGCAGCCTAGCCGCCTGCTCGCGGTTGCCCCGGGCGCGCTCGAGGGCACGCGCGATGCGCGCCGCCTCGGGATCGTGCACCGACGCGGCCGTCCACGGCTCGGGCGTGACCTCCTGCGCGGGACGGTCGGCGTCGGCGATCTCGGGAGGCAGATCGGTGAGCTCGAGCGTCGTGCCTTCGCCGATGACGTATGCATATGCAAGCACATTGCGCAGCTCGCGCACGTTGCCCGGCCACGCGTACCGCTCCATCGCGAGCATCGCCGCGGGCGACACCGAGTCGACGCGGCGTCGACGTCCGCGGTTGAGCTCCTCGACGACCTTCTCGACGAGCAAGGGCACGTCACCGCGGCGCTCGCGCAGCGGCGGCAAGAACAGCGGGATCACGCGCAGACGATACATGAGGTCTGCACGAAACCGCCCCGACTCCACTTCTTGGCGCAGGGCGCGGTGCGTCGCCGACACGATACGGACGTCGACGGGCACCGGCGCGCGACCGCCCACGGGGATGACCGCCCCCGCCTCGAGCACGCGCAGGAGCTTGGCCTGCAGGTCGAGCGGCATCTCGGCGATCTCGTCGAGGAAGAGCGTGCCTCCGCTCGCGAGCTGGAAGTGCCCGGGCGTGTCCTTGTGCGCGCCGGTGAAGGCACCTCGCGCGTGCCCGAAGAGCTCGCTCTCGAGCAGGTTCGCCGGGAGCGCGGCGCAGTTGATCGCGCGGAACGGCCCCGCGGCGCGCGGGGAGAGCGCGTGGAGCGCCTGCGCGACGAGCTCCTTGCCCGAGCCCGTCTCGCCGCGGACCAAGACGGGCACGTCGTCGGCGGCCGCGCGCTCGACCACCTTGAAGAGGCGCTTCATCTTCGCGTCGCGGGTCCACATGCCGTGGAACAGGACGGCGTCGGAGGCGTCCTCGTCCGGCACCACCTCGAGCAAGACGACCCAGCCGTCCTTCTTCGACTTGCCGATGGGCATGGACCTGACGCGGAGCGCGCGCCCCTGCGCGTCGGGGCCGGGCCACGGAAGCACGGCCTGGACCGGCGTGCCCGCGGCCATCGCCTCGGCGACGGGGCGCTTTGGACCGCTACCGCAGAGGAGCGACGGCAACGACACACCCTCGACGACGTCGAAGCCGAGTAGATCGCGCACGCCGCCCGTACTGCCGCGCACGCGTAGCGAGCCGTCGAGGACGACCGCCGGACCGGCGAGCGCCTGCAGCGCGGCCATGGCCACGTCGGTGTGCTGGCTGCGCCGTCGGGCCACGCTCGAGTTGTACCTGCGCTCGCGCGCGGCGTGAAGGCGACGCGCGGCCACGAGGGTCAGTCCGTCGGCGGGCCGCCGTCGTCGGCCGTGGGCACGCCCAGGTTGACCGGGACGCGCAGGTAACGGTGCCCGTTGGCGGCAGGACGCGGGAGGCGACCTCCGTCGACGTTGACCTGGACGCTCGGGTAGAGCAGCCGCGGCGCGGCGAGCGTGCGGTCGCGCTCCTTGCGGAACGACACGAACGTGTCCTTGGGCGTGCTCGCCTTGAGCTGCACGTTCGACGTCTTCGACGCGCCGATCGTCGTCTCGAACCGCAGCGCGCGACCGCCGGGCTGGTAGTCGTGACCGACGAAGACGCGCGTCGCGTCGGGCAGCGCGTAGAGCTTGCCGTGCACCGAGTCGAAGAGGGCCTCGGCGCTGCCCTTGGGAAAGTCGCAACGCCCCGTGCCGTAGTCCTCGATGAACAGCGCGTCGCCGGTGAAGACGGCGTCGCCCACCTTGTACGTGACGCACGCGGGCGTGTGCCCGGGCGTCTCGATGATCTCCACGGCGAGCGAGCCGGCGCGCAGCGTCTCGCCCTCGCGGACGAGCATGTCGAACTGCGAGCCGTCGGTGGCGAACGACGCGGGCAGGTCGAAGACGCCCTTGAACGTCGCCTGGACCTCGCGGATGTGCGCGCCGATCACGGTGCGCGCCCCGAGCACCCGCTTGAGGTACGGCGCCCCGGAGAGGTGGTCGGCGTGGGCGTGCGTCTCGAGCGCGTAGTGCACCTCGAGCCCCGACTCGCGCACGAAACGTACGACGCTGTCGGCCGACTCCGTCGACGTCTTGGAGCCCACCGGGTCGTAGTCGAGCACGGGGTCGATGACGACCGCGTCCTTGGTCTCGGGGTCGAAGACGACGTACGTGAGCGTGAACGTCCGCGGGTCGTAGAAATGCTGGATCTTCATGTCGATGCTCCTTCGAGCTTGCGCGGGGGCGGGTCGCTCGCGCCGTTGGGCGGTCGCGAAGCGCGGTCGGCCTGCGCGTTCTGGACGAGCATCCCCGCCGTCATGGCGAGGACGAAGACGAGCGCCGGCGCGCCGAGGGTCGCCAGGCTGACGAGCGCCGGACCGGGGCAGTAGCCTCCGAGGCCCCACCCGACGCCGAAGATGGCCGCGCCGGCGACGAGTGACACGTCGATGTCGGCGCGCGCGGGGAGGCGAAAGCCCTCGCCCCAGATGGGCTCGCTGCGCGAGCGGACGATGACGCGGTACGCGATGGCGTGGACGATCACGGCGCCCGCCATGACGAAGGCGAGGCTCGGCTCCCACGCGCCGAAGAAGTCGAGGAAGCCCGCGACCTTGGACGGGAGCGTCATGCCCGAGATGCCGAGCCCGACGCCGAAGAGCGCGCCCGACCCTACGCCGATGACCACGTCCCTCACGGGGCACCTCCCACGACGTGGCGAGACACGAAGACCGTCGCCGCGCCCGTGGCGATGAACGTGACGGTGGCGATCATCGATCGGAGCGAGAGGCGCGCGTTGCCGCACACGCCGTGCCCGCTCGTGCAGCCGTTGCCGAGGCGCGTGCCGTACCCGACGAGCAGCCCCGCGACGACGAGCACGGGCAGCGGCGCGCCCGCGCCGATCGCGAACGCGGCCGGGTGCACGACGCGGAGCGCGAGGCCCGCCAGGAACAGGCCGACGACGAACGAGAGCGCGAGCGCGCGATCGGACGACCGACGCATGAGCGCGCGACCGAGGAAGCCGCTCACGCCGGCGATCTTTCCGTGGGTCAGGTAGAGCAGCGACACCGACGCGCCGATGAGCGCGCCGCCCGCGAGGGGGGCCAGGGCGTCGTGGATGGAGAAATTCATGAGGGTCCGATGCTCCGCGTGAAGGGCAGGTTCTTGATGAGGAGGAAGAGGCCCATCGCGAGGACGAGCCAACCGAACGCTTTGCGCAGCGTTGCGGGGGCGAAGCGCTTGGTGAGCCGAGCGCCGAACAGACTGCCGACGACGGCGGCGCCGGTGACGACCGCGAGCAGCGGCCAGTCGAGCGCGACGTGCGTGACGTGCCCGGCAAAGCCCGCGACGGACTGCATGGTGATGACGAGCAGCGACGTGGCCACCGCCTCCTTCATCGCGAGCCCGCCGATGAGCACGAGCGACGGGACGACGAGGAAGCCCCCGCCGGCGCCGACCATCCCGGCGACGAAGCCGACGCTCGCACCGAGCGCGAGCGCCTTGACGACGGAGACCGGGCGCCCACCGTCGTCAGCGCCCTCGCGACGGCCGCGGATCATCGCGAACGACGTGAGGAGCATCATCGCGCCGAAGCCGAGGAGCAAGAGCGTGCCCGGCACGAACGCCGCGACCTTGCCGCCGGCGAACGCGCCCGCCATGCCCGAGATGCCGAAGAGCCCACCGACGTGCCACTTCACGCGGCCCGCGCGCGCGTGACCGAGCGTCCCGACGAAGCTCGTGACGCCGACGACGAAGAGCGAGCTGGCGATCGCCGGCTTCGCGTCGACCGACATCACGTAGACGAGCATCGGCAGCGTGAGGATGGACCCGCCGCCTCCGAGGAGGCCGAGCGTGACCCCGATCACGAGGGAGAGCGCGCCGGCGAGGAACCACATGCCCAACACCATAGGCATGAAACATGCCATGGGAAGGGCCCGCACTCGGCCGAAAAGTTTCGGTTTCTGCGGTGCGTTACGCGAAACAACGTTTCACGCAACGTTTCACAACGTTTCAGTCGAGGCGGTCAGTTCTCGGCGGACGTCGCAGCCGGGCCGACCGGCGGCGGGGGAGCGCTCGACGAGACGCTATGCGGCGACGGGCCCACCTCCGTGGGCGCGGTGTACGCGGCGTCGTCGAAGGCCGCCAGCTCCTCGCTGACCTTGCGCAGGTACTGCTGCTTGACGTGGAACGGCAAGAACGCGCTCTTGAAGCCGTTGAGCACCACCTGCTTGAGGTCGGCCAGGCCCCAGCCGAGCGCCTTGTGACAGAGCCACAGCTCTTTGGACACCGACGTGTCGGTCACGAGGCGGTTGTCGGTGTTGACCGTCACCCGCAGGCCGAGGTTCTTGTAGAGCTTGATGGGGTGCGATGCGAGATCGCGGATGGCGCCCGTCTGCACGTTCGAGCTGGGGCAACACTCGAGCGGGATCCGGTGGTCGTTGAGGTAGTGGAGCAGATCGCCGTTCTCGCGCAGGCGGCAGCCGTGGCCGATGCGGTGCGCGCCGCAGACGTGGATGGCCTGCGCGATCGACTCGGGGCCGTAGGCCTCGCCGGCGTGGATCGTGACGTTGATGTTGTTGTCGCGCACGAGCTGGAAGGCGGCGCGGTGGTGCTTGGCGGGGTGGTCGTACTCGGCGCCGGCGAGATCGAAGCCGACGACGCCGCGGTTCTTGTACGCGACGGCCAGCTCGGCCATCTCGAGCGAGCTCTCGGCCGACACGTTGCGGATGCCGCAGATGATGACGTTCGACTCGATGCCGTACTCTTCTTGCGCGGCGCGGAGCCCCTCGAGCACGGCCTCGACCACGGTGGTGAGCTTGAGGCCCTGCCGCGTGTGGAGCATGGGCGAGTAGCGCACTTCCATGTAGCGGACGTTCTCGCGCGCCGCGTCCTCGGCCAGCTCGTAGGCGCTGCGCACGAGGCCCTTGCGCGTCTGCAGCACGCGGAGCGTGACGTCGAACGCCTTGAGGTACTCCACCAGCGAGCCGCAGTTCTGCCCGATGTTCATCGCCCGCCGGAGGCCCGCCGCGTCGCGCGCCGGCAGCTCGACGTTGTCTTCTTTGGCGAGCTCGAGGATCGTCTCGATGCGGAGCGAGCCGTCGAGGTGGACGTGGAGGTCCGTCTTGGGGAGCTTCGAGATGATGTCGAGCGAGAGCGGGGACGTCATGCCGCAAGGTACCACGGCGCCGTCGTGCTATGGAGCGCCCCGTGCAGAGGGCGGCCTCGAGAGACGACACGGCGACCGCGCCCGCGACGGCGGCGCTCGGGACACACGTGCTCGTCGACATGTTCGACTGCGACCGCGCCGCGCTCGACGATCGGGCCGCGCTCGAAGCGGCCGCGCGCGAGGCGGTGACGGCCTCGGGGGCCACGCTCTTGGGCGTGCAGTCACACGCGTTCTCGCCCCATGGCGTCACGGTGCTCGCGATGATCGCCGAGAGCCACCTCTCGCTGCACACGTGGCCCGAGCACGGTTACCTCGCGTTCGACTACTTCACGTGCGGCGACCGTATCCGCGCCGAGCGCGCCCTCGAGGTCGTCCGCGCCGCGATCCGCCCCGGGCGCGTGGCCTCACGAGAGGTCCCGCGCGGCGTCGTGGGCGGCTGACGTCAGGCGCGCCAGCGGCCCCGCGTGGCCCGGCTCCTGCAATCGTGCACCGCTGAGCTGCGACACGCAGAAACGACGGGGAATCGTCGATGCGTCGTGCAGCACCGCGGGGCGCGCGTCGCGTTCCGCAACAAGGAGGGACGATGACGATGCGCGAG
>JAGQJA010000194.1 GCA_020430845.1 Myxococcales bacterium
GGCGCAGACAGATCGCCCGCGTGTCGGCGATCGTCGTCGCCGCCCCGTTCGTGCTCGTCGGTGTCATGGCCCTCTTGACCCCGCTGCCCGGCGAGCTCGCCGAGACGCCCGCCCCGTCGGTGCGTGTCCTCTCGCGCGACGGCCGGCTGCTCCGCGAGGTGCGCGCCGACGACGGGACGCGCGCGCGCCCTCTGCCCCTGGCCGCGTTCCCCAAGCACGTCACCGACGCCGTCCTCGCGGCCGAAGATCGCCGGTTCTACGCGCACTTCGGCGTCGACCCGGTCGCGGTCACGCGCGCGCTCCTCAGCAACCTCTGGCACCGCCGCGTCGTCTCGGGCGCGTCGACGCTCACCATGCAGCTCGCGCGCACTGTGCGCCCGCACCCGCGCACGCTGTGGGGCAAGCTCGGCGAGGCGGCGCTCGCGCTGCGCATCGAGGCGTCCGTCCCCAAAGACCGCATCCTCGAGGCGTACCTCAACCGCGTCGCGTACGGGCCGAACATGCGCGGCTACGCGGCCGCGAGCCACGCCTACTTCAGCAAGCCCCCCGACGCTCTCTCGCTCGCAGAGGCCGCGCTCATCGCGGGCTTGCCCCGCGGACCGTCGCTCTACGACGTGACCAAGCGTCCAGAGCGGGCGCAGCGCAGGCGAGACCGCGTGCTCGCGCGCATGGCCGACGCGGGCATGATCACCGGCGCCGAGCGCGACGAGGCGATCGCAGAGCCGATCCATCCGCTGCTCCATCGCCCCGCGTTCGGCGCGCCACACCTCGTGCGCGGGCTCGTCGTCGGCAAGCTGGCCCAGTCACAGCCCGATCTGGCGGTGGCCCTCGGCGAGGCGCGCGGCCACGTCTCGGAGATCCGCACGACGATCGACCTCGAGCTGCAGCGCGCGGCCGAAGGCGCGGTTCGGACGACGCTGCCGCCGCTCGCGTCACGCCACGTGACGGCCGCCTCCGTCGTCGTGATCGACAGCGCCACGGGCGACGTCCTCGCGTACGTCGGGTCCCCGGACTTCTTCGACGACGCCGCGGGCGGGCAGAACGACGGCGTCGTCGCGCTGCGTCAGCCGGGCTCTGCCCTCAAGCCGTTCGTCTACGCCGAGGCCATGACGCGACTGGGCTACACGGCGGCGACGATGTTGCCCGACGTCGAGCTGCACGTGCCGCTGCCGGGCGGCGGCGACTACTCACCCCACGACTACGACGGCAAGCGACGCGGTCCCGTGCGGCTGCGCGAAGCCCTGGGCAACTCGCTCAACGTGCCGGCGGTCTACACCATCACGCGCGTCGGGACCGCGGCCGTGCTCGACCGACTGCACGCGCTCGGCTTCGCGTCGCTCACCGAGGACGCCGAGCACTACGGTCCGGCGCTCGCGCTCGGAGGCGGAGAGGTCACGCTGCTCGAGCTCGCCAACGCCTACGCCGCGCTCGCGCGCGGGGGACAGGTCCGCGCCCCTCGCTTCGTCACCGAGCTCACGCTCGACCGCGGCCCACGCCGGTTCGAGCCCACGCCCGCGCGCCCCGCACTCGACGAGCGCGCCGTCGCCACGATCACCGACATCCTCGCCGACAAGGGAGCACGGCTCGCGGCGTTCGGCGACCGGAGCGTGCTCGAGCTCGACGTGGAGGTCGCCGCGAAGACAGGTACGTCCAAGGGATTTCGCGACAACATCGCCGTCGGCTACACGCGCGAGGTCACGGTGGCCGTGTGGGTCGGCAACTTCGACGGCTCGCCGATGCGCGACGTGAGCGGCATCACGGGCGCGGGCCCCATCTTTCGCGAGGTGATGACCGCCGCTGCGGCCAGGCTCGCGCGCCTCGGGCGCAAGTCCGCGCCGCTGCGCCTCGCCGATCATGCGCCGCGCTTCGGCCTGCGGCGCACGGCCGTCTGCGCGCTCTCGGGCGAGATCGCGCAAGCCGCGTGCCCGCACACGGTGCACGAGTGGCTCCCCGAGTCCGACGCCGACCATGCGCCCACCTGCTCCGTGCACACGCGCGTGCGGCTCGACGTGCGCAACGGCCTGCTCGCGGGTCCGGCGTGTGGTCCCGAGCTCACCGAGGAGCGCGTGCTCGAGCGTTGGCGCGCGCCGTACGCGGAGTGGGCTGCGCGCGCGGGCCGGCCCACCGTGCCCGACGCCGCGTCACCGGCTTGCCCTGTCGGCGTCGCGCGCGACGGCACACCGCTCCGCATCACCTACCCCGTCGACGGCGCTCGCTTCGTCGTCGATCCCGATCGTCCGCTCGACCTCCAGGTGGTCGACGTGCTCGTGGCCGGCGCGTCCGGTCCCGTCGACGTGCTCGCCGACGGCGTCTCGATCGGCGCCGGACGCGGCTGGAGGCTCTCACCCGGGGACCACGTGCTCGAGGCGCGCTCGGCCGGCGCCGCGAGCCCTCCGGTGCGCGTGTCCGTGCGATGACGTCCGCGCGGAAGAGGCCCCGCGCGGGGAGCGTTGTAGGCGCCACGCGCGTTGTAACGGCCGGCCCACCCCACTAAGGTTCGCGCGAGCTCCACCAAGATCCCCCCCATGCCGCACACCCTGAGCATCGTTCGCCACAACCGCCGTCCCCTCGGCTTCATCGGGCTGCTCGTGCTCGCCTCGTGCCTGCACGGCGCGGTCAAGCCGGCCGCCACCCTCGCGCCCCGCAGCGCCGACGCGCTCCCCCGCAGCGCCGGCCCCTTCGCGGTCGTACACGCCGCGCCGCGCGGGCGCGTCGTCGACCGCAAGCAGCCGGGCGTGACCGTCATGTTCTCGCGCGCGGTGCGGTCGGTCGAGATGGCCGACGACGAGCGCGTGCCCGCGATCACGATGACGACCAAATCGGGTGAGCCGGTCAAAGGCGCGTGGCGCTGGACGGGCACGCGCGGCTTGCTCTTCACACCCGACGGCGAGATCCCGGGCGGGAGCGACTTCGTGGTGACGGTGCCGGCCGGGGTGCGCGCGCTCGACGGCGCCACGCTCGACAAGCCCTACACCCTCGAGCTCGAGACGGGCGGTCCGTCGGTGACGGCCGTGCGGCTCGTGGGCCCCAAGGGGACCACCGAGCAGGCCATGCCCGCCGAGGTCGCGTTCGCCGTCGAGCTCGATCAGTCCGTCGACCCCGCCGCCCTGCAGAAGGCCGCCTCGCTCCGCGTGTTCACGGGCGACGGCGACAAGGGCGAGACCATCCAGCTCAAGGCGTCTCGCGACGCGCGCGCCAAGGCGCTCTCGCCCCGCGCGCCCGAGTCGTACGTGGTGCTGCTCGCGCCCGAGAAGCCCCTCCCGCGCGACCGCCAGGTCGAGCTCGTCATCGCATCGTCGCTGCGCGGCACGGGCGGCCCCAGGCCGATGGAGGCGCCGTTCACCAAAACCATGCGTACGCATGGATCCCTGCACTTCGTCGACTTCTACTGCGCGCGCACCGAGGCGCGCGGTCGCTGCCGAGCCGGGAGCGACGTCAAGGTCACGATGTCGAGCCCCGTCGACCCGCAGGAGATCAAGCGCCACGTACGCCTCGGCAAGCTCCCGCCGCGGCCGCCGAGCAAGGGCCGGGCCGCCGTGGTCAAGGTCGACCCGGCGCTCGATCACTGGCTCGGCGTCACCACCAAGCTCGGACAGCGGTACCAGGTGACGCTCACGGCCGGCATGCGCGACGTGTACGGCGAGAAGCTCGCCAAGGACGTCTCGTTCGATCTCGAGGTCGAGGCGCCCCTCGTCGCCCCCAAGGTCGCCGCGCCCGCAGCGCCCGCCGGCGCGCCTCCCGCCAAGCCCTACGCCTACGGCAAAGGCGGCGCGCGCCCCGGCGACGCGCGACCGCGGCGCGAGCGACTGCCCTACCACCTCGACCTCGGCGTCAAAGGCGAGGTGCTCGAGGCCGCGCTCGCCAGCACCGCGCGGCGACTTCCCGTCGGCGCGATCAACGTCCCCACGTACGCCACCGTGGCCACGAGCCTCTCCGACGCGCAGGCGACGGCGTGGGTGCTCTCGCGCGGCTCCACCAAGAGCTTCTTGTCGCGCAACGGCATGGCGCCGTCGTGGACGACGACCTCGGCCGCGGTCAACGAGCGGGCCGTGAGCTTCATCGACGTCGACGCCGTGCTCGCGTCACGCAAGGGCCGAGGCCCCGCGCTCTTCGTCGTCTCTCCGCCCGGCCTCACGGGCGACTTCGGGAGCAGCGAGTCCTTCGTCACGGTGACCGACCTCGGCGTGACCGCCAAGATGAGCCACGCGGGCGGGCTCGTGTGGGTCACGCGCCTCTCGACGGGCGCGCCGGTGGCGGGCGCATCGGTGGCCGTACGCACCAGCAAAGAGGGCGAGGTCTTTGCCGCGACGACAGGCGCCGACGGCTTGGCCGTCGTCCCGGCCGACCGTTTCGACCCGCTCGCCAAGGGCGACGGCCCCGAAGACTCGGTCCGGGACGACGCCGCGATCATCGTGCGCTCGGGCGACGACTGGACCATCTCCAAGGTCGCCCGCTCCTCTATCGAGGGCCGACTCACGTCCGACTTCTTGTCTCTCTCACGCACGGGCAAGTGGGCCGGGATGCTCTTCGCCGATCGCGGCGTGTTCCGCCCGGGCGAGACGGCGAAGGTCTCGGGCGTCGTGCGCGTCGTCGACGGCGCGGGCCTGCGGTCCGTCGCCGGCCGAGACCTGCGCGTCGAGCTGCGTGACACCAACGGCGAGCAGCTCTTCGACGGGCGCGCGAAGTGCGACGACTTCGGCACCTTCGCGCTCGACGTGCCCGTCCCCAAGAACGCTTCGCTCGGGCCGGCGACGATCACCGCGTCGGCGCTGCCGGGCGGAAAGTCTCACACGACCGAGACCGGCGTCTTCAGCCACGTGATCCGCGTGCTCGCCTTCAAGCCCAACGAGTTCAAGGTCGACGCCGAGCCCGACAAGCCCGAGTACGTGCGCGGGGAGGCCGCCGTCCTCACCACGCGCGGCGACTACCTGTACGGGGCGCCGATGGGCGGCGCGAGCGTCAAGACCACCGTCTCGCGGCAGGAGATCACGTTCACTCCGCCCGGCCTCGAGGGCTTCACCACGTCCGACGACCTCTTCACCGGCGACTACGCCGAGGAGTCCAAGAGCGCAGAAGAGGTCGACTCGCAGGACGGCACGCTCGACGAGGGCGGGCGCTTCACCCGCAAGGTCGATCTCGCGTTCGCCGACCAGCGCAAGCCCGAGCGCATCGTCTTCGAGGCGACGGTGCAGGATCTCTCGCGCCGCGAGGTCTCGGCGCGCGCGACCGCGATCTTGCACCCCGGAGACGTGTACGTCGCGCTCCGCACGCCGCCCGATCGGTTCGTGCAGGCCGGCACGCAGCTCAAGCCGCAGGTGGCGGCGGTCACGCCCAAGGGCGCCAAACGCGCAGGCACGAGCGTCAAGCTCGAGCTGGTCGAACGCCGCTGGACCGGCGTCGTGGGCGAGCAGCCCGACGGCACGCCGATGCGCTCGAGCAAGCCCGTCGACAGCGTGGTCGCGTCGTGCACCGCGGTCACCACCACCGCGCTCGTGGGCTGCGACCTTCGCGTGCCGAGCGCCGGGTTCTTCGTCGTGCGCGCCACCGCGCAGGACGGTCGCGGCAATCCTCTGCGGGCGAGCACGTCCATCTACGGCATCGAGGACGCGCCGCGTACCGAGACCGCGTGGGCCGCCGACGATCGCAAGGGCCTGCGCCTCGAGCCGAACAAGAAGGAGTACGAGATCGGCGAGACCGCCAAGATCGTGCTCCGTAGCCCGTTCAAAGAGGGCCACGCGCTCGTGACCGTCGAGCGCAACGGCGTGCTCCACCGCCAGGTCGTCCCCATCAAGGGTCCGCTGCCGGTCGTGCAGGTCCCGGTTCGGCCCGACCTCTACCCCAACGCGTTCGTGAGCGTCGTCGCGCTGCGCGGTCGCGTGTCGGCGCCTCCCGCCGGCGGCGCAGACCTCGGGGCGCCCGACTTCAGGCTCGGGTGGACCGAGCTCAAGGTCAACAAGGACGCGCACCGACTCCGCGTCGCGGTCGCCTCGTCCAAGCGCGAATACCAGCCCGGCTCCAAGGTCGAGGCCGACGTGACCGTCACCGACCGAGACGGCAAGCCGATCGAGAGCGCGCTGACGTTCTACGTCGTCGACGAGGGGGTGCTCGCCCTCACCAGCTACGCGACGCCCGACCCGCTCCCCGCGTTCGTGGCGCGGCGCGACCTGTCGGTGTTCACGTTCGACAACCGCGAGAAGCTCGCGCGCATCATCCCCATGAAGGCCGGCGAGCGCGTCAACCCGCTGGGCTTCGAGTACGCCCTCGCGCGCGCCCCCGGCGGCTACGACAAGGGCGACGACGGCGGTGACGGCGCGGGCGGCGCCAAGCGCGCCGACTTCCGCACGACGGCGTACTTCGAGGCCGGACGCCGCACCGACAAGGCGGGCAAGGCCCACTTCGCCTTCAAGCTGCCCGACAACCTCACCACCTTCCGCGTGATGGCCGTGGCCGCGGGCGCCGACGATCGTTTCGGCTCGGGCGACTCGCAGATCACCACGTACCGGCCGCTCATGGCGCGGCCCGCGCTGCCCCGCATCCTCCGCGTGGGCGACTCGCTCGAGGCGAGCGTCGTCGTGTCGTCCAAGGTCGACGACAAGGCCGGCGGGGCAGGCGGAGACATGACCGTCGACGTGCGGCTCGGGGCCAAAGGC
Source organism: Myxococcales bacterium (assembly GCA_020430845.1). Lineage (GTDB taxonomy): Bacteria > Myxococcota_A > Polyangia > Polyangiales > Polyangiaceae > Labilithrix. The sequence goes on from JAGQJA010000194.1 coordinate 6,651, forward strand.
GTCGCGGTCGTGGGACCGGCGGCGCGTACGGTCAAGATGAAGCGCGGCGGACAGACCGAGGTGCGCTTCCCCATCAAGGCCACGGCGGCCGGCGACGCGGTGCTCACGTTCGACGTGCGCTCGGGCGCAGACAGCGATCGCGTCGAGGCGCGACGCCACGTCGAGATCCCCACGAGCGTCGAGTCGACCGTCGTCTACGGCAGCACGTCCGACGAGACCGCGATCGCGCTCGGCGACCTCTCGAAGATCCGGCCCGACCAGGGCGGCCTCACGGTGCGCGTCGCGCCGTCGGCGCTCGTCGGCCTGGGCGCGACCGTCGAGCGACTGCAAGACTACCCGTACGGGTGCACCGAGCAGCTCACGAGCCGCATCCTGCCCATGGTCGCCACGCGCGAGCTGGTCAAGGGCTCGGGGGCGCGGCTCCCTGCCGACCTCAACGCCGCGATCGACGCCGCGGTCGAAGAGATCCTCAAGCGTCAGAACGGCGACGGCGGCTTCGGCTTCTGGGAGCGCTCGCGCTCCGAGCCGTGGCTCAGCGCTTACGCGTCGTTCGCCATCGGCGCCGCGGCGGAGCAGAAGCGCTTCGTCCCGCGCGACGTGATCGAACGTATGCGCGAGTACCTGGTCTTCAACCTGGCCGCCGCGACGCGCCGCTTCAAGAAGGCAGAGTGGCGCCCGTCCGACGACACGAGCGAAGAAGCGCCCGACGCCAAGGACACGCCCGAGGCGCGCGACAAGCTCGAGGCCGAGAAGAAGATGGACTTCGTGAGCGCGACGCTGGTGGCCAACGCGCTCGTCGGCCTCGGCACGCCCAACCCTGGCGCGCTCAACGTGCTCTACGACGCGCGCGCCGCGCAGCCGCTCTTTGCACAGGCCGCGCTGCTCCGCGCCATGGCCAAGAGCGACATGAGCGCCGCGCAGCTCAAGACGCTGCGCGGTGAGGTCGAGGCGCGCCTCCGCATCGGCCCCAACGAGGTCGACGTCGACGAGCCCAGCGACGATCGGCTCGGCGCGGTGCTCGAGTCTCCCACGCGCTCGCTCTCGATGGTGCTCTCGGCGCTGCTCGCGGTCGACGAGAAGCACGTGCTCGCCCCGCGCATCGCGAGGCGCTTGCTCGCCACGCGCCGCGACGGCGGCTGGCGCACGACGCAAGAAGACGCGTGGGCGCTCATGGCGCTGGCCGACTACCGGCGCGCGCAAGAGCGGGGCGCGTCGGCGCGCGAGCTCACCGTGACCCTCGGCGGCGACGACCTGCTCAAGAGCACGTTCCCCCTCGGCAGCCTGCGTGAGGACAAGGTCACGCTCGCGGCGAGCGAGCTGGCGCGGCGCGGCGGCCCGCTCGCGTTCGCGGTGTCGGGTGAGGGCCCGGTGTTCTTCTCGGCCGAGCTCAAGTACGCCACGGCCACGCTGCCCACGCGCGCGCGCGACGAAGGACTCTTCGTCAAGAAGTACGTGCGGAGCGTGCCCGCGTCCGAGGTCACCGCGGTCGCCTCGTCGATCCCCAAGGTGAGCGCAGCGTCGGTGCCCGCCGGCGACTTGGTGCTCGTCGACCTGCTCTTCGAGTCCGCCGAGCCGCGCGACCACGTCGTGCTCGACGATCCGCTGCCCGCGGGCCTCGAGGCGCTCGACTACGATCTCGACACCACGTCGCGCGCGGCCGCCGACGCCGAGGCCAAGGCCCACGAGAAGGATCACAAGACCGTGTGGCTCGGCACCACCTTCCGCGAGGCGAGCTCGCGGCGCGAGGTCCGCGACGATCGCGTCGTCACGTTCTACCGACACCTCGAGCCCGGCATGTACCGCGTGACCTACCTCGCGCGAGCCACCTCGATCGGCACGTTCGTGGTGCCGCCCACGCGCATCGAGGCGATGTACGCGCCCGAGGTCTACGGGCGCACCGGGGCCACGTCGCTCGTGGTGCGCGACAAGCGCTGAACGCCGATTCCCCGGTGGTTACGGAGTGTTGGAGAGGACCACACGCGCGGACGGGCGCACCTGGACGAGCGCCGGGCGCGCGGCGGACGCCGTGTCCCACACGAGCGGCCGGAGCTCGCGCGGCTCGGCGCCGTCGGACGCGAGCGGCGTGCCCTTGGTGAGGCGCGCCATGTCGAACGACGGTGAGACGCGGACGATCTCGGGCGTGGGCGCGTACGTGTCGTCGCGGCGGTCACGCCGCGTCGCGCCGCCCAGCGTGAGCTCGCGCACGCGCCGAACGCGGTAGCCGGGGATCCCATAGGCGACGACCTGGACGACGCCGTCGCGCACCGCGTCGCTCCGCTCGACCGTCCGCGTGAACGGCATGCGCTCGACGATCTCGGACGTGATCGTCACGGCCGGACGCGTCCCTTTGCTCTCGAGGCTCACCTCGAGCGTCCCACCGCGGGCCTTGGCGCGCACACGCACCGCCTCTGCGCGCGGATTCTTGACCTGCAGGTCGATCGACGCGAACGACACCGTCGCGTCGAGGCCCATGCGGATGTACGCGCTGGGCCTCGAGTGCGGCGCGCGCGCGACGACGTCGAGCCCGGCCAAGAGCGCCGCCGCGTGCAGGGTCGACGCGACCTGACAGGCGCCGCCGCCCGTGCCCTCGGCCATCATGCGATCGCGGATGACGGCAGCCCGCGCGAACCCGAACGCGCTCGTGCGCTCGCCCACCGCGTCGTTGAACGAGAGCGTCGCTCCGGGCGCGAGCGTCTTGCCGTCGATCGCGCTCGCCGCGAGCTCCACGTTGAACGCGCGTGGACGGCTCGACGCGTCGACCGCGTAGCTCGTCTTGAACGTGGCGAGGGTGGTCGACGCCGCGTCGGCAGGCGCGGATGACCCCGCGGCCGGCGCGGTCGCTCCCGTCGCCTCGTCTCCTCGGACGGCCGGCGCCGTCGCGAGCAGCGACGACACGCACGCGGCGAAGAAGGCGCGACGCATCAGGCGCCCCTCGTCGCGATGAGCAGGCTCGAGAGGCTGGGCTGCATCGCGTACCCGAAGCCGAAGGGCAGCACGGCCGGCGAGCGGAGCGCGAACGCGCGTTCGAGGTCGGGCTGCCGGCGGTGCTCGAACGGCTTGCGCGGCGGCGCGTATCGACCGTAGAGGCGCACCGCCCAAGGCGCGTCGAAACAGTGAAAGGGCAGGCCCGTGTCGTCCTCGACGACGAGCGCGCTCCCCTCGAGCAACACCTTGCGCAAGAACGAGAAGCGCGACTCGGCCAGCAGGTACATCGCGGCCTTGAGGAACGTCGCGAACGGCGCGAGCGACCGCAGCTCGGCGACGAGCGCGCCCTCCCTCTTGAGGCCCGCGTTCGACAGGTCGACCTGCACGTAGTCGAGGCGCCGGACCTCGCCCGCCGACGTCGTCCAGTCGACCCGCACACGCCGCGGCCCCATCGCCGTCACGCCGCGCACGGTCCCTCCGAGGCGCACGAGCGTCGCGGCGACGCCGGGGAGCACGCCGTCGCGCGCGAGGTCTTCGGCCATCTGCGTCGTGCGCAAGAACCCGAGGCGGTGAAGATCCTCGGTGCTCGCGCCGAGACGCGCAAAGAAGCCGGGCGTCACGTCCGCCGGACGCGGCAGTCGCCCCACCGGCTCGAGGCCCGCGAGCACCACCCGCTGCGCGCCCGCGAAGAGCAGCGTCACGTAGAGCGCGTCGGCGCCCGCAAACGGGTAGAGCACGGGGCGCCCCGACGCGAGCGACGGCGCGATCTCCTTGTGAGCCCACTGCGAGATGACGTCGAGCCTCGCGCGCGCCTTGCTCCACCTCGCGTCCTCGAGGCTCGCGTACGAGGACCACTCGGGCGTGCGCCCCGCGAGTGGAGTCACTCCGGCGACCCAGCGCGCGCGCGTCGCGACGTCGTCGTCTGCGCGGGCGCCGCGGGCCACCAAGGCCGCCGCCCCCCACGCCGCGATGTGTCTCCGTCCGACCCGCACGTCGTCATCCTGGCACGAACGCTCGTCCGCCGCACGACGGGCGACGGCGGGCCCGCGACGGTTGAACGCCCGGCCCCGCGGGGCTCATTCCTCGGTCGAGAGCAGGAGCTTGCCGCGAGACGCCCTCGACTCGAGCCGCGCGTGGGCCTCGGCGGCGCGCTCGAAGGTCACGGTCGAGTCGATGACCGGCCGCAGGGCACCCTGCTCGTAGAGCGCGAAGAGCTCGGCCATCTCGCGGCGAAAGAGCGCGAGCTCGTCCCAGAGCAGCAAGATCTGCACGCCCGCGATGGCGCGGTTGTCGGTGATGAGCTGGAACGGATGAAAGAGCCCGCCCCGCGCCAGCTCCACGCCGGCTTTGAGGTAGCTCACCGGCGTGCGCTTGGCCGGCGCGACCTGCGCCGCGCCGATCGTCACGAGCTTTCCGCTCGGCGCGAGGCACCGGTAGCCCTTCTTGAGCGCCGCGCCGCCGAGCGAGTCGAGCACCACGTCCACGCCGCGTCCGCCCGTCCGCTCCATCACCACGCGCTCGAAGTCGTCGCGCGCGTAGTTGATCGCCTCGTCGAGCCCGTGCTCCTTGGCGACCTCGAGCTTGGCGTCGCTGCTCGCGGTTCCGAACGTGCGCAGGCCGAGGGCCTTGGCGATCTGCAACGCCGCGAGCCCCACGCCGCCCGCGACGGCCTGGACGAGCACGCTCTCACCGGCCCTCACGCGCGCCACCTCGACGAGCGAGTGCCACGCGGTGAGGTAGACCGCGGGGAACGCTGCGCCCTCGGCGAGCGACATCGAGGCGGGCAACTTCCACAGGCGATCCTCGGCGACGACCACCTCGTCGGCGTAACCACCGAAGCGCGTGACAGCGAGCACGCGATCGCCCACGGCGAGCGTCTGCACACCGCTCCCGACCTCGACCACAGTACCCGACACTTCGAAGCCCACGCACGTCGGCGGAGGCGGCGCCCACTGATAGAGCCCGCGCCGCGCGAGCACGTCGGCGTAGTTGATGCCCGCGAAGGCGACGCGCACGACGACCTCGCCCGCCCCCGCCCGGAGCGGCGCGAAGCGCTCGATCTCGAGCACGGAGGGCGCGCCGTAGCGCCGGAAGAGCACGCGGCGGGGCCGCGCGGGACGCTCGATCTGGCTCGTCATGTTCTCACTCACCTGGCGCCGGAGCATAGCTGACGCGCTGCGCCGATCGCCTTGGCAACGCGCGCGGGACACGCGGAGCGCGTCTTCGGCTATCTTGATGGGGAGTGACGTCGCCTCAGAAGTCGAAGCCGCAGATCGCGCCCGAATCGCTCGATGACTTCCCGATGCTCGCGGGCGTCGGCCTCTCAGCGAGGCGCGAGCTCATCGCCGCGGCGTCCGAGCGCACGCTCACGCCGGGCGACGTCCTCATCACCCAGGGCGACGCCCAGCCACGGATGTTCTTCTTGCTCGAGGGCGAGCTCCGCGTGCACCTCGACACCGTCGACAACGAGCCCGTCGCGATGATCGCGAGCGGCGAGACGGTGGGTGAGCTCGGCGTGCTCGACGGCAGCGTCGCGTCGGCGTTCGTCGTCGCGCACACCGCGGGGCGCGCGCTCGAGATCACAGAAGACGACTTCTGGCAGCTCACCAACGCGAGCCACGCCTTCGCGCTCAACCTGCTGCTCAAGCTGGCGAGCCGCCTGCGCGCCAACAACGCCACGGTGAGCCAGAACGTGCAGAAGCGCCGCCAGTACGAGCGGGCCGCGATGTTCGACGGGCTCACCGGCATCCACAACCGCCGGTGGCTCGACGAGACGCTCCACCGCATGGTGCGGCGTCACGCCGAGGGCGGCGATCCGATGTCCCTCTCCTTGATCGACATCGATCACTTCAAGGGGTTCAACGATCGTTACGGGCATGCGGCGGGCGATCAGGTGCTCACGGTGGTCGCGTCCGTGCTCTCGGCCAACCTGCGGCCGACGGACCTCGTCGCGCGCTTCGGCGGCGAAGAGTTCGTCATCATCTTCCCCGACACCAAGATCGCCGACGCCGTGGCGGCGGCGGAGCGTGTGCGCGAGGCCGTCTCGCGCGAGGCGCTCCGCATGGGCGACGGCACAGACCTGCCCTCGGTGACCATCTCGATGGGCGTGACCGAGCTCCGCGCCGATCAGACCGTCCCCGACATCCTCAAGACGGCGGACGCGGCGATGTACCGCGCAAAGCAGGCGGGACGAAACCGCGTCGTGACGGGCTGAGCGCTGCGCTACCGGCAGCGGCAGTCTGCCACGGGCCCGCCCGCGCGCGGCTCGCACGCGATCACGCGACCGCGCACGTCCACGTCGAGCTCGCAGCACGCCTCGAAGAGCGCGCGCAGACGACGTCGACCGCGCTGCACCCGAGACTTCATCGCCGACAGGCTCACCCCCATGAGCCGCGCAGCCTCCGCCTGGCTCGTCCCTTCGAGCTCCGTCAGCGTGAGCGCCTCGCGGTACGGAGTGTCGAGCATCGCCACGAAGCCCGCGACGTACGCCGAGAGCTCCTCCTCTGCGCTCGTGACGTCACGGTCCGCGCGGCCGTCGTGCTCGAGCAGCGCTGCGGTCGCGCCGTCGTCCGCGATGGGGTGGCGCGCGACGCGCCGGTGGTGGTCGGCCACCGCGTTGCGGGCGACGCGGTAGACCCACGGACCGAAGCGCTCGTCGTCCCTCAGCGTGGGCAACGAGCGCTGCATCCGCACGAACACCTCCTGCAGCACGTCGTCGACGTCGGCGGAGGCGTGCACGCGTCGCGCAACGAACGGCCGGAGCTTCGCGTCGAGCTCAGACCACGCGCCGCGCGACGAGCGATCGATCACGCGGAGCCCTCGCCGCCACAGCAAGAAGGAGCACAGCACGCGCCCGCGGCGCCCTTCGACGCGGTCGGCTCAGGCGCGTCCGCGAGCGAAGGCCTCTGCGCACGGATCGTCGCCGACGCGACGTAGCGTTCGATGCCCGAGCCCGGCATCCACTCGCGAATGACCGCGCGACTCTCCTCTTTTACCGAGACATCGACGCGCTCGAAGCCGGCGTCCGCGAGGAGCGTCACCAACTGCGAGACGCTCACGGCTCCCGACACGCAGCCAGTGAGCACCTGCACGTCGGCCGCGAGGTCGTCGGGCAACGGGGCCACCGCGACGACGTCGGAGATGGCGAGTCGACCGCCGGGCTTGAGCGCTCGGAACGCCTCGGCGAAGACGGCCGCCTTGTCGGGGCTCAGGTTGACGACGCAGTTGGAGAGGATGACGTCGGCGACGCCATCGCGGACCGGCAGGTGCTCGATCTCGCCGAGTCGGAAGTCGACGTTGCTCGTGCCCAGCCGGAGCGCGTTCGCGCGCGCCTTCGCGACCATGTCGGCCGTCATGTCGACGCCGATGACCGCGCCGGACGGTCCCACCTGACGCGACGCGAGGAAGCAGTCGAACCCTCCGCCCGAGCCCAGGTCGATCACCACCTCGCCTTCTCGCAGCGACGCGATGGCCTGAGGGTTGCCACACCCCAGCCCCATGTTCGCGCCGTCGGGCACCGACGCGAGGTCCTCTTCGGTGTAGCCGAGCGCGAGGCTCGCGGCCGGGCCAGGACCGCAGCACGACGGCCCGCACCCGCCACCCTGGCGCGCGATGGCGCCGTATTGCTCTCTCACTGCCGCTCGGACGCTCTCGTCGTTCGTCGTCGTCTTCATGATCGACCTCCTGCCATGAGGACGCCGACCCGCGACGAAGGGCGCAGCGCGACGACGAGAATGTTCGCTCAGCCGCAGCAGCCGCCCGACTTCTTGGTCTCGGCGCGCTCGGGTGACGGCGCGGCGTCGACCTTGGGCACGCAGCACGGCGCCGCGTCGACGCTCGCGGGCATTCCCGTGCCCATCTCGTTCGCGTCTGCCATCACCACGAAGACCTCCCACGAGTTGCCGTCGGGGTCCTCCACCCACACCTTGTCTTGCACGGCGTAGCAGCAGGTCGTCTGCTCCTCGCTCACCGTCGCGAGGCCCGCGGCCTCGAAGCGCGCGCGCGCCTCGCTGACGTCGTCGGTGCTCGCCACCTGGATGCCAAAGTGACTGGCGTTGGTCCCCGTGCGCGGCGCCTCGACCATCGAGAGGTTGAGCGAGGGGCTCGCCAGGTCGAACTTGGCATAGCCCGGTCTGCGCTTGGTGACCGGGACACCGAAGGCCTTCTCGTAGAAGGCCACCGCGGCGTCGATGTTCGAGACGTTGAGAGACACGTGGGGCTTGAGGATGTTCATGCGCGTTCTCCTGCGGTCAGCAGCACGTGCCGCGCCCGCCTTTGCAGCAGTCTTCCCAGAGGTAGTCGGTGAGGGCACGCAGCGCGGCAAAGTCGGCGCTGTAGAAGATGTACGTGCCCTCGCGCCGAGACTGGAGCAGCCCCGTGCGCGAGAGCCGATCGATGTGGTGGCTCAGCGTCGACGCCGGGATGTCGAGCTTGGACTGGAGCTCGCCGGGCGCCGCGCCGTCGGGCCCCGCCTGCACGACGTGGCGGACGATGGCGAGGCGCACAGGGTGCCCGAGCGCGCCGAGCTGCTCTGCGTGGGTGTCGAGCTTTCGTGACACACCATACTTCTAGTTTATTCGAATTATGGAAGCAAGCTCCACCGTCGCTCTTCTCGGAGTGGGCCGAGCCCGGGCGCGCGCCCGCCCGCGCGCGGAGGCGCACCAAAACGGGGCGCACACCACCGCAGCGCCCGTGATTCCCGCGCGATCGCACGCGGCACACGGGTTGCTCACTGGCTCGCATGTCCACGAGCCTCCTCAAACGCAGCCCCGACACGCTCTCCGACCGCGAGCGCCCCACGCACGCGCCCGCGGCTCGCCACATCCCGCGATGGGGCACCGTGACCGCCGACGCCAACGAGTTCCTGATCCAGATGCGCGAGGGCAAGGTCGTGCGCGCCGGTCAGGGCCTCAGCTGCTTCAAGTGGCCGTCCGACAGCGTGGCCATCGTCCCCACCTCGATCACCAAGCTCGGCTTCGCGGCAGACCAGGTCACGGTCGAGAAGGTGGGCGTCGAGATCCGCGGCCTCGCCGTCTACCGCATCGCAGAGCCCCTGCTCGCCTACCGCATGATCGACCTCGACCGCGCGTCGCTCACGGACATCCTGCGCGACATGTTCGTGGGCGCGACGCGGCGCATCGTCGCGGGTCTCACCCTCGACGCGTGCCTCACGCACCGCAAGGAGCAGATCGGCGCGGCGCTGATGCAAGAGATCGCGCCCGTGCTCGCCGGCGAAGGCAGCCTCACCGACACCAACGCGGCCGGGTGGGGCGTCGTGCTCGACACGATCGAGATCCAAGACGTGCGCGTGCTGTCGGGCGAGGTCTTCGGTCGGTTGCAGGCGCCGTACCGAGAGAAGCTCGCGCTCGACGCGCTCGTGGCCGAGGAGCGCGTGGCCCAAGAGCGCGCGCGGCTCGAGGGAGAGCGACGGCGCGCGGCCGAGCAGGCGCGGCGCGAGCTGATGGCCGAAGAAGAGGCCCGCATCGCCGTCGAGAGGCGCCGCGCAGAAGAGGCCCGGCGTCACGACGACGAGCTCGAGGCCGCGCGCCTCGAGGCCGAGCTCACACGCGCCAGGCGCAGAGCCGAGGCCGATCGCGAACGCGCCGCGATCGAGCTGGCCGCGCGCCGGGAGAAGGGCGAGACCAAGGCCGCGCTCGTCCGCCTCCGCCGCGGGGCACACGACGACCTCACCGAGGCGCGCCTTCGCGAGATCATGCTCACGCAGACGGTGCCCGAGGTGGCGCGCGCCTTTCGTGGCACCTTCGATCGCGTGCACCTCACGACGACGGGCGGCGCGGGCGATCTCTTCGGCTTCGTCACGGCGGGGATCGATCACGTGCTCGCGTCGACGTCGAAGCCTCGTTCGTGAGTCGCGAAACGCTCGCGCCCCGCGAGGGCTCGGGCAGCGCGGGCAGAGGCGCGCATGCCGGCGACCGTAGCCGCGGCCTCGTGCGCAGATATGATCGACCCCGTGGACCCGCGCCGCAGTCGATCGCCCACGACTCACGGAGACGTGGCGCTCGCCCCGGGGCAGCGCGTCGCCGACCGCTTTCGCCTGCTGCGCGCGCTCGGCGCCGGCGGCATGGGCGAGGTGTGGGAGGCCGAGGACGAGAAGCTCGGGCGACGCGTCGCGCTCAAGCGCCTCGCCCCGGGGACGCAAGACGAGGTCGCCGAGGCGAGGTTCGCGCGAGAGGCCCGCGCCGCCGCCCAGCTGCGTCACCCCAACGTGGTGAGCGTGCACGACGTGCTGAGCACGCCCGAAGGGCGCTTTCTGGTGATGGAGCTCGCGTCGGGGCGCACCCTCCGCGACGTGCTCGACGCCGGTGAGCGCGACGACGACGCGAGCCTCCGGGCCCTCCGCGGGGTCGCCTCGGCGCTCCGCGCGCTTCACGCCCTCGGGATCGTGCACCGCGACGTCAAGCCCGAGAACGTGATCGTGCGCGACGACGGCACAGCGTGCCTCGTCGACCTGGGCATCGCCAAGTGGGTCAACCCCGCCCTCGCGCCGACCGACGCGTCGTTCCAACCCGTGACGGCCGAGGAGTTCGTCGTCGGCACACCCGACTACCTGCCGCCCGAGGCGCGCTTCGCGGGAGTGCACGACGAGCGCGGCGATCAGTGGGCGTGGGGCACGCTTGCGTACGAGCTGCTCGCGGGCGCCCATCCGCGCGACGTGGCCGAGCGCCCACTCGGCGAGCTCACCAAGGCCACACCCGAGATCGTCCAGATCGTCGAGCGGGCGCGCGCACGCTCGCAGAAAGACCGCTACGCGTCGATGCACGAGGTGGTCACGGCCCTCGACGCCGTCCTCGGCGCTCGCGCCGGCCCGCCCTCGTCGCCGCCGCGCGCCCTGTCTGTGCGCCCGAGCGAGCCGAGCGAGACCCCAGAGCCCGCGCGCGCAAGGCCGCGCCGCCGCGCCGAGGCTCCCGCCCACGAGGACCCGCGGCGCGTGTTCGTCGTCGCGGTCGCGGCGACCGCGTTGATCGGAGCCTTGGTGATCTTCGTGGTGTTGACGCTCCGCGGGTCGCGGGCGGCCAGGGTCACCGTGCGTGACGCCCCTCCCCTCCCCTCGGGCTCGAGCGACGCGCAGGGCGACGGCGGCGGCCCCGACCCGAGCGCGAGCGCCGACGCCGATACACATGTATACACATCGAGTCCGGAGGTCTCCTCCTCGCCCGCGCCGAAGGCCGCGACCGCGAAGCGCCCGTTCGCGGCGACCCAGGGCGGCCGGTGCTCGTGCGTGGTCGCGCCGCACCTGCCGTACCTCTGCCCCGTCGAGACGCGTCGCGCGGTCGTGCGCGGCACGTGCATGAGCGCGAACCACACGCACCTCTGCGCGCGGCCGGGCGCGCAGACCCCATGCCCGTACGCGGGTCACGACGGCGACGCGTGCGCAGGCTACGACTCGACGGGCGCGCGACACGACGGACACATCGAAGGCGCGAGCGCGTGCCCAGAGGACAGCAACGCGCGCTGGACGTACGGCGGGCGCGACGGTGACCCTTGCCGTGGCGTCGACTCCGACGGCAAGGTCGTCGTCGGTCACGTGGAGTGCAGGCGTCAGCGCTCCCTGCCCTGACGCTCGGTCACGCGGCGACCGGCACGGCAGGCGCGGCGTGCGACGCGGGCTCGCGGGGCGCGAGGGCGCGGGGCGCGGCGACGCGACGGCGCGCGCGGGTGGGCAGGGCGTTCACGAACAGGCTCTTGACCACGCTGCCCATCTGCCGACGAAAGCTGCCGGTGTTGTACGCCTGGCCGTAGCGCTCGCAGATCTCGCGCACGCGCGGCGCCATCTCGGGGTAGCGCGACGCTGGGATGTCGGGGAAGAGGTGGTGCTCGATCTGGTGGCTCAGGTGACCCGAGAGCACGTGCAGCGCGCGGCTGCCCTCGATGTTCGCCGAGCCGTTGAGCTGGCGCAGGTACCACGCGCCCCGCGTCTCGTTCTCGGCCTCTCGGGGCGTGTACATGGCGACGCCTTCGGGAAAGTGACCGCAGAAGATGATCGAGAACGTCCAGAGGTTGCGCACGCCGTTGGCGACGAGGTTGCCCGCAAAGACCCGCGGCGCGTTCCAGAGAGCGAGCGCGGGGAAGAGCGCGTAGTCCTTGCCAAGCTGCCACGCGGCCTTCCGCACGAACGGGCCGGCGCGGCGCACGAGCTCACCGACGGACTGCTCGCCGGTGATCGTCTCGGGCAGGCGCAGGTCGTGGATAGCGACGCCCCACTGGAACACGAGCGCGAGCACCGCGGCCGAGATGGGCTGCGCCAGGTGCGTCGCGTTCCACTGTTGCTCGGGCGTCACGCGCAAGAACGCGTAGCCGACGTCGCGATCCTTGCCGATCACGTTGGTGAATGTGTGGTGCTCGTAGTTGTGCGAGTGCCGCCAGTCGCTCGCGGCGCACACGTTGTCCCAGTCGTAGTCGCGCGACGCGAGCTCGGGATCGCCCGTCCAGTCGTACTGACCGTGCATCACGTTGTGCCCGATCTCCATGTTCTCGAGGATCTTCGAGACGCCGAGCGAGAGCGAGCCCAAGGCGAACGTGAGCGGCCCCACGCCGAAGTGGAGCAGCGCGCGCCCGGCGGCCTCGGTCTGGCGGCAGCGTCGGATCACGGCGCGCATGTGCGCGACGTCGCGCTCGCCGAGGTCGGCGCGGACCTCTGCGCGGAGCGCCTCGAGCTCTCGCCCGAAGGCCTCGGTCTCTTCGTGGGTCAGGGTGCGGCTCTTGATGGGGGTGGTCATGGCATTGTCCTCGTGGGCCCTCAGAGGGCGAGCTCCAGGTTGGTGCGGGCGCGCGACACGCAGAGGCGGATGTCCTCGTCGGGCTCGGTCGACAGCTCGCCGGTGACGACGTTCTCGACGACGCCCGCGCGCTTGCGGCACACGCACGTGTTGCAGATACCCATGCGGCAGCCGCTCTCGGGCCGTTCGCCCGCCGCCTCGAGCTGCTCGAGCAACGTCGCGCCGCCGTCGGCCTCTACCGTGCGCCCGGCGAGCACCAGGCTCACCTTTCCGGCGGGCGCGCGGGCCGGCACCAGCGGGCGGGGCGCGCCGACGAAGCGCTCGGTCTTGAGCCGATGCGCGAGCCCGGCCTCGGTCCACGTGGGCGTGAGCGCGCTCATCATGCCCAGCGGGCCGCACATCATCGCGTCGCGAGACGCCAGATCGGGCACGGCGCGCCGGAGGGCGTCCGAGTCGAGCCGCCCGGCGCGAGGGTCGTCGTCGAGCGCGTACACGACGCGGAGCCCGGGGTGCTCCTTCGCCAGCGCGTCGAGCTCTCGGGCAAAGATGACGTCGCGGGCCGAGCGCGCCGCGTGCACGAAGACGACGTCGTGCACGGCGTCGCGGCGATCGAGATCGCGCAACATCGACACGAGCGGCGTGACCCCGCTGCCACCGCCGACGAAGAGCAGCTTGCGCCGCACCGACGGGTTGAGGACGAAGTCGCCCGCAGGGCGTCCGAGCGTGAGCACGTCGCCGGGGCGGACGCGCTCGTGCATCCAGGTCGACACGCGACCGCCGGGCACGCGCTTGACGGTGATCGTCACCCGCGCGTCGCCGGGCGCCGACGAGATCGAGTAGCAGCGGGTCACGCGCGCGCCGTCGATCTCGACCGACACCGGGACGAACTGACCGGGGTGGTGCCCGGGCCACAGGCGATTGGGCGCGAGGACGAACGTGCGCACGTCGTGGGTCTCGGGGACGACGTCGACGACGCGGGCGCGGAGCGTGTCGAGCGACCACGCGGGGTCGACCAGCTCGCGCATCCAGAAGTCGACCTGGCGGGCGCGGACCAGGCGGCCGGCGAAACGACGCGCAGACAGGACGGCGGACGCACCGGTGCGGGCGCCGCCCGCCGCGTGGCGGAGGGCGGACGAAGACAGCGTGCTCATGACTCGAGGCCTTTCGTGGGCGGCCGGGAGGGGGCCGCGTCAACCTACGTTCGTGTAACTTACGTCACTGTAGGTTATCGTCAAGCGGTGCCCGGGCGATTTCTACGAGACCCGCGATTTCGCAGCGCAAATAGCAGCGTATCCAGCGTTCGTGCGCGGCCGAGCGGGCGGCGCCAGTGCCCCCTCTCCGCACGCTTGCCTACTTACGCCGTCGTAATATATTGGGGACATGGTCTTCCGTCAGCGCCTCTCGGCCTCTGCCCGTCGCGCCCAGCTCATCGACGTGGCGCGCGTCGTCTTCGCCAAGCGAGGCTACGAAGCGGCGTCGCTCGAGGAGATCGCCGACCGAGCCAAGGTCACGCGCCCGGTGGTGTACGAGCACTTCGGCGGCAAAGAAGGCCTCTACGCCGTCGTGATCGACCGCGAGATGGAGTACCTGGTGCGGCGCATCGCCGAGGCCATGGCGAGCGGTACGCCGCGCGAGCGCATCGAGGGCGCCGCGCTCGCGTTCCTCACGTACGTCAAGGACCACCCCGACGGCTTCGCGGTGCTCACGCACGACGCGCCGGCGACGACCGCGGGCGGCGGCATGTCATCGCTGCTCAACGACGTGGCCGAGCGTGTGGGCGACGTGTTCATCGCGTCGTTCAAGGCGGCCGGCTACGACCCGAAGGCCGCGCCCATCTACGCGCACGCGCTGGTGGGCATGGTCACGTTCGTGGGTCAGTGGTGGACCGACACGCGCAAGCCCTCGGTCGAGGAGGTCGCCGCGCACATCTCTGCGCTCGCGTGGATGGGCCTGCGACACCTGCCCAAGAAGCCGGCCAAGCTCACCGCCAAGAAGGCGTGACGCGCAGGGCTCACACGCTCGCCGCGTCGGGCGCGCGCTTCGCGTCCGTCGCGCCGAAGAGCCGAAGCGCCAGGGCTCCCGCGGCCGCAGCCCCGCAGAGCGCGCACACGCCCGTCCACCCGTAACGCGCGAACGCCTGGCTCGCGCCGAGCGCGCCCGTGGCCATGCCCACGAACATCGAGCTCACGAGGATGGCGTTGACGCGGCTGCGCGCCGACGGGTCGAGCCCGTAGATGATGGTCTGGTGCGCGATGAGCGACGCCTGCGCGCCCAGGTCGAACGCGACGGTGCCGATGACGAGCACGACGATCGATCCCTGCCACGCGCCCATGAGCACGAACGAGCCGAGCACCACGGCGGCGCCGAAACGCACGACCGCGATCGGCCCGCGCCGATCGGCGAACGAGCCCGCGACGGGGGCGGCCAGCGCGCCCGCGGCGCCCGCCAGTCCGAAGGCCCCTGCCGCGGTGCTGCTCAGGTGATACGGCGCGCCCTGCAGCTCGAGCGCGAGCGTCGACCAGAAGCCGCTGAACGCCACGCTGATGAGCCCCTGCGCGAGCGACGCGCGACGAAGCGGCGCGAGCTCACGCGTGAGGCGCGCCATCGAGCGGAGCAGCGACGCGTAGCGCTCCTGCGTGGTGGGCGGGAACGGGGGGAGCCTCAGGGCCGCGACCGCCGCGAAGGTGGCCATGGTCGCGGCGGCGAGGACGAACGGGGCGCGCCAACCGAACCGATCGCTGACAGCGCCGCTGATGAGACGCGACAGCAAGATGCCGAGCAAGAGGCCCGTCATCACGGTGCCCACGGTCTTTCCGCGCGACGACTCCGGCGCCACCATGGCCGCCGCGGGGACGAGATCCTGCGCGCCCGTGGCCGAGAGGCCGATGAGCAGGCTCGCCGCGACGAGCACGTGCCACGAGGGCGAAGCGGCCGCGACCAGCAGCGCAGCGCAGAGGGCGAGCGACTTGGCGACGATGACGCGTCGGCGACAGAACTTGTCGCCCATGGGCGCGAAGAGCACGAGCCCGAGCGCGTAGCCGAGCTGCGTGAACGTGGGCACGAGGCCGATCTGGCGCGCGTCTGCGTGTAGCTCGCGCGCGAGCGTCCCCAGGATAGGTTGGTTGTAGTAGAGGCACGCCGCCGCGAGCCCGGCCCCACACGCGAGCACGAAGACGAGCGCCGCCGACGGGGCCTGGGTGACCGGGGTGCTGTCGGTGGGAGCGTCTGCGGACATCGCGCGGGCGGCGCTCAGGGCGCGGCCTTGGTTGCGTCGGTGATCTCGAGCGTGAGGTCGATGGTGCGCGCGGGATCGTCGAGCTTGGTCACGGGCGTGACGACCACGGCGCGGCCCTTCTTGGAGTAGTAGTCGCGCACGCGCTTGACGTCCTCTTCGACCCGACCGCGCGAGAACACCTGCTTGGCCTTGGTCTCGAGCACCTTGCGGAGCGCCTTCTCGTCGTCCTTTGCGGCGTTGACGACTCTGATGCCCGACACCTTGAAGACGTCTCCCTCGACGATGTCGAACGTGGGGACGACGGTGCCGTCGGCCGCGGGCTTGCTGAGCGCCGCGGGCTTCACGTGGGCGTGGACCATCCCGCGGTCGTAGTAGAGGCGCGTGACGAGCAGCGCCGCCCGCTCCACGCGGGTGGGGTCGTACGTGTCGCCCAGATCGGCGACCTTGGTGAGCTCGGCGTCCGAGATCTTCTTGGCGCCGGGAAACCGCGCGGCGCCGAGCTTCCACACGACGCCCTCGTCGACGACGATGCGCACGCGCACGTAGCCGGCCTTCGTCGGCTCGGCTTGGGCGGTCACCTTGGCCCCGCCGTAGCCGCGACGCGCGTACTCCTCGCGCAACAACCCCGCGAGCAGGTGCGCCTCGGCGCGTACGAACGGGCGGTTCTCCACGACCGGGACCTTGCCCTCGAGCTCCTTGCCGAGCGCGCGCGCTCCCTCGAAGACCACCTCGGCAACGCGCGGGCGCTCGACGAGCGCGTACACCAGCACCACGGCGGGGCCGCGCGCGACCGCGTAGACCGCGGCGTCGTCGACCATCGGGTTCTTGGCGATGGTGGCGAGATCGTCGTGAACGTGCGCGATGTCGAGCTTCTCGCCTTGCTTGGTGACGAGCGCGTCGACGACCGCGCGCTGCGTCTCGTCGCTGACGCCGATGACACACACCTGCGCGACCTGGCGACCGACGAGGGCGTCGGCCTTGGCGACGTCGTCGTCGTGCTTCTCGACGCGCGCGGGGCATGCGTCGTCGGTGCGCGGCGCGGCGGGGGCCTTGACGGGCGCGGTGGTGGCGGGCGGGTCTCCGCAGGCGACGAGCGCGAGCGCGGCAGAGAGCGCGAGCGCAGCCGAGATGGCGGCGGGCCTCACCAGCGCACCTCGACCCAACGCTGCGTGCGGAGCTCGGCGACAGCCTTCTTGCGCTCGACCTCGAGGGCGGCCGCGTACGCCTTCTCTTCTTCTGGGGTCTTGGGCGCCGGGGTCTGCAGGCGTGGGCGGACCCTGTAGGCGACCCACTTGGCGTCGATGAGCTGCCGACGCACCTCGGCCTGGTACGCCGGGAGCGTGAGCCCTTGCTTCTGGACCTCTTCGGCGAGCTGCACGGTGCTGAGGCCGTTCTGCTTGGCGATGTACTCGATCGCCGTGTCGACCTCGGCCTCGGTCGCCGTGAGCTCGAGGCGCGCCGCCTCGCGCGCGACGACCAGATCGTCGATCATCCGCTCGAGCAGCTCGCGACGCAGCTGGGTGAGCGTCTGCGGGCTGCGCTCGGCCTCGGGGATGCGCAGCGCCAGCGGGCGGGCCTGCGCGACCACCTCGGATCGGAGGATGACGTCGTCGTCCACCACCGCGACGATACGGTCGAAGAGGACGGGCGATGCCGCCCCGTCGGCGCGCGCGCTCACGTGCACGAGGGTGGCGGCGGCGGTGACGAGCATGGGCGCGAGGTGCCTTCGCATGGCGCGCAGCATAACCCGAGCCCCGCGCGATCCCGACAGCGCGACGGCAGAATTCACGCGTCGACCTGGGACGCCCAGAGCATGAGCACGCGCTCGCCCGACGCCGCGAGCTCGAGCAGCGCCCGCTCGCGCGGCGGGACGAGCGCCTGCGCGAGGGCGGCCCACGCGCGACGGCCCGACTCTCCCTCCGTCGGCGGGGCGAGCATGGGCACCGGACGTCGGGGCGGCCTCGCGACCTCGACCTTGGTGCGCGCGGCCACATGGGCCGGCAACATCGCGCGCAGGTCGGCGAGCGCACCGTCGAAGCCGCCCACGGAGTCGACGAGCCCCTTTTCGCGCGCGTCGTCACCTCGGTACACGCGCCCGCGCGCGAGGGCGTCGACCTGGTCCTCGGTCATCTTTCGGCCGCTCGCGACGACGCGCACGAACGTCTTGTACGTGGCCTCGAGCTCGCGCTCCATCGCGGCGCGCTCGTCGGGCGTCGTGGTGCGCCCCATCGACAAGAGGCCCGCGCGCGCGCCGCGCTGCACCGTCTCGGTCGTCACGCCCAGACGCTCCAGCAGCGGTTCGGCCGAGAAGCGCGCGGCGATGACCCCGATCGATCCGGTCACGGTGGTGGGCGCGCACACGATGCGGTGCGCGGGCGCGGCCACGTAGTACCCGCCGCTCGCCGCGACGTTGGCCATGCACGCCACGACGGGCTTCTCGCGCGCGAGCTGAACGATCTCGTGGTGCATGCGATCCGACGCGAGCGCGCTGCCTCCGGGCGAGTCGATGTGCAGGATCACGCCCTTGATCCGCGGCGTCGCGCGGGCGAGGCGGACCATGCGCGCGAGGCGCTCGTCGGTCGCGAGGCGCGAGAACGGTCCGTCGGCGTGCGCGATCGCCCCGTGCACCGGGATGACATAGACGAGGGGCGGACGCACGAGCGAGCGCAGGAGGGGACGGCGCTTCATCGCGAGGTAGGCGCCCGCGTCGACCGCCTTGGACATGCTCACGCGCGGACCGCGACGCCCGACGCGCACGCCCCCCGCGTCGTCGAGCCCCAGCAGCCCGGCGACCTCGTCCGCGTGCGCCACGTCGTCGGCGAGGCCTGCCTCTACCGCGCTCGCCCCGTGGTACGGGGCGCCGTCGACGAGCTCCGCCGCGCGCTCGGACGACACTCCCCTGCCCTCGGCGATCGCCGAGATCAGCGCCCCGTGGAAGCCGTCGAGGAGGCGCTCGAGCTGCTCGCGCTGCGGCGCGCTCATGTCGTCGCGCACCAGCGTCTCGCCCGCCGACTTGTACTCGCCTTGCGCAAAGACCTCGGCCTTCACGCCCGCGCGGTCGAGCGCGCGCTTGACGTAGCGCGACGTGGTCACGAATCCCACGGGCGCGAGCGTCGCGGCGGGGCCGACGATGACACGCGACGCGGCGCTCGCCACGAGCACCTCTTTGGTGGCCCCGCCCATGGGCAGGACGACGACGACCTCTTTGCCGCCCTTCTTGGCACGCGCGAGCTGCGCGTGGAGCGACGCGGCCGACGCCATGCCGGCGTCGAGGCGCTTGATCGTCACGACGATACCGCGCACGCGGGCGTCGACGAGCACGGCGTCGACGAGCTCGCCGAGCGCGTGCAGCGATGTGGACTTGTCCTCGCGGCCGCGCTCCCAGAAGCGCCGTTTGGGGATCACGTCGGCGACCGGGCCGTCGATCGTGAGCGAGACGAACGAGCCCGGCTTGACCGCGACCGCGCGACGCAGGAGCCGGAGCGGGAGGAACACGACGTCGAGGAGCAGACCGACGAGTCGCAGGAGGATCATCGCCGCAGACTGTCGTACGGCGCGCGCCGCTTGTCATGCTCCTTGTGCGGCGACTCAGGGCGGCGGCACGCCGAGATCGCGTCGCACGTCGTCGAGCGGACGGCTGAGCTCGGGCCAGTAATCCCACCCGTCGGAGAGATCGCGACGCAGGGCGGCGCCCCGCTCGAGCGCGCGCAAGACCATGGGCGGGTCGAAGTGGCCCGTGCGTCCCTCGGAGTAGGGAGAGACCTTGATGGCGAGGTGGAACTGGAGCGCGATCGTGAAGAGCCAGAAGAACGGGTCTTCGCGCCGGTAGCCGGCGATGAAGCTCACGACCTGGACCTCGCCGTCGGGATCGGTGCCGTAGCCCGCGAGCACGTGCGTCATGTCGTGCCACACGCCGTCCTCGGCCACCACGCCCTCTCCCGGAAAGCCGAGCTCGTTGAGCACGATGAACTCCCAGTATGCGCGTCCGAGCGTGCCCTCGGGGAGCTTGCCCAGATCGTTGTAGCGGCGCGCGAGATCGGGGTCCTTCGCGAGCCCGATCATCGGGCCGACGATCTTCCACACGCCGCGCAGGCCGTTGGCGGCGAGCGCGCGCTCGAAGATCGGCCGCGCAAAGGAGCGGCGCGCGAGGTCGAGCCACATGACGCGCGTGTGGCCTTCGGCGAGCTGGCGCAGGTTCTTGACGCGGGGCTCGTCGACGTCGAGCGCGCGGGCAAAGCGCTCCACCTCGCCGGCCTCGTCCTCGGTGGCGTGGCCGTCGAGGAGCGTCGTGAGGATCATGGCCTGGATCGCCAGCTCGCGGTGCGCGCGCGTCTCGAGCACGCGGCCCAGCTCGTCGGGCTCGATCGGCGTCAGCGCGCTCACGTCGACCCCGTCGAGCCTCAGCGCCTTCGCGGCCGTCTCGATGAAGCGGAGCTCGGGCGTCGAGCGTTCGCCGTCGGCGCCGGCGACCGTGACGAGGGCGCGCAGGCCGGCCGTGGCCTGTTCGGTCGAGAGGGCGAGAGACGCCATGTCGATAGCCTACACCGCTCAGAAGAACGTCGTCCCGAGACCCGCCGCGACGCCGCGCTCGCCGAAGGCGACCCCCTCGACGAAGAGGTCGACCTTGCGCGCGAGCAGCGCCAGCGAGACCCCGCCGCCGAGCTGATACTTGTAGAGATCGGTCCCCGTGACGGCTTCGTCGTCGAAGCGCCAGTAGATCGGCCCGCCGAAGGCGCGCGCGACCGCGTACGGCGTCAGCGCGTCGAAGAAGGTCTTGCCGACCACGGCGCCGACGCGCGCGTCGAAGGCCGTGTACCGAGGTGTGTCCGTGAGGGTGCGCGTGAGCATGTGCGTCGTCGAGATCGCGGCCGTGAGCTGCACGAACGGCGCGGCGCCTGCGCCGTCGACGACGCGCCCGGCGATCCCGACGTAGCCCGACCAACCGGGGCCGATTTCGTCGCGCGACGCGCCGTGCGTGAGCGCGCCGCCCGCGATGCCGCCCGCACCGACCTGGAGCGACAGCTTGGACGCGAGCGGCACCTCGACGCCGCCGAGCACCGCGTGGCGCGACAGGTCGGCGCGACGGCCGGAGCCGAAGAGCAGCGTCGTCGACGTGTACGCGTAGCCCGCGGTGAGGCGGATGATGGGCGGCTTGGCCGCGCTCGCCTTGTTGCGCGGGTACTCGCACATCACCGGTCCGCCCGGATAGGCCGCGCCGCACGCGCTGGCGTCACGCCACACCGACGACACGACGAGGGCCGCGGACAGCGCGAGGAGGACGCGGCGCACGTGCCCATGGTAGCGGCAACGTGTGCCCACGTCCCCTCGCGCGTCGTGGTCCGGCTGAGCTCTGTATGCCGACCTCAGACGAGCGTGCCGTACTCGCGGAGCGCCCTGTTGAGGTCGCTCGCGACGTCGAAGAGGCGCGCGTCGTACCCACTCGCGAGGAGCGCGACGTTGGAGCCGCACGCGTCGCGGAGCAGCAGCCGGTGGTGATCCGGCGACCGCGTCGTCCCCGACGGCGTCACCTCGACGGCCGCGTGCACCGGCGCCGCCAAGCGGAGCACCGTGGCGGCGTGCTCGCCGGCCGTGACCACGCGCAGGTGGCGGTGGCTCGCGTCGACCGTGAGCTCGACGCGCGTGCTCGTGCGCGTGAACGCGAACGCGCCGAAGCACGCGACGATGCCCACGAGCGGCGCAGTCGCGGCGAGCGCCGGGTCGAGCGATCCTCCCCCGACCGAGACGACGCCGAAGGTCGCGACGAACACTGTCAGCGCGCGCAAGAACGCCTTGGTCGCGTCGTACCAAACGAGCTGGGTGGGGGTGGCGGCGACCGCGCGCCCCGGAGACCTGTACATGACCAACCTCGGGGCGCCGGCGCTGCGCCTTCGAGACAAGCTAAGCACCGGGGATGACAGCGGAAGACGCGATCGGACGGGCTCGATCCGATTTTCGCCGAGGCGGCCCGCCGAGAATGCCGCCTACTCCCAGCCGCGCATCTTCGCGCGCAGGCGCGCCGCGAGGGCGAGGGCACGATCGCGGCGGAGCGTGACGAGGATCATGATCCCGAGGATGAACAAGCCCGTCGCCGAGAGGAGCACGAAGCCCACGCGGTGATCGCGCAGGCCCGCGTAGACGAGGTTGGCGATCACGTCGAGCGTGAGCGCCATCGTCGCGAGCGCGAGGTACGCGCGCACCCGCAGCACGAGCCCCGCCACGACGCCGAGCAAGCACACGGCGCCGAAGACGACCGAATACGTGCCGTCCTCGGCCGCGCCGAGGCGCAGCGCGAGCTTGAGGCCCGCGGGCATGTAGAGGAGGCCGCCGCCGATGACGCGCACCGCGCTCCGCGCCGCAGGGCTCATCTTCGAGGCGAAGATCTGTCCGAGGGCCGCGACGAGCAGGCCGAGCGGTCCAACCCAGATCTCCACGCCGTCGAGCCCGCGCGCGAGGGCGAAGACGACGAGCGCGACGTTGGCCGCGAGCGCCGCGAGCGAGCTGAAGACGCGGCTCTTCTCTGCGAACGCCGTCGCGCCGTAGAGCATCGCGGCGCCGAGGGCGAAGATCGCCGCGGCGTCGTTGGTCCCCTGCATCGTGACGAACGCGAGCACGAGCGGGAGCACGGCGAGGAAGCGCCGCGTCGCCCCGGCCACGCGTTCGGCGCCCCGCCGGCGAGCCACGACCGCGACGCCGAGCAGCGTGAAGCCGTACGCCAGCCCCAGTAGGGCGTGCAGCTCGGGGCGCACGCCGAGATCGCGGGTGGCGAACGTGTAGAGCCCCACCACGAAGAGCTCGACGACGTACACGTGCCGCGCCGTCTTCTGGCGCACCACCGCGTCGAACGAGACGACGAGCGGCACGCCGAGCGCGACGACGCCGCACACGCCCACGTACAGTCCGCCCGGCTCGGGCGCGGCGAGGAACGCGACCATCACGGCGCCCGCTGCGACGACGACGACGTCGCGACCGATCGCGGTGCCGGCGCTGGCAAACGTCCGCTCGGCGCGCGCGAGCATCACGACGGCCGCGTGCGCGGCGAGGACCGCGATCGCGACGCCCGCGGCGACGGCGGGCCCGTCGCGCGTGGTGAGGCGCGAGACATCGGCCGCGCTGGTGTACGAGAGCGACGCGCCCAAGGCCGCCCCCGCCAGACCGAGCAGCAGCGGCGGGAGCACCGACAGGGCGCCCGCGATCGTCCCGCGCCACGACCACGCGGCGGCCGCCGACGCGACGCCGAGGAGCGCGAGCGTGATCCCGGGCGACGACGTCTGCGCCCACGCGCCGCCAGCCGCGTCGTTCGAAGCGGCGAAGATCGACGCGAGCGCGCCCGCCGGGTCTGTCGGCGCGAGAGCCGTGACGGCGTAGAGCAACGCGAAGGCGCCCAACGCGGCGGCGAAGACCTGAGACGCGAGGAGCGTGGTCTGATCTCGCCCGTCGCGCAGCGCGAGGTAGCGACCACCGACGACGACCGCGAGCGCCTCGGCCGCGAGCGCGGGGCCCGACCACGCGGGCACGAGCGGTCCCACGAAGGCGTGCACCAAGAGCGGCAGACCGAGCGCGATGGGGAGCGCTCCCAGCGGCGGACCGCGCGAGAGGAGCCCGAGCGCGCCCGCGAGGATCAGGAGCACCGCCGTGACGAGCGAGGGTTGCGCCGTGAGGTCGACCGCCACGACGAACGCACCGACGGCGCTCGCGATCGTGAGGGCCCGCGGGACCGCGTCGTCGTCGGGCGCGTCGAGCACCGAGCGCAGCGCGCGAGTCGCCGCGGGCGCGCGCGTGGCGATCATGCCCAGGAGCGCGCAGGCCACGACGAAGACGCCGCCGCCGAACGCCGCGCGATCCCAGAGCGGCACGAGCCCGTCGGGCGCGACCAGGTAGAGCGCCGCGTTGGTCCAGTCGTTCGCCGCCGCGTCGGCCATGGCCGTCGGGACCCAGCGGCTTCCCGGCGGAGACAGCGGCGTGAGGTGCGGACCGAGCACCGCCCGCTGGGCCGAGGCGAGAGACGCGAACGCGAACAGGAGCGCGAGCGCCGCGTGCAGCAGCGGCGGCCGATGCGACGACCGATAGAGGAGCGCACACCCGAGCGCCGCGCCGAACACCATGAGCGGAGGTACGACGACGAGCGCGCGGGAGAGCGACGGACCGCCGACGAGGAACGCGTCGATGGCGAGGAGCGCTGCGAGCGCCGCCACGCCGGCGTGTGGGATGAAGTGGTAGAGGCGACCGTGCGTCGGTTTGTCGAGCGCAGACGCGACCTTGGGGCCGACGCGCACGAACAGACGCGCGACGAGCCACACGCCGAACGCGACGACGCTCAGGTTGCGTCCGACGATCTCGGGCGCGAGCGGTCGGCCGATGCGGTTCACGATCGCCGTCACCGCGATCGCCAGGCCGCCGAGCGCGAGCGTGCCCACGTGGCCGCGCGCGCCGAACGCTTGGAGCGCGCGCGTGCCGAAGAGGACGAGCATCGTGACGACGACGGCGACCATCCCCAGGATCGTTGGATCGCGCTCCGAGAGCGTCGGCGGAAACCACCCGCCGGCGACGGCGCCGATCCAGGGGAGCGTGAGCGCCGTCGTGAGCGCGGCGATGACCGCGCCCGAGACAGCAAACCCGTCGAGCAGCGCCCAGCCACGACCGCCGAGCGGCAACGGCACGAGCCCGAAGAGCGCACGGCCGAAGCGCGGAGGCTCGGGCTCGGGCTCACCGCGGAGCGCGCCGATCGCCGAGAGGGCGAGGGCCGAGGTGCCCCCGACGAAGACGAGCGGCGTCTGCGGCCCCCACACCACCCGCGCGATGACGGCGAGCCCGAGCCCCGCGTGCGCCGTCACGAGCCTGCTCGCGTCGCGCGGAGCCCGGAGCGCGAGCAACCCCGCCGCGAGGAGCGCCGGCATCGACGCCGCGAGCGACGCCCCGAGATCGGACAGTCCGAGCGCCAGCAGGCGTTGGGGGTACAGCGTGAATACGGCCAGCCACGCGGCCGCGATGCCCGCGACGAGTGAGACGTCGTCGAACGGACGGAGCTCGGAGTCTTTGGGCGCGATCGCCGCGTACCCGAGCGCCATCACGGCGTGGATCACGCCGGCAGCGACGAGCGCGTACCCGAGAGAGGCCGTCCACGGATCGTCGCGCGTGGGCACGAGCCAACACGAGAGCGCGACGACGAGGAGCAACCCGCCCACGTAGTGCTGCGACGGCCGCACCGCGCGACCTCCGAGGTGGGCCGCCGCGGCGAGCGCGAGCGCCACGGTCATCGTCGTCGTGCACGCGTCGGTGGCCGGGACCGGCGGCCGCAGCGAGAGCTCGGTCCCCAAGGTGATCGCCGTGACCGCGAGGCTGCTCACGAACGACCACGCGAGCACCGACGGCCGACGCGGGAGCAGCACGGGGCCGAGCACGAAGAGCGCCGCAGGGACGACGGCGGGCGCGGCCCACTGCGCCGCGACGGCGTCCGTCGCGACGCGCGCCACCAAGAACGCGGCGACGTGAGCGAGCGGCACCGCGACGTGGAGCGCGAGCGACCGATGGCGCGCCTCGACCGCGAGCGCCGCGGCCCCGAGCGCCGCCGCGGCCGCCGGAGCCCACGCCCACACGCCACTCGCGAGCAGCTCGTCGCGCGATCGCACCGCCGCGATGGTGCCCGCGAGCGCCGCGCCGACCACGAGCGCGAGCGACACCACCGCGACGACGGACGACGCGCCGCGCAGACGGTTCGATAGCGAGCCGGCGGACGCGGGCTCGTGCACGCCGAACCAAGACACGGCGCCGAGCGCGGCCACCCATAGCACCGCGGCGAGCTCGGGCGGACCGAACGACGACATGTCGAGGGTCGTGTCTTGCGGGCCGCCGAACACGGTGTACGCCGCGACCGCGACGGCGCCGTAGAGAGACGCGCTGAGCGACGCGATCACGCGCGCGTCGGACGCGCGGCGCGCACGGAGCGCGGACCAGAGCACGACGGCGATCGCGACCAGCGGCGCGGACAGGCGCGCGTTCGTGGTGGTCGCCTCGAAGCCGAGCACGATCTCGAGCGCGAGCGCGGGCACGAGGCCGATCACGAGACCGACCCCCGCGCGCGGACCGAAGACGCGGCCGAGCGCGACGAGGGTGCCCGCGCTCGCCACCAAGATCGCCGCGGCGGCCACGGTGCCCGCGCCCCGCGACATCCCGATCGCCACGGCGCCCGCCACGAACACGACCGGCAAGAGACCGGCCGCGATCACGCCGAGCACCCGACCGGTCACCGCGGAGCGCTTGGCGAGCACACGCGCGAGCGCGACGAACGCGGCGTGATAGCCGAAGAGGGCTCCGGCGATCACGAGCGGGCGCAGCACACCGTCGAGCGACCGCCACGCCTCACGGACGCCCATGAGCGAGCCCGCGAGCACGAGCACGGTGCCGATGAACCAGAAGACCTGCAGCGCGCCGAGCGGTTTGCCCGGTCCGCCGTGCGCTTCGTCGAGCTCTTCGAGCGCCTCGACCCCGGGCGAGACCACGGTGTCACCGCCCGTCGCGTAGGCGGTGTGGCTCTCGTGATCGACCTCACCGCGCAGAGGACGAGCGCCCTTCGACGGAGGCGGCGCGTCCTTGGCGACGTCGGCGGCCATCTTTGCGTAGCGCGACGACACCTCGCCGAAGAACGACGTGAAGCCCGTGGCGAAACGATCGACGCCCGCCTCGAGATCGAGCGACGCCTTCGCCGGCGGCCTCTCCTCCTCTACGCGTGCGGCGTCCCCCTCGGGGGCCGGCTCGAGCCCGGCCGCGGCGCGCACCCTCTTCGCGGTGGCCGCGTCGATGACCCCGTCCCTGCGCCACTCGTCCAGGCGCTTCGCGAGGCGCGCCCGCTCCCAGGCCTCGATCTCGGCGCGGGTCTTGGCCGGAAACCCCTTACATGTCGGGCACTTCTGCCCCTCGAAGAGCTCTGCGCACGTAGAGCACAGCTGTCCCCGAACGCTCCCCACGCAGCGAGTCTACGCGCCTGCCGCGCGGGGCGCCGAAATCTGTAATGGTCGGCCGGCTCGGCACCTGTGGGTACATGAGCAAGCACACCTCGCCGACCGTCCGCACCCCCAGCCGGGTCATCGTCTATTCGACGACGTACTGCCCGTACTGCGTGCGCGCGACGCACCTCTTGCGTCGCCGTGGCATCGCGTTCGAAGAGATCGACGTCACGCACGATCACGAGACGCGCGCCTGGCTGGTGAAGACCACCGGGCGCAGGACCGTCCCGCAGATCTTCATCGACGGGGCCTCGATCGGCGGCTCCGACGAGCTCGCCGCGCTCGACGCCGCCGGAAAGCTCCGCGACCTGGAGGGCGCCGCCGCCTGAGCTACGATGGGGGCGTGCGTCCTTCGCCGAGCGCCGCAGTCGTCGTCGTGATCGCCTCGCTCGGAGGTGCGTCGTGCAAACCGGGCACGGACGTGACGCCACCGCCGGGGCCGCACGCGACGACGACAGGCGACGCGCCTTCCCCGCACGCGGCGTCGCCCCCCGTCGCCGCCGAGCCCGACGCGGGCGACGCAGACGCAGGAGACGCAGGGACACACGCCGCCACCCCCCTCACCCCGCCGATCCCGATGCCGTTCGCGTCGTACGAATCCGTGTGCGCCGAGGTCCCCGACGGCGGCGTGCCGTTCGACCTCCTCATGGGATCGAAGCCGCCGGCCAAGCGCGTCACGGTCGCCTTCACCTCCAAGAGCGTGCGTCCGAGCGCGTCGGACACACCCGGCCTTGGGTTCACCGCCTACGTCACCGCCTCCGAGGTGGGCCTGCGGCGCGAGGTGTTCCACCTTCCGTTCGGCGGCGATCCGTACCAGTGCTGCACCAAGGGCGGGCCGAGCGCGCTCACGTTCTCTTGCATGCTGAGCGGCGTCGATCAGATCGAGAGTCGAGGGAAGGTCTCGCGCCAGGGCAACGCGATCGTGCTCGAGTGGTGCACGGCGAATCTCAGCACGCGCCGCGTGAGCAGCCGCGGCGGCGTCAGCGCGCCGGTCGACCCCTCGGCGGTGATCACGTTCACGTCGCGCAAGCCCGAGTGCGCACCGCCGCTACCTCACTGACGCGCGCTCGATCTGCTCGAACAGCTCACGCGCCGAGCGCGCGACGCGATCGTGCAGCGCGACGCGATCGACGCCGGCGCGTCCCACACACTGCATCGCCATGCGCGCCCGCGCGTACGGTGTGCACACGCCCTTGAACGCGAAGTGTCCCGCGCCGTCGACGCTCTCGAGGCGCGCACCGGGCCACGCGCGCGACAGGCGGACCGACGAGTCGTGCAGCGAGTCGCCCGTCCCCGCGAACGCGATCGGCGGCGCGACGAGCGCCGGCGTCGCCTCGGCGAGGCGCTCGAGCGCGATGGGGCCCACCGGCGGCGCGGTGACGATCGCCGCGGCCACGCGCTTGTCCGCGCACGCGAGCGGCCTCCGGAGGGGCGCGCCGGCCAGCGCGAGCGCCGTCGTCCCTCCGAACGAGTGCCCCACGACGAGCACGCGATCGGTCGAAGCGCGCGCCGACCAGCGCCCGTCGGCGCTCACGGCGTCGAGCGCCGCAGACGTCTCGCGCGCGCGCTTGCACGCGTGGTCCCCGTCCATGGGCGCGCCTTGGTCGGCATAGTCGATCGCGATCGACACGTACCCCGCCGAAGCGAGCCTCTCGCCGAGCCACGCGAGCTCGAAGCGCGACGCGGTGTAGCCGTGCACCAGGACTGCGAGCGGGCGGGCCGCACCGTCGAGCGCGGGCGCGTCGCGGGTCGCGTAGCCGAGGTACGCCTCTTCGTAGCGCACACGCCCGTCGCCGGCGCCGTCGCGCGCGGGGTACCAGAGCTCGATCGGTCCGCCCGGCGACGCGAGCGTGGTCACCCCCACGGCGTGCACGCCTGGGCTCCGCACCGCCGCGCGCGACGTGAGGCTCCCCCGAAGGTAGAGCGCGAGCAGCGCGCCGCCCACCACGACGGGCGCGGCGAGCGCGATGAGGATCCGTCGGCCTCGCGTCACGCACCTACGGTAACCTGGAGCGCGCGCATGCGAATCCTTCTCGTCGCGTCGGTCCTCGCGCTCTCGGCTCTCATCGGCTGCGCCGGCGCCGACGCGGGCACACACGCCAGCGCTCCAGCCGCGCAGCCCAAGGGCCTCGGCACGTGCCCC
This sequence comes from Myxococcales bacterium, assembly GCA_020430845.1. GTDB lineage: Bacteria > Myxococcota_A > Polyangia > Polyangiales > Polyangiaceae > Labilithrix. The sequence continues at coordinate 35,691 of JAGQJA010000194.1, forward strand.
GTCGGACCGCGCGGTCCGGTCGTCGCGCCGCCCTCTGGCCCGACGGCAGACGCGGGGACCGACGCGAGCGTTGCCGCGAGCCCCGTCGCGGTGCCCGACGCCGACGCGGGCGTGTCGACGGCCTCACCCGGCGCCACCGACGCGGCGCGCGCCATCACCGCGCTGCATACCAAGCTCGTCGCGTGCTACGAGCGCGGCCTCACACGCGAACGCACCATGAAGGGCACGGCGACGTTCACCGTACAGACCGGCACGAACGGGCGCGCGACCGGCGTAGAGCCCGGCGCCGCGAGCGGCGTGTCACAGCCCGTCGTCGCGTGCGTCCACGCGCTCTTCGCCGCGTACACGTGGACGCCGCCGCCCACGACGCCGCGGGTCGTGGTCGAGCTCCGCTTCATCCCACCGAATCCGTACGACGGCGCGACGGTCGAAGACGCGACGCGCCCTCACGATCCGGGCTTCTGAGGGGCGGCCCCCGACGGCGGGCGCTGCTTGTAGAAGACGACCCGAGCGCTCTCGTGGTCGTACACGCGCACGGCGTCGCACAGCTCCGCGCTCGCGCCGTCGTGGGGCTCGAGCGCCTTCTCTTCGGCGTACGCGACGGCGTCCTCGAGGGCATCGAACCACGCCAGGTGGTAGTCGGCGTCACCGCGCGGCGTGCGCGTCGACTCGAACATGTCCTCGCCCGAGACCTCGTAGCGCTTGTGCGATCGCATGTGCAGACCATGCGAGGCCGGCGAGGCCGAAGCGGGGCGTGTCGTTGGGCGTGACTGCGTGCGTGTTCAGCGGCGGGCGCTCACCGCCGCGCGCGCTTGCGCGCTGTCTCGTCTGAGGCGGGGCGCTCACCGGTCCATCGCGATCCAGGCGAGCGTCAGGATCGGTCAGCGGCCGCGCGCGCACGGCGACACACGATGGATGTATGTCTCTCGTGCAGTACCTCCGCTCCTCTTCCTCCTTCCTCGCCACCCTCTCCCTCGGCGCATCGCTCACCGGCTGCCTCGACTGGTGGAACGACGACGCCGAAGCGTGCCGAGCGAGCCGCGGCACGTGGGCCGGCTCGTCGTGCTCGTGGCACGACTCCAGCCACTACCCCAGGCCGTGGCCCGAGCACGCCGACGCAAGCGCAGACGCAGACGCAGACGCA
>JAGQJA010000195.1:0-11862 GCA_020430845.1 Myxococcales bacterium
CTCAGGGGAGCGTGGGGCCCTTGACCTCGGCGGCGACGTCGGGCGGCGAGACCGGCTCCTCGACCGTGGCGAGCGCGGCGTCCTTGCCGATGTCGTCCTCGCGCGGGACCCACCCCGTCACGGCGGTGATGACGCGCTCGAGCGTCTCGAAGAAACGGACCGCGCGGAGCGGGCCGTTCATCCAGCCGACCGTGATGCAGTAGTTGCGGTTGTACGGCGCCGAGTGGTGCAGGGAGTGGTGCTCGGGCGAGAGCACGAGGCGCGTGCGCTGCAAGAACGCGACGACCGCCGGCGGGTGATCCATGTGGGCCCACTTGTGGACCTGGCTCGTGAGCGCGACGAAGAAGATGCCCGCGATGAGCGACATCCCGACGAACGTGCCCACCATCGTCGCGGTCTCCGACTGCACCGTGAGCAGCCCCGTCACGCCGAGGATCGTCGAGAGGCCGAAGTTGTGGCCGTTGGTCTCGATGAAGTCGTGCCGCGTGATGGCCTTCTGGTCGACGTGGTGGTGGCGAAACGTGCGGATGGCGAGCCGGCCGAAGACCGGCGTGTCGACCGAGCCCCACGTGTCGAACGCCCAGTGCACGAAGCCCGACACGAAGTCGGCGGTGAGGATGCCGACGAGCATGGCGAGCGGCACCCACCACCCCGACAGGCGCGGGCAGCTCGCGACGCGGACGCAGAGCCACGTGGCAGCGGTCATGCTCACGATGATGCCGCCGATCTCGTACGCGCGGTGCCCGGCCGTGTAGCCGGCCTCGAGCGCGTTGGGATCATGGACGCTCGCGCCGAAGGGAACGGGGCGGCCGGATGTGCGTCCGTCGCGCTCTCGAGCCGCGTCCTCGGTGTCTGCCTCGTCCCGCATCACCCCTCCACCATCCCTAGCATCGTTGCATTTCCTGGTCGGAATCAAGGGTCTAGATGAGCTACGCGCGCGCGTGACGGCCGGATCGTGCGCGCGGGCCGCTCGGGGTCCGTTTCGGGTAGCATGCCCGGCGACGTGTCTGTTCGAGCCCACTCTGTCGCTTTTTCCCTGCTGTTCGCCTCCGCGTGCGCGTCGAGGCCGCCGCCGCCCAAGCCGCCTCCGCCGCCGCCCCAGGCCACGGCCGCGCCCGTGGAGACCCCCGCGCCGGCGAAGGAGCGCGACGACGACGCCATCGACGCGGCGGGCAAGAAGTACGTCGACCTGCTCGTCGAGGTGTTCCCCGAGCGCGGCACCGAGCTCGGGCGGCACGAGCGCGACAGCGTGCTCGACGACCGGACGCTCGTGGGCGAGGACCGCGCGATCGGCCGCCTCGAGGCGATGCTCGCGGAGCTCGACGAGCAGCTCGCCGAGCCCAAGGCGAGCCCGGCGCAGCTCACCGACCTCGCGATGATCCGCGGTGCCCTGCGCGTGGAGATCCGCACGCGGCGCGCGCAGCGTCCGTTGCAGCGGCAGCCGGATTTCTACGTCTCCGGTCCGCTCGGCGCGATCTTCCTCATGACCGCGCGCGAGTACGCGCCCGAGGCCGACCGCGCGCGCAACGTGCTGTCGCGGCTCGAGCAGATCCCCAAGACGCTCGAAGCGGCCAAGGCGAACCTGCTCAACCCGCCCAAGGTGTGGACGGAGGTGGGCATCGACAGCGCGGCGTCGGCCAAGGGGTTCCTCGCGGCGCAGAAGCCGTTCCTCGAGAAGGCGCTGCCCACGGAGCGCGCGCGGACGAACCGCGCCTTGTCGCAGGCGGTCGCCGCGTTCGACGACTACGAAGCGTACCTGCGCAAGGTGCTGCTCAAGCGCTCCAACGGCAACTTCGCCGCCGGCAAGGAGCTGTTCGCGTATCGACTCGCGAACGCGTACTTCGTCGAAGAGGACGCCGACGCGCTGCTCGCGTTGGGCAAGAAGATCTACGAGCGTACGCAGGCCGAGATGACCGAGGTGGCCAAGCGCATCGACCCGTCGGCCAAGGGGTGGCCCGAGGTGGTGGCCAAGCTCAAGGACGACCACCCGTCGGCCTCGGGGCTGCTCGACGTGTACAAGAAGGAGGTCGCCAGGGCGCGCGCCTTCTTGGTGGAAAAGGACGTCGTCGAGATGCCGCCGGGCGACGACCTGACGGTCATGGAGACGCCCCCGTTCATGCGGAGCACGCTCGGGTCTGCGGCCTACGACAGGCCGCCGCCCTTCGACGCGGGCACCAAGGGGTTCTTCTTCGTCACGCCGGTGGACGGATCGCTCTCCAAGGCCCGCCAAGAGGAGATGCTGCGTGAGCACGACCACGGCGACATCGTCGACACGACGGTGCACGAGGCGTATCCGGGGCACCACCTGCAGCTCTCGTTCGGCCGCCGGCACCCGTCGCTCGTGCGCAAGGCGCTGCACCCGGCCATCTTCTCCGAGGGCTGGGCGCTCTACTCCGAAGAGCTGATGGCGGAGCTGGGCTACTACACCGACAAGGAGCGGCTCATGCAGCTCGAGTGGACGCTCGTGCGCGCAGCGCGGGTCATCCTCGACGTGGGGCTGCACACCGGGACCACCACCTTCGAGCAGGCGGTCAAGATGCTCACCGACGAGGTGCACCTCGAGCGCACGCTCGCGACGAGCGAGGCCCGCCGCTACACGATGACGCCCACGCAGCCGCTGTCGTACCTCGTGGGCCGCGAGCGCCTCTTCGCGCTGCGCGAGGCCGTCAAGAAGCGTGACGGCGACGCGTTCTCGCTGCGGCGCTTCCACACCGACGTGCTCTCGCGCGGGTCGGTGCCGCCGTCGCTGCTCTCGCGCGAGATGCTCGGCGCGGCGCGCTGACGGGCCGCACACCCTTTTTTACGCCGTCGCCGCGTCGTGGCGGTACGCTCGGCGGCATGGATCCCAAGGTCGCCCGCTGTCTGCTCATCGCGAAGGTCCTCGTCGCCGACGGCATCATGACGGAGAACGAGCGCGTCTTCCTCGACAAGGCGATGAGCGGGATGGGGCTCGACGCCGCCGAGAAACGAAAGGTCTTCGACCTCGAGGGGTGGGATCAGGCCGAGGCCGCGCTCGCCGATCTGTCCGAGGACGACAAGCGCGAGATCATCTCGGGCCTCGTCGACGCCGCGTCGGTCGACGGACGTCTTTCGCCGCTCGAGGCCCTGACGGTCAAGGCGATCACCGCGGCGCTCGGCCTCGACTGACGCACCGTCGCGCCGGACCGGCGCTCGACCTCGGAAGGGCCAGCGCGCCTCGCGCGCCGTCTACTTCGACTTCTTGCGCTGGAACGAGGCGAGGATGGCGCAGCCTTCTCCGCTGAGCTTGACCTCGAGCGGCTTGCCCGGCTCGATCTGCACCTGCCGGCTGTCGCTCTCGACCTCGGTCACCGTGCCGGCCTCGGGCAGGTCGAGCTTGATGGGCTTCGTCGTCGCGGAGCGCTGATGCGGTGAGCGGAGCGTGGTGGCCGCGACGCCGCCTTGCAGGACGTCGAGCGAGACCTCGTGCACGGCCATCGCGAGCACGTGCAGCTCCGTGTCGCTGCCGCTCACCTTGAGCTCGACGCGCATGGCCGCGTTGCCCAGCGCGACGACGCGCTTGTCGACCGTCTCCATGCCGAGGGGCTTGCCGTCGTCGCCGACCTTGGCCTTCATGCCGGCCTCGACGTCGGTGAGGAGCGCCTCGAGGGCTGCCTTGTGCGCCGGATCGCACGCGCCCTTGTCGGCCTCGCCGCGGGTCAGGGCCTCGAGGGCGGCCTTGCGCTTCGCGCCCTGGTCTTCGACGGGCTTGGCGGGGGCGTCCGCGCTCGCCGTGGTGGGCGCGGACGGGGCGGGCGTGCTCTGTGCGCCGCCGCCGCACGCAGCGAGCGAGAGGGCGCCGAAGATGAAGAGGGTGCGCATGTGCCCTACATGTCCCCATTTTCTCGGGATGGCAAGGTCGACGTGGCGGCCGGGCGCCTCGGCGCGGCGAGGCGCTTGCGTCGCGGACCCCGCGCGCCGATAACGCGCACGTCGCGAGGCCCGAGGCTCATGCGCTACGAAGGCAAGATCTACCGCCCGCCGTCGGAGGCCGACGCGCTCATCGTGCAGGCCACGATCGGCTGCTCGTGGAACCACTGCACCTACTGCGACATGTACCGCGAGAAGACCTTTCGCGTACGAGAGCTCGCCGACACGCTCGCCGATATGGAGGCGGCTGCCGCGGCCGCGGGGGACCACGTCGAGAAGCTGTTCGTCGCCGACGGCGACGCGCTCGTCTTGCCCACGGACCACTGGCTCGCGCTCCTCGCCGCCGCGCGCAGACTCTTTCCGAACCTGCGACGCGTCTCGTCGTACGCGATGGCGCGCAATGTCCTCGAGAAGTCCGACGACGAGCTGCGGCGCCTGCGTGAGGCGGGGCTCTCGCTCCTCTACGTCGGGCCGGAGTCCGGTGACGATCCGACGCTCAAGCGCATCGCCAAGGGCGACGACGCCGCGGCCCACGTCGAGGCGGCGCGGCGCGCTCACGCCGCGGGCATGGAGCTGAGCGTGATCGCGCTGCTGGGCATCGCGGGCGAGCGGAGCGACGAGCACGCGCGCGCCACGGCCGATCTCGTGACCAAGATGAACCCCGCGTACTTCGCCGCCCTCACCGTCACCGTGGTGCCCGGCACGCCGCTCCACACGCTCGAGCGTCGCGGGAGGTTCGCCGTGCCCGAGGTGCCCGAGCTGCTCCGTGAGCTGCGCACCATGGTCGATCTCGCGCGCCCCTCCGACGCGATGTTTCGTACGAACCACGCGTCGAACTACCTGCCGCTCGGAGGGCGGCTGCCGCGGGATCGGGCGCGGATCGTCGAGGTCATCGACGCTGCGCTCGCCGGGAAGATTCGGCTGCGCGGGGAGCACGCCCGCGGGTTGTAGGGGGGGGCGCGGGCGTGGGGGCGTGGGCGGGCGCGTGGGCGTGGGCGGGTGCGGGCGCGGGTGCGGGAGCGCGGGCGTCTGCGTCTGCGATCGCGTCTGCGTCTGCGATCGCGTCTGCGTCTGCGATCGCGTCTGCGTCTGCGATCGCGTCTGCGTCTGCGATCGCGTCTGCGTCTGCGATCGCGTCTGCGTCTGCGCCCGCACCCGCGTCCGCTCTCGCACCCGCGTCCGCTCTCGCACCCGCGTCCGCTCCCGCTCCCGCGCACGCTTCCGCGCCCGCACCCGCGCTCGCGCTCGCGCACGCGTCCGCCCTCGCGTCTCGCGCTCGCGTCCGCTCCCTCGCGCTCACCTCTGCCCGCGCGCAGTGGGGTGTGCTAAGTGCACGCCCCTCATGCTCTTTTCCCGCGCGCTCATCCCCACCGTCAAAGAGGCCCCCGCCGACGCCTCGAACGTCAGCCACACGCTGCTCGTCCGCGCCGGCTTCGTGCGCAAGGTCGGCGCCGGCATCTACGAGTACCTGCCGCTCGGCCTGCGCGTGCTCCGCAAGATCGAGGGCATCGTCCGTCAGGAGATGGACCGTTCGGGCGCGCAGGAGATCCTCATGCCGGCGATCCTGCCCGCGGAGTACTTCAAGGAGACGGGGCGCTGGGACGTGTACGGCGACACGCTCATGCGCCTCAAGGACCGCAAGGGCGGCGAGTTCCACCTCGGGCCGACGCACGAGGAGATCGTCACCGACATCGCCCGGCGCGAGATCAAGAGCTGGCGCGATCTGCCCAAGAACCTCTACCAGGTCCAGTCCAAGTACCGCGACGAGCCTCGCCCGCGCGGAGGCCTCCTGCGCTGCCGCGAGTTCGTCATGAAGGACGCGTACTCGTTCGACGCGACCGAAGAGGGCGCGCTCGAGAGCTACGAGACGATGCGCCAGGCCTACTGCCGCATCTTCGACCGCATGGGCCTCGTCTACCGCATGGTCGCGGCCGACCCCGGGGCGATCGGCGGCTCGCGGAGCGCCGAGTTCCAGGTGCTCGCCGACTCGGGCGAGGACGCGATCGTCGCGTGCGACACGTGCGACTACGCGGCGAACGTCGAGATCGCGACCGTGAAGGCGCCGCTCGCGAGCGCGGCCGACGAGACGCACGAGCTCATGGAGAAGGTGCCCACGCCCGGGCACAAGACCATCGAAGAGGTGTCCTCGTTCATGAAGGCGCCCAAGGAGCAGTTCCTCAAGTCGCTCCTCTACGTCGCGGGCGACGCCGTCGTGATGGCCGTCGTGCGCGGCGACCACGACGTCAACGAGGTCCGCCTCGCGCGCGCGGCTGGGGTCGACGAGGTGTTCCTCGCGGGCGAGGCCGAGATCGAGAAGGCCACGGGCGCCAAGGTGGGCTTCGCCGGTCCGGTGTCGTTCAAGGGAAAGATCTACGCCGACCGGGCGGCGGCCGCCGTGGCGAACGCCATCACGGGGGCGAACGAGGACGACCACCACTTCAAGGGCGTCAACCGCGGGCGCGACTGGGACGGCGAGATCGGCGACCTGCGCCTCGCCACCACGGGCGATCCCTGCCCGAGCTGCGAGGCCGGCAAGCTCAAGACGTACCGCGGCATCGAGGCGGGCCACATCTTCGTGCTCGGCACGCGCTACTCGGCGCAGATGGGCGCGATGTTCTCCGACGAGCAGCAGACCAAGAAGGCGCTCGTGATGGGGTGCTACGGCATCGGCGTCTCACGCCTCGTCGCGACCACGATCGAGCAGCAGCACGACGACGACGGCATGAAGTGGCCGATGAACCTCGCGCCGTACCACGTGCACATGGTCACGATCGGCAAGGACGACGCCGTGAGCGCCGCGGCCAAGAAGATCTACGACGAGCTATGGGCCGCCGGGGTCGAGGTGCTGTGGGACGATCGCGACGAGCGGCCCGGCGTGAAGTTCAAGGACGCCGACCTCATCGGCCTGCCGCTGCGCCTCACCGTCGGTGGCAAGGGGCTCGCCGGCGGCAACGTCGAGCTCAAGCCGCGGACCGAGACGGACCCCAAGAAGGCCGAGCTCGTCCCGGTCGAGGACGCCGTGCGCGTGCTCACCGAGCGCGTGAAGGCCGCGCGCGTCTGAGCCGGCGGCGCACGACGGCCGACGCGAGCGCCGCGAGCGCGACGTGACCCGCCGCCCCGGTCGATGTGGGCGTGCCGGTCACGGCGCACCCTTCGTCCGGCGGATCGGGCGCCGCGGGCTCGGGGCGCGGCGTGGCCCCCGTCGCCTTGAACGCGTTGTCGAGGATCGGCCGAAAGCGCGCGACCATCGTGTGCACGTCGGCCACGTTGGGCCCCACGCAGGCCGCAGCGACATCGTTCGGATCCTGGATCCCGTTTCCGCCGCGCGACACGATCCCCACGATCGCGCCCGTGCGTGACGAGAGCGACGGGCCGCCGCTGTCGCCGAAGCACGTGCCTTCGCCGATGCGGAACTCGTCGGCGCCTACGTCGAAGTCGCTCGTCGACGCGGCCGTGCCCACGGCCTGGACCTTGACCCCCGTGCGCTGCATGCGCGCAGTCGGGAGCTTGCCATTGTCGGTCGCTCCCCAGCCGACGAGCGTGAGCTCCTCTCCCACCGCCACGTCTGCGCCGAGCCTGAGCGGCGCGGCCTCGACGGTCATCGCGCGGTCGACCTCGATGACGGCGAGGTCCGCGTTGAACACGGTGTCGGCCTCGGGCACGAACAGGCGCTTGCCCTTCGCGGTGGCCGTGGCGCGGTCGTCGAGGCCCGTGGCCGCGCCGCCGCCGACGCGGACGTCGAGATCGCCGGGCGTCCGGTCTCCCTTGAGCGTGTTGCCGGGGCCCTCGAACGACACGCAGTGACGCGCCGTGAGCACGAGGGTCGGCGCGATGACGCTGCCTGTGCAGATCCCCACGCGGACCCCGTCGTGCCAGATCGCGATCATCACCACGCTGTCCTGGTCGGTACCCGACGGGGTGCCGCGGATGATCCGCGGGCTGGCGGCGTTGTCGAGCCCCAGGGCCACGCCCTCCGGGGCGCTCGTCGGGCTCGTGCCGCACGCCGCCGCGGTCAGGGTCAGGCATGTCATCGCGATGCGCCACGCGCTCGGTCGGCTCACCCTTCGAGCGCACCACCATCGGCCGCTCCGCGCAAGCGCGGCGTCACTCGAGCAGGTTGTCGCGCACCGGCATGCCCTTGCGGTGCTCCTTGACGTCGACGGAGGCGTCCTTCGACCCCTTGCGGCGGGCCCCGGCGTCGGCCGTCGCGTCGCCGGCGGCGTCGAGCTCCGTGCCGACGTCTCCGTCCGTTGTCGCGTCGTCCGCGGCGTCGTACCGGACCGACGCGTCCTCGCCGCCGAGGCGCGCGCGGACGTCGATGACCTCGCGCTTGACGGTCTCCGCGCCGCGTTGGCACGCGAGGAACGTCCCGGCCGCGAGCGCCACGCCGATCGACGCGACGGCCTTGATGCGGCGCTTCCACTTGCGCGCCCGAGCCTTCTCACGCTTCGCGTGCATTATGCACCTTTCGCGCGGTGGTAGTGCGCTTGGGCCCGCGCGTGAGGGACACGAGCTCCACCGCGGCGGCCTCGGTGTGCGCGGGCGCCGCGGCGCTCACGTCGACGGTGGGCAGCGGTACGGGCGTGGGCATGGGGTGCTCGTTGTCGTCGGTCCCGCGATAGACGCCGAAGACCGAGAGCACGGCGTCGCGGATCTCGCCGAGCGCGGGCCGGCGGGGCATCACGTCGGTCATGTGGATGGCGAGGTAGTACGCGCGAAAGAGCGCGTAGAAGAAGTCGTTGGTCGGCAGCTTGATGAGCCTGCGCACCACGGGCAGGAGCGCCGGCAGCGCCACCGTGATCGCGAAGAGCTTGTGCAGGTTCTCGATCTGCCGCTTCTCTTCGGGCGACGAGAACTCGATGACGCTCTCGGTGTAGTAGCTGTCGTCGATCTTGTCGTAGTCGCCGTCGAAGCACCCGCTCTCGACGGCGAAGCGCGCGATGCCCGTGCCGGGGTAGGGCGTGCACAGCGTGGCGGCGGCGTAGTCGACGTCGAGCTCTACGTTGAGCCGCAGCGTGTCGAGGTCGTCCTCGAGCGTGCCCGTGGGGATGCCCAGGATGTTGTCGCTGAAGACGACGACTCCGGCCTTCTTGAGCATGCGCACGCCCGCGCAGAGGCGGTCCATCTTGATGCGCCGGTCGAGCACCTCGTTGGCGAGGCGCGGGCTCGCGGTCTCGATGCCGAGGTTGACCGTGTGGCAGCCCGACCACGCGAGCAGGTCGACCATCTCTTCTGTGAGGATGTCGGCGCGTAGGTGGCAGTAGTACGGCAGGCCGATCTCGCCCCGGTACAGCTCGCCGAAGCGACGGAGCCACTTGGCCTCGTAGACGAAGATGCTCTCGCGGAAGCCGACGACCTGCAGCGGCCCGTCGCTCCGCACCTTGGCGATCTCGGCGACGACGTTCTCGGGGCTCCGGATACGCGGCTTCTTCCAGCTCGGGCCGTAGTGCTCCACGAGCGAGGCGTTGAAGCAGTAGCTGCACGGGAAGGGGCACCCGCGGTTCGTCGTGAAGCTCTTGAGCGGGCGAAGGCGCAGCGCGTCGTCGTACGCGTAGAGGAGCTCGCGCGGGGGGAAGGGGATGTCGTCGAGGTCGCGCCGCAGCGCGCGCGCGCCGTTCTTGTAGACGACTCCGTCGTGCTTGACCCACAGGTCGGCGATGCGCGTGTGATCGTCGCCGCGATCGAGCGCGTCCACGAGCTCGACGGTGGCGTCCTCTCCCTCTCCCCGGCACACCACGTCGACGCCGGGCGAGAAGATCGCCTCGGGGAAGTACGTCGGGTGCGCGCCGCCCGCGAGCACGACGGCCCGCGGGTGCCGCTCCTTGAGGTGGGCCGCGAGGCCCAGGTAGTAGCGGTGCAGGCCCGTGGTCGTGCCGAACGCGATGACGTCGGGATCGTAGCGGCGCACGTCGGCGAGGACGTCGTTGCCGCGCGTGCCCACGAACTTGCAGTCGTGGCCCGCCCGCACGAGGCAGCCGGCCACGTAGAGCGCGCCGATGGGCTCGGCCCCCTCGATCTCCTTCACCACGAAGAGGACGCGCTTCACGCTTCGTCCTCGCCCAACGCCGAGCGTTCGATCGGCAGCTGCTCGAGCCCGTCGCCGAGCACGATGGGCGAGTCGGCCTTGCCCTCGGTCTCCTCGACGAACTCGGCGCGGATGCGCGCCGCGATGAAGAGGATGGGGAACGACAAGAAGAGCCCCTTGAACCCGAAGAGGTGCTCGCACGCGAGCAGGCTCACGATGAGCACGAAGCCCGGGAGCTTGACGTGCCGGGCCGTGAGGCGCGGGTTGAGGTAGTACGACTCGATCTTGTGGAGGACGAACGTGAGCCCGATGAAGATGCCCACGCCGCCCCAGCCGCGCGCTTGGTAGGCAAGCAGGCAGAGCACGGCGCCCGACACGATGTTGCCGATGACGGGCACGAGCGCCGAGAAGAAGATGAGGATCATCAGCGCGCCGATGTGGGGCACGCCGATGAGCAGGAGCACGGGCAACGTCATGAGCGTGTTGCACGCCGCGACGATGATCTGCAGCTGCACCGTCACGACGGTCGCGTCGGCCACGTGGCCGAACCAGCGCACGAGCGTGCCGTGCAGGGATCGCGGGTCCATCTTCTTGTGGAACGCGAGGATCTCGTCTTCTTCGAGCACGTAGACGAGCGCGAGCACGAAGCCGATGAGCACGTAGACGAAGAAGTGCCCCACGGCCGAGGCCGCGCCGATCGCGTTGCCCGCGTAGTGCTTGGCGCCCTCGACGATGCGCTCGGTGCCGCCGATCTGCTCCTGGAGCTTGTGCAAGAACGGGTGGGTCTTGAGCTCGGCGATGCGCTCTGGGTAGCTCGCCTGCATCTCGGCGTACGTGCGGAGCGTCTTGCCCACGCCCAGGGCTGCCCCGATGCCCAAGAGCAGCAAGATGCCCGCGAGCACGAGCAGCACGCACCGCTTACGGGCCACCCCCGTGACGCCCGACAGCTTGCGCGACGCGTAGCCCAGCGCCCGCTCGAACGTCACGAAGAAGACGAGCAGGAGCGCCATCTGCCTGAACATGTAGAGTACAGACAAAAAGGCCGTGAGCGCCAAGAGGCGCCTCGGCGTGCGCTCGGAGAAGAAGCTCGCGACCCGGTCCATGCGGCGCGAGCCTATCGCGAAACCGGTCGGCCCGCCGCAGGGTTACTCGGCGAACATCTGGATGCCGGTCGCGGCGGCGAACGACATCTTGTACGCCTCGTCCCAGTCGGGGTGGCGCACCACCACGTGCCCGTCCGAGAGGAGCGTGTGCTTCCAGTTGCGGCGCGGCGTGCCCGGGCGCAGGAGCTTCTCTTCGGCGACCCAGCCTTTGCACATGCGCAGCCAGTCGCCGAGGCCGGTGATGCGCGTGATGTGCCCTTGGCCGCGGGCGCGCTTGAAGACGATGCCGACGTTGTACTTGCGCGTCGCGTCGGCCTCGAACTTGCCGTGGCACGACACGCGCGCCCACTCACGGAAGAGATCGATGTCCGAGGTGTAGTTCATCTGGTCGACGATGTGCCCGCCGCCCGGCCGGCACCCGATCTCGCCGAAGACCGCCTCGCCCTTGGGCGTGAGGTACCACTCCATGTGGGTGAAGCCGTCGCCCATCCCCAAGGCGCCCAGCACCTTGCGCCCCAGCTCGATGCCGCCCGCGAGCTTGGCCTGCGCCATGTCGCGCACGGTGATGATGACGGGGCTGACCCACTCGAGCGTCCGCATCTCGAGCGGCTTGGGCAGGTACTGCGCCACGTTCTCGTATGCGGGCTTGCCGCCGATGCACACGGTGTCGAACGTGAACTCCTCGCCCTCGATGTACTCCTCGCAGCTCGCCTCGGGGACGCCGCGCATCGACGGGAGCACCGCCTCGAGCTCGGCGGCGCTCGTGACGCGGTACGTGTCGGCGCTGCCGGCGCCGGCGATGGGCTTGAGCACCAGCGGGTAGCCGATCTCCTCGGCGGCGGCGCG
>JAGQJA010000195.1:12041-18384 GCA_020430845.1 Myxococcales bacterium
CGCATCCACTCGGTGACGCGCTCGATGACGTCTTCTTCGTCCATGATGCGCGGCACGGCGAGGTAGTCGGTGAGGTACTCGCGCACGCGCGCGGGGAGCGCGCCTCGGGGCGTGTCGCCCACGCCATAGACCTTGGCCCCCACCTCGGCGAGACCGCGGGTGTATTCGATCATCTCGGGGGGGTAGGTCGGTGAAAGAAAGACGACGCGCATGTGGGCGCGTCTTACCACGCGTCGCGCGCCGCCGGAGCGCGATCAAGGGCCGCCCGCGGCTCATTTCACGTGGCCGGCACACGGCCGCGGGGCCGTCGCGGCGTTCCGGGGTATGATGAGGGGTTCAGCCATCGGGAGGATCATGCGAGCTGTCGATACCGTCGTGGTCGCGTTCGTCGCGCTCTGGGTGTGTGGCTCCGGCGCGGCGCACGCGCAGTCGGCCGCGCGCAGTCGAGAGGCCGCCGCAGACAAGGCCTTCCAGCGCGCCGAAGAAGAGCGTCGCGCCGCGGGCGTGCGCCAGCAGTCCGAGGCCATCGAGCGCAATCGAGGGAGCGTGGGGCCCGGATCGTCGGGCTCTTCGGGCTCGTCGTCGGGGTCGTCCGACACGTTCTGCTCCGTCCTCCAGAGAAAGCTCAGCGCCGGGCGCGAAGAAGAGGTCGCGAAGATGGTGGGCGGCGCGACCATCCACGTGTACGCCTCGCGCGCGCGGGTGGTGGCGAGTCGCTGCGGCGTGCCCCAGCCGTGGCTCATCGCCGCGTTCGAGAACTCGAGAGAGCGCGCGTTCAAGCGCGAACGCGCGGCGCGGAAGGCCTCGGCCGGCTCCTCGTCGTCGCCGAGCTCGGCGGTGCGCGCGCCCGCTCCCTCGCTCGCCCCGCCGCCCGCCACAGTCCCCTCGGCCGTGTACAAGCTACGTGAGGTTCGCTTGCGCGATCGGCACGTCAAGGTCAGCGGATACGGGCCCCTCGCGACGCCGGAGATCAGCGGGGTCGACTTCGAGCGCGGCTCCACCGAGGGCGACGCGACCGTGACGCTGCTCGCGAAGAAGTCCGGAGAGCGCCTCTTCGCGCGCGTGCTCACCTACTCCGGCGGCGAGCTCACGCGCGTCGACGACAAGGTGTACTGCTCGGGGGGCAAATCGGTGTGCCGCGAGACGCACCACGTCTACCGCGGTGGGGTCCTGCAGCGGCCGGCGCCGCGGTCGGCGAGCGTCTCTCGTTGACGCCGGGCCAGGCCGCGCACACCCTCCGCGCGTCATGCCTCGTAACGTCATCTTCGTCGCGCCCTTTCCCATCGAGACCACGATGCGCTTCGTGCGCGCCGTCTCGCAGCTCGACGACGTTCGGCTCCTCGGCGTCGTGCACACGCCGCCCGAGGGCCAAGAGGCGCGCCTCTATCACGACGTCGTGCGCATCACCGAGCCGCTGAGCGCGCGCGACATCATCGAGGGCGTCGGCGTGCTCAAGAAGAGGCACGGTCAGCCCCACCGCATCGTCGGCATCCTCGAGCCCATCATGGTGCAGATGGCCGAGGCGCGCCGCGTGCACGGCGTCGACGGCACGCGCCCCGAGGTGGCCGAGCTGTTCCGCGACAAGAACGCGATGAAAGACGCGCTCCGCGCCGCGGGCATCCCCGTCGCGCGGCACGCGCTCGTGTGCTCCGAGGCCGACGCCCGAGCGTTCGCGGAAGAGGTCGGCTTTCCGATGGTGCTCAAGCCGCCGGCCGGCATGGGCGCCAAGGCCACGTTCCGCGTCAGCACGCTCGACGCGTTCCTCGGCGCCGTGCGCGGCATGCGCGTGTCGGCCGAGTCTCCGGTGCTCGCCGAGCAGATGCTCGTGGGCGAAGAGCACAGCCTCGAGACGGTGACGCTCGACGGCGTGCCGCACGCCTACTCGGTGTCGAACTACGTGCCGAGCTGCCTCGACGTCGTCGAGAATTCTTGGATCAAGTGGGCGGTCGTCTTGCCGCGCGAGCAGGACGCGAGCCACTACGAGGCGGCGCGCGCGCTCGGCAAGAAGACGATCGAGGCGCTCGGTCTCGATTACGGCATGACCCACATGGAGTGGTTCCGCCGCGCCGACGGCACGCTCGCCGTCGGAGAGATCGCGCAGCGCCCGCCCGGCGCCAACATCACGCGCATGACGGGCGTGGCGCACGACATCGACGCCTACCGCGCCTGGGCCCGCGCCGTCGTCGACGGCGAGCTCGACGCGCCTTGGCAGCGCAAGTACGCCGTCGGCTGCGCGTACATCCGCGGCATGGGGCAGGGGCGCATCACCGAGGTCACGGGCGTGCACGAGGTGCACGAGGCCGTGGGCAAGTACGTCGTCGAGGCCAAGCTGCCCACGCTCGGCGCCATCAAGGCCGACAGCTACGAGGGCGACGGGTACGTCATCGTGCGCCACGAGCGGACCGACGCGGTGCAGGCGATGATCAAGAAGATCATCGAGACGATGAACGTGCGCTACGGCGGGTGAGGCCGGCTTGGGCGTAACTCATTTCGACCAGCGGGCCGAGCGAAGCGGAGGCTCGATTCAAGTGATCTCGCTCTAGCTCCGTTCGGCGGCTGGTGGTGCGCGTTCCGACCGCGCGGTATGATGCCGCGGCATGCACGGCCTCTGCTCTCTTCGCTCCGTCGCGATCGTGGCGCTCGTCGCCTGCGGCGCCCCCAACGTCGCGCCCGCGCCGACCGCTGCATCGAGCGTCGCCCCCGCCGCGACCGCGCCGCCGGCCGACGTCAGCGCGCCTCCGACGTCCGCGACGCCAGACGCGGGCACCGCGGACGAGGCGCCGGTCTCGGAGCGTCGCGCCGACGAGCCCCCACCGAAGGCGCCGGTGACGCCACCCCCGCCGCCCGTCGCGCGCAAGGGCAAGGTGTGGCCGTATCACGACTGGGACAAGGCAGTCGCTGTAGAATACAATCATGTCGAAGCGGGGCCGCATGAGACGCTCCTGGCCTACGACGATCGTGGCTGGAGCCGACGGGTGGTCCGCAAACGCGCGATCACAGCGCAGCAGGCGAACGAGGCGCTCACCCTCGCGAAGGCGGGCGGAGGCGACCTGCTCGTCTCCAAGTGCCCGTTTCCGCGCCACGCGGTCGTCTTCATGGACGGCGACGTGCCCGTCGCGAGCGTGAACGTGTGCTTCTCCTGCGGAGACGTCCTGCTCTGGCCAGAGTGGCCGGGCCGCACGCTGAAGGAGAACGCCACCGACATCGAGCTCAAGCGGTTCGAGATCGCGCAGCAGAAGGTCGAGGCGCTGCACGCGAAGACCTACCCGAAGTGGAAGGTGTTCTTTCGCGACGGGCTCGCGATGCCGCTCGAGTGGTCGGCGCACTCTCGCGTGCGCTGACGTACCGCGTTCGCGGCGCGACGACGCCCTGGCGCGCCCTCGCGTGGGGCGGGGCGCTCTCAGCGGCGCTCGACCGAGACCGCGCGCGTCGCGGTCTCGACCTCGACGGCGTTCTGCGCGAATGCCAGCGGCGCGTCGTCGATCGCGCACGTCGGTCCGTCGTCGAGCGCCATCGGCGAAGCGGTCACCTGCGGGTCGACGATCGCGCCGTCCTTCGCGGGGACCTTCAGGTTCCACGTGGCCGCCGCCGCGCCGTCGGTCGCGTTGGCGATCGCCGAGATCTGCGCGCCGCCGTCCGCCGTGAGGCGCAGCGCACCGAACGACGTCGCGCGGATGCCCGCCGGGCCGCGGAGCGCGTAGCGCTTGGACCACGTGACGCGGCCGCCCGTGTCGACGCCCGCGAGCGCGACGGCGGGCACCTGGGTCACGCCGTCGCCGAGTAGCTCGAAGGTCGATGCGGCCATCACGAAGCCGCTCGTGGGCAGCTCGGCGATCGCGCTCGGCACGAACACGGGCGCCGCGCCGGCCTTCTCGCCGGGGAACTTGGCGAAGCGCACCGCGCCGCCGCGCTCGACGCGCGCGATGAGCCCGCGACGCTGGGCGAAGCTGCCGCCGAGGATCGTGAGGCCGCCTTGCTCGGCGGGGCCGATGGCCGTCGGCGTGAGGTTCATCGCCGCCGCGCACGCGGTGTAACGCTTCGCCTCGCCGATCGCGCCGTCGCGAGACAGGCGCGCGACGAACATGCCGTCGGTGCCGCCGCGGATCTCGCCCGTGAGCACGAGCTCGTCGCCGATCACCGTCCATGCGCGCGGCGCGATCGACGTCGCCCCCGCGGCGGTCCACACCTCGGCGGCGCGCACGTCGCCGGCGCGGGTCAGGTGCACGACGAAGGCCCGGTCCTGCGAGAGGCACGTGCCCAGCACCGAGAAGCCGTCGGTCGCGTCGTGGACCAAGAGGTCGGCTCTCGGCGTCGCGCACGCCTCGAAGGGGAGCGCGTAGCCCCGCGCGAACGCGAGCCCGCCGCCTTGGCCGACCTTCAGGAGGTCGAACGCGCTGCCCTCGGTGCCCGACGCGAGCACCGCGATCGCCGCGTCACGCGTGGGCGCGGTGCGCAGCACTTTGAGCGGCTGCCCGGTCGGGTCGAGGTAGCGCACCTGCCACGTCTTGTTCCCGTCGGCGTCGATCTTGAGGAGTGAGCGCGCCTCGCTGCCGGCGACGAGCCAGCGATCGTCGACGCTCTTGGAGAGCTGCGAGAAGACGAGCCCCGTCGCGAACGGGCCGATGCCCGCGCTCGGCGCGACGTCGCCCTCGACGAGGCGTGACCACGGGGTGAACGCGGGCTCGCGGAGCGCCTTCGCGTCGGGGCCGCTGCCCGGAGGCAAGTGCGTCGCGCCGGGCGGGGGATCGGAGCACTGCCCGCTCGCGACGACCTTGTCGATCACCTTGAACGGCGCGGCTTCCGCGTCGGCCACGGTGACGCTGCCGACGAACGGGAGCTTGGGCGTGGTGAGCTTGACGCCGATGCGGCTCTCGACGCCCGTGGAGAGCTGCCAGCACGGGGTCTTCAGCGGGTCGGCCTCGATCGACGCCGTGACCGCCGCGCTCGCGTACGGGCCCGCGACCGCGTAGAGCGGCATCTCGAGGCGCACGCCGACGCTCGCCTTGGCGTGCGCGTGGAGACCCACCTCCGGCGTGTCGGCGCTGAAGGTCCAGTCCTTGATCGAGGGCGTCGCGAAGACGGGCTTGCCGGCCGTCTTGGTAGAGGCCGTCACCGAGGTCTGCATGTCGAGGCGCCCGTCGACCCCCGCGCGGAACGAGGCGCTCGCGCCGCCCTCGACGCGCGCGATGATCTCCACCGCGGGCGTGAAGATCACCGGACCGAGCACGATGGGCGGCAGGTGGATCGTCGCGACGTCGAAGTCCTTCTCGAACGCGAGGGCGGCCTTGCCGATCACGCGGACCTGCGCCGCCATGCGCGGGTCGACCTGGAACACGATCTTGGCCTCGGGGATGAGGCTCTCGACGGAGCACTTGGGCGTCTTGCCGACGAGCACGCCGGGGAGGCTGGCCAGACACGCGCGCACCGCGTTGGGCAGGTCGAAGATGCCGCCCCAGTCGAAGCCGAACGAGAGATCGTAGGAGAAGCCGCCGCCCAGGCGCCCCTCGATGCGCACCTGATCGTCGGTGGTGCTCGGGTCACCGTCGCCGTCGAACACGACCACCTTGATCTCCTTGCCGCGCTCGACGTCGCCGCCGATGCCCAGGGGCGCGAGGCCGGCGCGATCGGCGGTGGGCTGCGCGTCGAGCTCGACGGGGCGCGCGACGCGCACCGCGAGCTTGCGAAAGGCGAGCTGCGCGGGGGCGCCCGCTGTCTGGAGCGTGAGCGCCTCGCCTTCACGCGTCGCCTCGAGCACGACGCGCAGCATCCCGTTCGGCGTCTTGGGCGTCGCGGGCGCGAGGAATACGTCGCCGGCGGCCACGCCGTCGAGCGCGGCGGGCGCCTTCGAGAACGTGAGCGCGCCCTCGTCGGTCTCGCGCTCGAGCGCGCTCATGTCGTCCGTCGTGAGCACGCGCGTCGACGGGAAGAGCTCCGCCTCGACCTCGTCGGCTCGTGGGGCTTCGCCTTCGGACGCGCACGCCACGAAGAAGACGCAGAGCGCAAGGAGGAGCACACGGACGACGGACGCGGAGACGACGCGGTGAAGCATGGGCGCCCCATCGGTCGGCCGCGGCGGAGGTTGTGTGGTGGATGTAAGTGCTTGAACTTACGGATCTTTGTGCGTCTGCGTTTGCGATGGCGGGCGCGATCGCGTTTGCGTTTGCGATGGCGGGCGCGATCGCGTCTGCGTTTGCGTTCGCGATCGCGTGTGCGTTTGCGATCGCGTGTGCGTTTGCGATCGCGTGTGCGTTTGCGCCCGCTCCCGCTCTCGCGCCCGCCTCCGCGCCCGCTCTCGCGCCCGCCTCCGCGCCCGCCTCCGCGCCCGCTCCCGCTCTCGCGCCCG
>JAGQJA010000196.1 GCA_020430845.1 Myxococcales bacterium
GTCTGCGCGCGAGACGGCGGCACGATCGAGCTGCAGTGACGGGCCGAGCGCGGCCGATCACTCGCAGAAGCGATGCGCCGCGGCGTTGCTGCGGAAGGCCGCGGAGTCGACGGCCGGGCACTTGGCGCGGATCTTCTGCTTGAGGGCCGTGACCTCGCTCCACGAGAGCGCCATCGGCTCGAACACGATCGGGAAGCGCGGGTCCTGCTCGATCTGGCCGTCGAGCTCGGCGAGCTTGCCCTGGCCGGTCTGCCAGATCGACTCGAAGTTGTCCTCGAAGGACTTCACGATCGCGGCGTTGGCCGGTCCGCGCCACACCGTCATGTTCTCGAACGTCGCGTGCTCGGCGTTGTCGGAGAGGTTGTAGCTGCCCGAGTAGAGCGTCGCGCCGTCGATCACCATGTACTTGTGGTGCATCTGCGGCGCGTACGAGTGGTCCCAGCGGTACGCGTAGTACTTGTACTTTACACTGATTCCCGCCTCGCCGATCTGGTAGCCGAAGAGGAACCCCTTGTCGTTGCACAGGCGGATCTTGCTCTCGCTCGGGAACGCGCGCTCGATGCAGTCCTGGCGTTTCTGTTCCTGGATGCGGTGCGTGCCCGCCGCGATGTACTCCTGACCGTCGAGGTAGACGCGGATGTCGAGCGCGGGCGCCGCCGCGCGCTTGGCGAGCAGCGCCTCGGCCACCGGCCGCGACCGGAGGTGCCCCGAGGCGATGTGGATCGACCGCTGCGCGCCGGCGATGGCCGCGACGAGCGCGTCCGCGACCGTGTTGGCGCCCGTCGACGAGAACGTCGTGTCGCGCACGGAGAAGTTGGCCGAGGTGAAGAGGGCGTCGACGTCCGAGGGCGCGCCCACGAGCGCGTCGGTGATCTCGAGCGTCGACATCGTCTGCTCGAAGGGCTTCGAGACGAGGTCGCGCGAGTGGCTCCACATGTGGTCGAACTCACGCTGGAACTTGAGCACGAGGTTCGGCTGGCCGCCCTCGACGACGATCGTGTTCTCGTCGAACTTGAGCGCCGCGCTCGACGACCAGTTCGCGCTGCCCGACGCGAGGCGCGCCGTGCTCGCCTTGTCGGCAGAGTGTCGCGGTCCGTCCACGAGGACGAACTTGTGATGCATGATCTTGTTCACGTAGCGCACGTCGACGCCGGCCGCCTCGAGCCGGCCACTCTTGGACGCGGCGAGCGCCGCGCCGTCGAGCGACTTGTCCTCGCCCGCGGTCTCGAAGACGAAGCGCACGTTCACGCCGCGCGCCGCCGCGCGCTCGAGCGCGTCGCCGATCTTCGCGTCGGAGTACGAGTACATCGCGACGTCGAGGCTCTCCTGCGCGCCGTCGATGAGGGCGACGATCTGC
The DNA here is from genome assembly GCA_020430845.1 of Myxococcales bacterium. Lineage (GTDB taxonomy): Bacteria > Myxococcota_A > Polyangia > Polyangiales > Polyangiaceae > Labilithrix. The sequence continues at coordinate 1,358 of JAGQJA010000196.1, forward strand.
GCCAGGTGGCTCTGCTCCCAGGCCGGCTGCGGCGAGAAGACGACCTTCACCCCGCCCCCCATGAGCCCCTTCTCCTTGGCGTACGCGAGCAGGCGATCGAGCGTGACGCGGCCCACCCCGCTCACACCCTTGAGCTCGCGGATCGTGTCGAACGGGTCGTCGTCGGCCGTGGCGGGCGTGGCGTCGGGGCCGTCGCGGTGGGCGACGAGCGCCTTGGCGCCGCGCGAGGGCACGTTGTGGTCGATGAGCTCGCCCGCGCCGACGCGCGTGTCGTTGACGAGCGCGAGGATGGCGCGCGCCTCGGCCGAGCCCTCCGTGAAGTCGTCGTCGCCGACGGCGGTGTCGTCGTCGTCGGCGCTGGCGGTGCACGCTCCCATCGAGACGGGCAGGGCGAGCAGCGACAGGGCGAGGGCGAGGGCCGAAGGCCGTACGAAGGTCATGGCCCGCGTGTACGCATATGTCGTACCATGTAGGACGACTCAGCGGAGCCCGTGATTCCATGTGCTTACAGCGCCCGCTCCGGCGCCGGGGGCGGGCCAGGAGCGCCAACGATGGATCCTGGCCGATCCACACGCACGCCCTCGACCCGGGCGACGTCCCCGGGGGCGGCGCGCGCCGCTCAGAGCTTGCAGCGCGCGTCGAAGAGCTCGGGCCGGTACTCGAAGTGCATCGTGTCGTAGTGGTACCAGCGGCCGCCCCAGGCGAAGCCCTCGGCCTCGAACGCGTCGACGATCGCCTGCGGGATGCGGTTCGTCCAGGTGAAGGTGCCCTGCGGGGTCTTGTCCCACTCCCAGTAGTCGCTCTTGGACACGACGATGTCGATGGCGATGCCGTACGAGTGCGCGCTCATGCGCTGCGTGTTGGCGATGGGCCGCCACTCGAACGTGCCGCCGAGCGTGCCCGTGACGTAGGCCGACAGGGAGGGCGTGTTGGCGATGGCCGCCTCTAGGCGCGTCGAGACGCGCGCGAGCGCCGCGGCGGCCTTGGTGTGGAACTTCACCGTCTGGCCGACGAACGCGACGTCGACGAGCCGCGCGCGCACGGCCGCCTCCGCGTCGCCGAACGCGCTCTTGAACATGCGGTCGTGGCGGATGCGGCCCGGATCGTGGTCCTTGGCGTTCACCGGCGCGATGGCGCCGACCGCGTACGGGATCGACAGCGTGTCTTGCAGATCCGGCTGCGCGAGGCGCTCGTCGAACGTCTTGGGCAGGCCGTCGTCCCACGCGTGTGTGGTGCCGTCGGCGAGGCGCAGGCTCCACGCCGCGGCCGACCCGACGGGCGTCGCGCCGTAATGGCCCGCGAGGCACGTGAGCGCCGCCGGCGGGCCGTCGGGGGCAGGGGCAGGGGCGGGCCCGGGACCTGGCGCGGGCGCCGGCGCAGGGGCCGGCACGGGCGCGGGCGCAGGTGTCGCCGTGCCGTCGTCGGTCGGGCCGGCGACCGAAGGCGCAGGGGCCGACGGATCGGCGCTGCACGCGAGCGCGAGCATCGCGCACGAGACCGAGAGCGCGCCATGACGAGCGGCCGAGCCGAGCATGGCGCCTTCGTAGCGCAAGCGCGGACGGCGCGCCACCGCGCGCGGAGGCCCTCGGCTCAGACCGCGGCGGCCACGGCGCTGGGCTTCTCGCGCTTCACGTTGAAGATGCGCAGCGGCTTCTCTTTGCCCTTGAGGTGCGCGGGCGGCAGCTCCTCGACCTCGAAGCGCGGGCCGAGGCGCGCGAGCGCGAACTCGCTGACGATGACCTGCCCCGCGAGCGCGATGCCGCAGAGGCGGGCGCTCGTGTTCGCCGTGTCGCCGATGACCGTGTAGCCCATCGCCTTGGAGCTCCCGACGTAGCCCGCGACGAGCGGGCCGGTGTGGATGCCCATGCCGACGGCGAGGGGAGGGTGCCCGAGCTCGACGCGCTTGCGGTTGAAGCGCCCCAAGACCTCCATCTGGTCGAGCGCGCACTGCACCGACCGCACGGCGTCGTCGGGCTTGCTCATCGGCGCCCCCCAGAACGCCATGATGCCGTCGCCCATGAACTTGTCGAGCGTGCCCTCGTACTTGAAGATCGTCTCGACCATCAGCTCGAAGTACTCGTTGAGCAGCTCGAGGATGACGCCGGCGGTCGCGCCCTCGCTCATGCGCGTGAAGCCGCGGATGTCGCTGTTGAAGACGGTGCACTCGGGCACGTGCACGCCGCCCTTCTTGATCTCGAGCTTTCCGCTGATGACCTGCTCGGCGACGTTGGGCGAGAGCAAGCGGCTGAAGCGCTCGCGGGTGACGATCTCTTGCTCGATCTTGCGCGCGAGCAGGTTGTTCTCGATGAACATCGCGGCCTGGTTGCCGACGGCCGTGACGAGCTCGAGGTCCTTCTGCTGGAACTGCGCGAGCGACTCGCTGTCGAGCCAGAGGGCGCCGAGCACCTCTTTCTCGTGCATCAGGGGCACGACGATGGCGCTCGAGATCCGGTTGAGGATCATCGACTTGCCCTTGCTCGCGGCGAAGTCCATCGAGGCGTCGTGCGTGAGCACGCTCGCGCGCTCCTTCATGATGTGCGCGAGGATCGTCGACGAGACCTGGATGGGGGCCTCGGTGCCGTCGCGACGGTGCGCGGCGCGCGGCTGCAGGGCTCCCTCGGCGTCGCGCAGCAGGATGACGCCGCGGTCGGCGTTCACGAACTTGAAGAGCGACAGCAGGATCTTGTGCAGGAGCTGGTCGAGGTCGCGCTCGAGGCCGATGTCGCGCGTCAGCTCCCAGGTGAAGCGCAAGCGCTCGTAGTCCATGCGCAGCTGCTGCGGATCGTGCTGCACCTGCTCGAACGGCAAGAAGCCCTTGGCCTGGGCGGCGATCTGCGTGCCGATGGCGCGCGCGCTGTCGAGGACGTCGACGCGGGTGCCGCCGAAGCTCGGGGGCCTGTGGGGCTGCTGCGGCGGGCCGTGCGGCACCGTGCCCTGCGGTCCGTAACCGGGGTAGGGCGGGGCCTGCGGAGGCCGGGGCATGGGCGTGGGGCCGCTCGGCATCGGACCGCTCGGCAGCGGCGGTGGGTTGCCCAGGTGGCTGCCGGGCGGTGGCGGGACGCTGGGCCCTTTGGCGCCGAGCGCGGGCTGGCCGGGCGGCGGGTGCGGCTGGTGGCTCATGCCCGCCGGGGGGGCGCTGAAGTCGATGGGCGGCCCCGTGCCGTCGTCGAAGCGGGCGCGCGTCGAGCCGAGCGCGATCTCGTCGCCGTGCTTGAGCATCGCCTCGCCGCGGACGCGATCGCCGTTGATGTACGTGCCGTTCAGGCTGCCCAGGTCTCGGAGGACGAACGACTCGCCGCGCTGCTCGAGGATGCAGTGCTCCTTGGAGACGATCTTGTCGAGGAGCTGGATGGAGTTGTTCGGATGACGCCCCAGGCTGTTGATGGGGCGCAGCTCAATCGCCTGCGTTCCTTCCGCGGTCGCAAGGATGAGTCGAGCCATAAGCCACGCCATCGTAACGTGTTGTCGTTCTGATGTGCAGGGGGGTCTACGAGGAAAGGGACAACCCGCCCGCCCCAGGTCTGTTAGCCTCTCAGGGGATGGCCAAGCGACCTCCGACCCCGGATCGGGGCTCGTCGAGCGCGTTGAAGAAATCGGGGAGCCCGTCTCGCCCCGACGTGAACAAGGGCGCGCGCAAGAAGCCCAAAGAGACGCTCATCCACGCCGATTCGTCCCCGCCCAGCGGCCCGGTGCGCGCGTGGCTCGACGCCAACGCCGTCCCGGCCCCCGACGCGCGGCGCAAGGCCTTCCGCGTCGCCGCCGCCGACGTGGCGCTCAAGACGGACCCGTCCCTGCTCCCGGAGACACCGGACGACAGCTCAGGCGTGTTCGAGATGCTCGGGCCGATCGCCCGACACGCCATCACCCTGGGGCTGACGGCCCGGGAGGCCGGCTTTCACGTGTTCGTGGCGGCCGCCCCCGACATCCAGATCGAGGAGGAGGTCGTCCGCTACGCGCAGGGCCTCGTGGCCGGGCGTGAGACGCCATACGACATCGTCTACGTCCACGACTTCGATCACCCCGAGGCGCCGCAGCCTCTGCTCTTGCCGGCGGGCGCCGGTCCCGTGCTGGTCGAGGCCCTGGACGTCATCGTCGAGCGACTCAAGGTCGAGGTGCCCGCCATCGGCACGAACGAAGAGGTGCAGCGCGCGACGCAACGTCTGTCGCGCGAGCTCGAGGCGCGCAATCGAGAGATCCTCACCGGCCTGGAGACGACGGCCAAGACGCTCGGCTTCGGGATCCGTCCCGTGCAGGGAGGCGTGCAGACGTTCCCCATCCTCCACGGCAAGCCGCTGAGCGCCGAGCAGCTCGTCGCGCTCGACGAGTCGACCAAGAAGGCGCTCGGCGAGGCCGAGGACCGGCTCACCCAGGAGGTCGAGAAGGCCGCGGCGCTCGTGCGCGAGCAGGCCGCCAAGTACGGCGACGCGCGCGATCGCGCGATCGGGCAGCTCGCCGAGGCCGTCATCAAGAAGGCGATGGGCAAGCTCCGGCCGGCCCTCGCCGACCTCGGGGCCGAGGTCGCGCGCTACCTCGAGCGCGTCGAGGCGGCGCTCATCGAGGACTGGGCCGATCTCGTCGAGGACAGCATCGACGCGCGTCGTCGCGTTGCCGAGGAGGCCGAGGCGAACGAGAGCTACGAGCACGATCCCGAGCACGCGACGCGCCTCGCGCGCTTCAAGGTCAACCTGCTCGTGTCGCACGAAGAGGGCGCGCCTCCGCCCGTGATCTTCGAGACCAACCCTACCTACCCGAATCTGTTCGGGTTCCTCGAGCGTCGCGCGCGCTTTGGTGCGCTGCTCACCGACTTCACGCGCATCCGGCCCGGCTCCCTGCAGGCCGCGTCGGGGGGCGTGCTCGTGCTCCGCGTCGCAGACCTGATGACCGATCAGATCATCTGGGAGCGCATGAAGCGCATCCTCCGCGAACGCCGCGTGGGCGCCGAAGACCCGCTCGGCCCGCTCGGTCTGTATGCGACGACGCTCCGTCCGGTCCCGGTGCCCATCGCCGTGCGCGTCGTGCTCGTCGGCTCTCCCGACCAGTACGCGGCGCTGCTCGACGCCGATCCGGATTTCGCGGCGCTCTTTCGCGTCAAGGTCGAGATCGAGCCGTCGATCCCGCGCACGCCCGAGACGCTGCGGGCGCTCGACGCGTCGCTCATGGCCATGGCCAAGGAGCGCGGGTGGCGTCCGCTCGACCGCGGCGCGCGCGCCCGGCTGCTCGACTTCGCGACGCGCCTCGCCGGCGACCGGCAGAAGCTCTCTCTCTTCCGCGCGCCGCTCGAAGAGACGGCGGCCTTCGCGAGCGCGGTCGCGTCGATGCGCACGGGCGCGGCGGCCGTGGTGCGCGCCGACGACGTGCAGACGGCGTGGACCGAGCGGCGCGAGCGCGCCGGCGCGGCCGAGCGGCACGTGCGGGAGATGACGCTGCGCGGAGAGGTCGCCCTCGACACCGACGGCATGCGCGTCGGCGTGGTCAACGGGCTCAGCGTCTACACGGCGGGCGACGTCGACTTCGGGCAGCCGATGCGCATCACCGCCGTCGTCTCGCTCGGACGCGAGGGCATCGTCGACGTGGAGCACGAAGCGCAGCTCGGCGGCGCGATCCACACCAAGGGCGTCGCGATCGTGCGCGGCTACCTCGCGCGCACGTTCGGACAGGAGCGGCCGCTGAGCCTGCGCGCGCAGATCGCGTTCGAGCAGAGCTACGGCGAGATCGACGGAGACAGCGCGTCGTCGAGCGAGCTGTTCGGCGTGCTGAGCGCGCTCGCCGACGTGCCGATCGATCAGGGCATCGCCGTGACCGGCAGCGTGAACCAGCTCGGGGAGATCCAGGCCATCGGCGGGGTCTGCGCCAAGATCGAGGGCTTCTTCGAGCTGTGCCGCGCGCGCGGGCTCACGGGGCGGCAGGGCGTGCTCCTGCCCAAGGCCAACCTGCAGCAGCTCGTGCTCCGGGCCGACGTCGCGGCGGCGATCGCCGACGGCCAGTTCCACCTCTACGCGGTCGACACCGTGGTCGACGGCATCGAGGTGCTCACCGGTGTGCCCGCGGGCGTCCGCGACGCGTCGGGGCGCTTTCCCGCCGCGAGCGTCTTCGGCCGCGTCGAGCGCCGCATCATCGAGATCGCCGAGCGGCTGCGCGACGCGGAGTCGCCTCGCGGGATCCCGCCGGCGCGAGAGTCCATGGAGGACGTGAGCCATGCCGACCTCGAAGGCGCCGGCGACTACCGCACCCGTTGAGGACGCGCGCGCCGGGCTGCGCGCCGAGCTCGCAGATCTGACCGCGTACGTGCCGTCGATGCCCGAGGGCATCGAGGTCAAGCTCGACGCCAACGAGGCGCCGCCGGTCGAGCCCGAGCTGCGAGAGATCGTGGCGCGGGCCATGGCCGCCGTTCCGCTCGAGGTCTACCCCGACCCGCGCGCGGAGCGCCTGCGCGCGGCGATCTCGGCGCGGACGGGCGCCCCTCCTGGCGATCTGCTCGTGGGCACGGGGTCGGACGAGGTCATCTCGCTCATCGTCAACGCCTTCGCCCAGCCGCGCCGCAAGAACACCCAGGCGGTCGTGCTCGCGCCCACGCCCTCGTTCGTGATGTATCGCGTGACGGCGCGCGCGCACGGCGTCAAGCCGGTCGAGCTGCCCCTCGACGCGGCGTGGGACCTCGACGCGAAGACGATGTCGCGCGCCATCGAGATGATGTCGCCGAACGTCGTCTTCATCGCGTCGCCCAACAACCCGACGGGCAACGTCGTCTCGCGCGATCGGCTCGAGGCGGTGCTCGAGCAGGCCAAGGGCGCGTTCGTCGTCGTCGATGAGGCGTACGTCGACTACGCGCCGGGCTCCGTGCGTGAGCTCCGCGCGCGCCACGCGAACCTGGGCGTGCTGCGCACCCTCAGCAAGGTGGGCCTCGCCGCGCTGCGGGTGGGCTGGCTCGAGGCGGACGCGGGGCTCGTAGGCGAGATCGACAAGGGGCGCCAGCCCTTCAACGTGAGCGCCACGAGCCAGCTCGGCGCCGCGGCCGCGCTCGAGGAGGGCTACGACGCGCTCTCGCGGGGCGTCGCGCGTGTGCGAGAGGCGCGGGACGCGCTTGCGCGCGAGCTCGATGCGCTCGAGGGCTTCGAGGTCACGCCGAGCGACGCGAACTTCTTGTGGGTGAGGACGGCCGCGCCCGCGGGCGACGTGTACGAGCACCTCGTGCGCGAGGGCGTGCTTGTGCGGAGCTTTCACGCGCGAGGGGGCCGGCTCGCCCACCAGCTCCGCGTCACGATCGGTCGGCCCGAGGACAACGCCCGGCTCCTCGACGCGCTGTCTCGCGCGCCGCGCTGAAGCTCCACGCCAGCGTGTGGCGCGGGGGCGACGCCGGGGGCGGTGGAGCCCGTCGCCGGGCAAGCTCTACCCTGGCGTGTGACCGCCCCGTCAGCCTCGCCGCGCGCGAGACGAAGGGCTTCAAATCGGGTAGTGATGCCTGATGCGAACCGCGCGCCTGCGCACATCGACGCACATCTCCTTGCGGGCGCTGCAGGCGGGTGTGATCGCCGCGGCGGCTCTCCTGGGCGGGTGTGGGAGCCGGCAGACAGTCGCGCGCGTGTACGACGGCGAGCTCCGGCTCGGCCGCGCGGTGGGCTCGGAGGCGTACTCGGCGTTCTTGGCCGGCACGTTGGCCGACGCCGCCGGCGACTCACAGCGGGCGCTCGCGGCGTACGAGCGCGCGTTGCGCCTCGACGACGACGCGCCGGAGATCTGGACGCGGCTCGGGGATCTGCGCTGTCGCCTCGACCCCAAGGATCAGGTGGCCGATCGCGCGTTCGGTCGCGCGCTCGATCTAGACCCGACGTACGCGGGGGCGCACGCGGCGCGGTCGCGTTGCGACCTCGCGAGCGGGCGCGACGACGAGGCCGCGGCGAGCGCGCGCGCCGAGCTCGCCGCGGACCCGCGGGCCT
>JAGQJA010000197.1:0-5066 GCA_020430845.1 Myxococcales bacterium
ACGAAGAGGGCAAACCGAGGGAAGAACTTCGAGGGGCTCACGTATTACATGTAGCACCAAGTGCGCAGTCGTCCAGGCGTGCGGTTTTGCAGGGATTTCTGGGGCGGCGCGCGTCGGGGTGGGGCCGCGGGCGCCGCTTCATAGCTTGGCCGAGAGCGCCCACACGGCGTGCTCGATGACGAACTCGGAGGCCAGGTCGACCTCCCACATGCGCTCTTCGACGCAGGCGCGCTGCTTGGCGTCGCCGCCCGCCGCGTCGCGCACGTGCACGATCTCGTCGAGCGTGCTCTCGACCTTGATCGAGACGACACCCGACGTGATGCCGCAACGCGCTGCCGCCGCGCGCAGGCGCTGCTCGAGCCACGCCTCGTGGCGGAACGCGCTGCCTCGGCCCAATGCGCCGATCGTCCCGAGGCCGATGCCCTCGCCTCGGCCTCCGCCGCCTTCGCCCGTGCCCGTGAGCGACCAGTCGAGGCCCTCGTTCGACGGTCGCACGCCGGGCTCGATCGCGAGGTAGCTCGTGACGGGCGAGACGACCCCGCCGCGCATGGCGAGCTTCATCTGCTCGGGCTCGCTGAACCGATCGTAGAGCGCGCTGCCGAAGACGAGCCCGGCCCAGCGCTTGTTCTCTGCGTCCGTGGGCGCGAACGCGTACGTGACGGGCCGCGACCAGAGCTCTCCGAGGACGGCGACGCCGGTCGTCGCGCGCTGAGCGACCTCGAGCGCCTCGATCGACGCGCCCTCGGCGAGTGACGCGACCGAGGGCAGCTCCACCGTCACGCCGCGGACGACGAGGCGGTCGATGCGGCGCGGGCGCGCCCACTCCTCGAACGTGTTGCGCGCCTTCGTGTCGACCTGCGGTGTCGTCGCCGCCGTCCAGAAGAGCCCGCCGGTTCTTCGCGGCAACGTCCGCCAGGGGGAGTCGTCGTCGCGCGCGAGGCTCGGCGCGCCGCCGTCCGTGACGTGCGCGATGTGCAGGACCGCGCCGCTGCGCCACGGCATCGCGCCGAGCTTCGCCGGCGTGAGCTCTTCTCGCGTGAGCGTGTCGGTGAGGACGAGCACGCGTCGCGCGGGCGCCGCGCTCGCGGAGAGGATCGCGTCGGCCTTCGTGAGCGCGTCGTCGAGGCGGCTGCCGTTGCGCGAGGTGGGGCTGAACGCGTGCAGGCGCGCGATGGCGTCGCGCACGTGCACACGCCGACCGAGGGGCTCGCGGACGACGCGGTCGAAGGTGAGGAAGTCCACCGTCGCGTCGGTCATGTGCGAGAGGTATGCGCGGGTCGCGGCGAGGGCGGCCTCCGGCGCGCGCACCGACCGCGACGCGTCGAAGAGCACGACCACGTGGGCGCCCTTGGGGGTCTCCGAGAGTCGGGGGGCGGCCGCCACGACGCCGTGCACGAGGTGCTTGTTCGGCGCCGCGGCCACGGACGCGAACGCCCCGGTGAGCTTCGACACGCCGCGTGGCTCGAGGGCGATCTCGAGCTCGCGTGACGCGGCGACCGGTGCGGAGGTCGGCGCGACGCCGTTGACCGAGAGCGCGTCCTCGGCGTGCGCCGCGGCGAAGCGGACCGACGCGCTCAGCTCCTCGGTCGAGAGCGCGGGCAGGCTCGCCCGGTACGCGCCGCGCTCGTAGGCGAGCGGGATCTGCAGCGTGTACTCGACCGTCTTGTCGCCGCCCGCGGGCACCGGAAAGACCTGGAGCGCGAGCGTGTCGATCTGTCGCCACGAGAGGAGCGCCGGGTCCTTGGGGTAGTAGCCACCGATGCCGGTCAGCTCGCGGTACTTCTTGGCGGCCGCCTCGGCCTCCATCAGCTCGCCCTCGAACCAGACGCGCTCGCCCGTCGCGGACACGCCGGCCGTTCGTAGGCGCGTGGCCACGGCGCCCTGCGGGAGGCCGAGCATGAACGTGACCTGATCGCTCTTGGGGCCGCTGTTGTGGACAGTGCGCTCGACGACGAGCGTCATGAAGCCGCGGTCGACGGTCACGGACACGGTGTGCGCGCGCTCCGACGACTCGTAGCGCGTGGCGTGGATCTCGTCGGCCGCGGCGCCGTGAGAGACCGCCGCGGATGAGGCGGCAAAGGCGACGACGGCGAGCGAGGTGAGGCGGGTACGCATGAGCCCAACGACAGGCTCGGCGCGGCAGAGTTCCCGCGCGCGCGAGACTACAGGAGCGCCGGAAATTTCCCGCGATCAGGGGAGCGCGACCGGCCCGCGCCGCGCAGCCGCCGTGCTCGTGCGCGCCGCGCCTCTCACGCTGCGTCGGACGAAGCTCAGAGCTTGACGAGCTTGAGCTCGACGAGCCGCCGAATGGCCGCTTGCACGATCTCTTCAGGCATGGCGGCGCTGTCGATGATCTCTTCGATCGTGAGGTGGCCGTCGAGCAGGGACGCGATGAAGACCTCGCGGCGCGTGAGCTTGGCGGTCTGGAGCACGCGCGCGGGCACCATGATGCGGGGGCGGACGCCGCTCTTCTGCTTGGCCCGCGACGCGATGCGGACGGCCGCGTCACCCACGTCGTCGACGCGCAGCGGCTCGCGGGAGCGCCGCTTGACCGACGAGTCGCGCTGCGCCGCCTTGACGGCCTCGTCGGTCACCAGCGGCTCGGGCGGCGGGCGCTCCGTGGGGGCCGTCGCCATCGCGGGCGCCATCGGCGTCTCCATCGGCGTCGTGTGACGCCGCGAGGGGACGGGGACCGTGATCGGACCGGACGCGGGAGGCGGCTTGGACGTGCGGCGGGCCGGACCGAGACCCGTCTGGGTGTTCTTGCGAGCCGTGGCCATGCGCCATGATGGGCACCGATCGACCACTTATACAAGCGTCGACGCACACCCACAGTGTGGGTCGCGCGTCGCCACGACACGTGTCACGTCAGCGCGGCTCGTCCTCTTCTTTGAGCCGGATCGGGCCGAAGTTCTCGTGGTAGCGGCCACGCGGATCCTTCTCGGCGTAGAAGGCGCGGATGGCGTCCATGTCGGCGCGCACGTCGCCGGTCATGCGCATCGCGGGCCCGAGCCCGGCGCGTTTGCGACGGTAGTCGAGGTAGCCCGGGACCACCGGAACGTCCGCGCCACGGGCGATGTGGTAGAAGCCCGACTTCCAGCGTTCGGCGCGCTTGCGCGTGCCCTCCGGCGGGATCGCGAGGATGAGGTCGTCGCTCTCGCGGAACGCCTGGATCATCTGATCGACGAGGTGATGCGCCCCCTTGCGGTTGACCGCGACGGCGCCCAGTCGCTCGAGCACGACGCCCATCGGGCCGCGGACCCAGTCGTCCTTGATCATCCACGAGAGCTTCATCCCGATGCTCTTGGTGAGCGCGATGAGGAGCGCCCCGTCCCAGTTGCTCGTGTGCGGGAGCGCGAGCATCACGTACTTGCGCTCTTTGGGGACGGGCCCCTCGAACGCCCAGCCCGTCAGGCGGAGCGACGGCTTCATCGCCACGGTCGTGAGGCTCACAGCGCCCCCGCGAACTCGCGCGCGAACTCCATCGGCGACGGGCGATGCGCCGGGTCCTTGGCGGTCGCCGCGCGGAGCAGCTTCGCGATCGCCGCCGGGAACGAGCGGAGTCGCTCCGGGTCCTCGAGCGGATCTTGGCGCATGTGCGCGATGATGCGGTCGCGGTTGTTCTCGATCTCGTCGAAGAACGCGCGCCCCGTGGTCACGTTGTAGATCGTGCCCGCGAGCGCGTAGATGTCCGAGCGCGGGTCGAGCTCCACCGGGTCGAGCACCTGCTCGGGCGCGATGTACCCCGCGGTGCCGGCGACGAACCGCCCGCCCACCTCGGGCGGCACGCGGATCGCGCGCACCATGCCGAAGTCGATGACGACGGCCGCGAGCGGAGGGGCGGTCGCAGGGTCGCGGTGCTTCGCGCCCTCGAACTTCTCGCCGCCGGCGAGCGGGAGCCGCAGCCACAGGTTTGCCGGCTTGATGTCGCGGTGGACCAGCCCGGCGCTGTGCAGCGCGGAGAGCCCGGCGCACGCGTCGAGCACGACCTTGCGCAGCTCGAAGAGCGTCATGAGGCGGGCGCTCGCGTACTGCTTGAGGTCTGCCCCGATGAGGTACTCGAGCACGAGGTAGGGCACGTTCTTGACGACGCCACGGTCGATGATGTTCGCGACGTTGGGGTGGTAGAGCCCGGCGAGCGCCTTGGCCTCTTCGACGAACGACGCGAGGATGCCCTCTCGCTCGGTGTCGGTCGCGTTGGCGAGCGCGTCCGCCTTGGGGATCTTGAGGACGAAGAGGCGGTCGGCGCCGGGCTTGCGCACGAGCCACACCGTGCCGACGCCGCCTTCGCCCAGCGGCTTGACCAGCTCGTAGCCCTCGATGATCTTGGGCTCCTTCTTGGTGGTGGGAGGCGGCGGCGGCGTGCGCTTGATCGCCGCGCGCACCGACGCCTCGATGAGCGCCGACGCGGTCGGGACGAGCGACGCGAACCACACGTCGAGCATCGAGATGTCGCGCGTACGGATGGCGCGCGCGACGAGCGCGGCCACGCGCGGGGCGTTCTCGGTGGCGCTGCGCTTGAGCGAGTCTTCGGCGCTCTCGGCGCTCGCCGGGTGGAGCGCCTTGACCGGATCGGTCAGCGCGCCGTGGAGCCGGTCTCCCGCCAAGACGAGCTCGAGGCACATCGCGTCGAGATCCCCTTTGGGGCCGGCCGCCGAGGCGAACGCGCCGAGGCCCTTGGCGAGCCCGGCGAGCGCGTGGGCGAGCTCGGTGTCGTCGGCGTGAAGGGTGGCCAGGGCCTCGGCGGCCGCCGGACCCCACGCGCCGTCGGGGGCGTCCGACGAGGTCGCGAGGCGAAGCGCGTCCGCGCGCTCACAGCAACGCTCGAGGGCCGACGTGTCCACCATCGGCAGCGCCGTGGCGAGCTGGAGCAACATGGCGGGTCGATCGATGACGAGCGCCCACCACGCCGCGAACGGTCCGAGCCAACGCACGTCGTCGACCTCGCCCAAGGCCGTGCCGCGCGTCGTGTCGACGAGCCGCCAGAAGAGCGCGCTCAGCGGCCCCTTGAGCGCCGCCGGCAGCTGCCGCGAGCCGTCGGCGAGGCCCTGCAGCTTGCGCAGCCA
>JAGQJA010000197.1:5136-10019 GCA_020430845.1 Myxococcales bacterium
GCGTATCCACCGAGGCGGAGCGCGAGCACCTCGAGGGGCACGTCGTCCTCGGGGTCGGCGCCCTCGACCTGACGACGCTCCTTGACGATGTCGAGCAGCTCGGCCGGTGTGCTCGCGAGCAGCTCCCACGTCGCCGCGAGGTCGGGCTCTTCGTCGGCCTCACCGGTCGGGCGCGTGGCGAGCAGCGGACCCCAGAGGCGCAGCGCGAAGGCCCGCGCACCACCCTCGAGCGCGTTGATCGCCGCCGCGCGCTGACGCATACGCCCGTGACCGAGCAGGATACGTCGCGCCTCTTGGAAGGTCGCTCCGAGCGACATCGCGAAACGCGCCGCGCGGGCGTCGGCCTCCTCGTCGTCGTACTGCGCCGCGACGCGCACGAGGTTCTCGAGCCCGCGCTCGAGGTCGAGCGGGTCTCGCTCCGCCGCGTCGATCATGTCGGCCACGGCGATGACCTCGATCCACCGACGCGAGTCGTCGAGCGTCTTGGTCGGCGCGCAGCGCGCCATCTCGCGGAGCGCCCTCAGCGTGCCTTCGACCTCGGCGCGCACCGAGTCGCGTCGCCAGAGCGGGCTCAGGCCTCGGGCGAGCGCGCGCGCCGAGATCGCGCCGCCGTCGCCGGCCAAGATGCGCTTGGCGAGGCGGTCCCACAGGTCGCGTCGTTCGAAGAACAGGTACGGCGTGGCCGCGCTGAGCGCCGCGAGCACGTACGCGTCCTCGTCGGGCGACGAGATGATCGCGGCCAGGTTGGTGGCCAGGAACATCAATCGATCCGCGGGCAAGGACGCGAACGCCGTCAGCGCGCGTTGACGCAAGAGAGGCTGCTCGCCGAGGACCCAGTCGAGGAGCGTCCCTTCGAGCTGCTCGAGCTGCCCCGTGAGTCGACCGAGCGCGCGCGCCGCGTGCACCCACACGAGGGGCTCGGGGTGCAGTAGCAGCGGTTGCAGCGTCTGGAGGGTGCGACCCACGAGCTCCGGGTCGGTCATCGCGGGCAGACCGCGCACGCTGATCTCGAGGCACCGCGCCGCCAGGACGCGGCCGCGGAGCGTGCCGTGGGCGGGGCCCGCGACCATCTCTTGGAACGTGTGCGGGCTGCCGAACAGCCACTTGCCGAGCGCGGGCGTCTCGAGCGCGCTCGCGCCGGCCTCCCAGATGAGGATCTCGAGCCGGGCCCGAGCCTCGGCGTTCTCGGGGCGCGCGAGCTGCTGTCCGTCGCCGAGCAGCGGGGCGCACGCGAGCGCATCGAGGAGCGGGCCCTCGACCACGCGATCGCGTGCCGCCGTCGCGACGCGCTCACGGAGCTCGGGCTTGGTCGCCGCCACGGCCAAGAGCTTTGCCATCTCTGCGTCGCGCGCCCACGCGTTCGCGGCGCACCAGTCGACGAGGACCGACCCTTCGGGCGTGGTGAAGAGGTCGCTCAGCTCGTTGAGGTCGTTCTGCGCGTGCGTGAGCGCCGGGAGCGCGCCGGTGAGAAGGTCGACGGCCTCGCGCTCTTCGTCGGGCAGGTTGCTCTCGAGCTTGGTGAGCGCCGCCCCGAGCCCGCCGGCACGCCAACGCGCGCGGATGGCGCCGCCGTGCGCCTCTTGGGCTCGAGCGAGGGTCGACAGCGCACGTTGGATCGGTTCGGGGAGCATCGGATCCTGGAGGCTACGGCAAGAGCGGAGCGAGTTGAACCGACCTGACTCCGAATCGGCCGTGGGCAGCGGCGTCGTGCTTCACGCGGGGGGCCGGTGATGGCATCTTCTCGTGCGATGCGCCGTCTGCCGACGCCAGCCATCGCGATCCTGGGCGCCGCGGCCGCGGCGTGCACGCCCGCCTGTCCCGAGGCGCCCCGCCCGGTGTCTGCCGCGACCGTCGCCCCGCCCGAGCGCCTGCTCGTGAAGCTCGACGCGGCGGCGACGCAGGAGGCGCCGGGCCTCCGCGAACGTATGGCGAGCAACCCCATGTCGTACTTTCGCGCGATCAACCGCGCGTTCAACGACGTCGTGTGCGACGAGTGGCCCGAGGCGAGCCGCGGGTCGCCCGTCGTGGGCTTGCACGGCGACGCGCACTTCGAACAGTACGCCGTCGCCGCCGACGGGCGAGGGCTGGCCGACTTCGACGAGGCGGCGCTCGGTCCGGCGATCGTCGACCTCGCGCGTTTCGCCACGTCGCTCCACCTGGCCGCGCCCGACGCCGCGTCCGCGTCGGCCAGCGTCGCCGCGTTCCTCGACGGGTACGCGGCCACGCTCAGAGACCCTCGCTTCGAGGTGCCCGAGCCGACGCTCGCGCGCCGCGCCCGAGAGGCGTTCGCGCCCTCGCTCTCGGCGTGGCTCGCCGAGGTCGACGCGATGATCCAGCCCGCCGACGTCGCGGAGCGCAGCGCCGAGCGCGCGATGCTCGAGGCCTACGCCGTGAAGATGCGTCGCTTCCGGCCCGACCTCGACGCGTCGTTCTTCAGGGTCAAGAACGGCGGACGCCTGGTCGCCGGGATCGGCAGCGCGCGCCAGCGCAAGTATCTGGTGCGCGTCGAGGGCCCCACGCCCTCGCCCGACGACGACGTCATCATGGAGGCCAAGGAGGCCTCGAGCGAGCCGCTGGGCAAGTGCCTGCAGAGTACAGGTAGTGCGGCCCTGCGGTCCGTCGTCGGCGAGGCGCGATTCGGCGGCGGCCCCGACCGCCTGCTCGGCGTCGCGAGGATCGAAGGCAAGCTGTATTCGAGCCACGCCTGGCGCGCGCACTACCGTGAGCTCGCGGCCTCGGACGTCCGCTCGGGCGCGGAGCTCGCCGAGATCGGTCGGGACGCCGGGGCGCAGCTCGGGCGCCACCACCCCGAGCTGCTCGCGGGGCCGTTCGCCGACGCGCTGCGCGAGGAGCTCGTGGAGCTGGTCGCCGCCGTCCGACCTTCGCTCGACGCGCGGGCCCGGGCGCTCGCGGCGCGCGTCGTCGCGGCCTGGAAGCACTTTCGCGTCGCGCCTCTCGCAGGCTCGCCCGCGTCGCGCTGAAGGGCAGGCGCCGTGCTAAGGTCCGCGGCCCCATGGGTGGACGCGAGGCCTCATCGTCGGGCGAACGTACGCACCGCGCGGTGTGTCGCACGTGCCTCCGCCCCGAGACCGTCTGCTACTGCCGGTTCGTCCCCGAGCTCCAGACGCGCACACGCGTGCAGATCCTGCAGCACCCCCGCGAGCGAGACGTCCCGATCAACACGGCGCGCATCGCCAAGCTCTGCCTGCCGTCCTCGGACCTTCACGTGGGCGTGTCGTGGTCCGAGCTCCCGTTCGCGCACGACGCGTCGAGGCCCGCCGTCCTGCTCTACCCGGGCCCCGGCGCGATCGACATCGAGCGCGAGCCGCCGCGCGGGCCCGTCACGCTCGTCGTCGTCGACGGCACGTGGTGGCAGGCGCGCAAGATCGTGCGCTCGAGCCCGGCCCTCGCGGCGCTGCCGCGGTACGCGTTCCGGCCGCCGGCGCCGAGCGACTACCGCATCCGCAAGGAGCCTCGCGACGACTACGTGTCGACCGTCGAGGCCCTGGTCCAGGTGCTCGGTGTGCTCGAGGGAGACGCGCCGCGCTTCGCCGAGATGCTCGTGCCCTTCCGCGCGATGGTCGACGCGCAGATCTCCTACGCGTCGCGTCTGGGCGCGCCACGAGAGCGCCACGCCCGCGTCGCGCCACGCCGCGTGCCGCGCGCGGTAGCCCGGCTGCGGGAGCTCGCGCCGAATCTCATGTGTATACACGCAGAGGCGAACGCGTGGCCCTACGACGCCGACGAGCGCGCGCACGCTCCCGACGAGATCGTGCAGTGGGTCGCGTGCAGGGTGCACACCGGCGAGACCTTCGAGGCCGTCGTGGCCCCACGCGGGCCGCTGTGCCCCGTCACGCCGAACCACACCGAGCTCCCACGCGCGGCGCTCGAGGCGGGAGAGCCGCTCGGGCAGGCGCTCGCGCGGTGGTCGCGCTTCTTGCGCGCGGGCGACGTGCCGTGCTCGTGGGGCGCCTACCCGCAGACGCTCCTGCGCGAGGCCGGCGGCGCGCTCGGCGAGCTGCGGCTCGACCTGCGCGACGTAGCCCGGGTCCACGCCCGGCGGCGTGTCGGGGCCCTCGAGAGCTGTCGCGAGAGCTTCGGCGTCGACGCGGGGCCCGCGCTCGGTCAGGGCAGGGCAGGGCGCAGGCTCGCCGACGTGGTCGCGATCGCGCGCGCGCTCACGTCTTGTCCGGGAGCCTCTTGAGCTCGGGCGTGAGCGCGTCGGTGATCCAGCGCGTCATGTTCGGAAAGTGTCGCGCCATGCCGTACACCTTGGGGTAGACGACGCGAGGTGTCTTCTTGTCGATGGCGCGCAGCACGAGGCGCGCGAGCTCCTCGGCGGTGCCGGTGGGGACCTTCTGCACGGCCGCGCTGTCCTGGTACTTCTCTCGGGCCGCCGCCTCCATCGCGCTCTTGACCGGTCCGGGGTACACGGTCACCACGTGCACGCCGTGGCGCCGCACCTCTCCGCGGAGCCCCTCCGAGGCGGCGGCGAGCGCGCCCTTGGACGCGTTGTAGAAGAGCATGCCCGGCGTCGGCGCGATCGCGGCCATCGAGGCGACGTCGACGATCGTTCCCGAGCGCCGCGCGATCATCTCGGGAAGCGCGAGGGTCGTCAGGCGGAGCGGCGTGTGGACGTTGAGCGTGAGCAGGCGCACGCCCGCGTCGAAGTCGGTGTCCTCCGACGGCCCCACGATCTGCACGCCCGCGTTGTTGACGAGCACGTCGATCGGTCCGTGCTCGGCGCGCGCCGCGTCGAGGAGCCCTGCCGCGTTGTCCGGATCGCCCAGGTCGACCGCGTGCACGAAGGCGCGGCCCTCGTGATCGGCCGCGAGCGCCTCGAGCAGGCTCACGCGTCGCGCGGCGAGCGTCACGCGATCGCC
>JAGQJA010000197.1:10064-10530 GCA_020430845.1 Myxococcales bacterium
GTGACGACGACGTGGCGGGTCACGACGCGTCCTCGGGCACGAGCAACACCTTTCCCTTGGCCTTGCGGTCGTGGATGTAGTGGTGGGCGAGCGGCGCCTCTTCGAAGCCGAAGGTGCGGTCGACGTGGGGCGAGATCTCGCCGCGGCCGGCCATCGCCACGAGCGCCTCGAACTGCTCGGTGAGCTGGTCGAGCCGGTCGAAGAGGTGACCCATGTTGCAGCCCGTGACCGTGCGGTTCTTGTCCATGAGGTCCATGGCCGAGAACTTGGGCGACTTGAGCAGGGCCATCGCGGCGGTGAAGAGGCTGCGCGTCTTGCCCGAGCCGCCCGCGGCCGACATGCCGAAGCAGCAGAGGCGGCCGTTCTTGTCGAGCATGTCGTAGGCCTTCTTCCACGACGCGCCGCCCACCGGGTCGAGCACGAGGTCGAAGCCGTGCTCGCCGAGCAGCCCGCGCGCCTCTTCGTA
>JAGQJA010000197.1:10617-18925 GCA_020430845.1 Myxococcales bacterium
GTGCGCGCGAGCTCGAGCGCCGCGAGCCCCACCCCGCCGGCGGCCGAGTGCACGAGGACGCGCGCGCCGCGGCGCAGGTTGCCCGTGTAGATCATCATGTTGTACGCGGTGAGGTAGGCCACCGGCAGCGCCGCCGCGGCCTCGAAACTCATCGCGTCGGGCATGCGAAACGTCTGCTTGGCCGAGATCACGAGCGTGTCGGTGTACCCACCGAACTTGGGCATCGCGAAGACGCGGTCGCCCTCGGCGAAGGTGCTCACGCCCTCGCCGACCTGGTCGATCACACCCGAGACCTCGTAGCCCACGACGCAGGGGATCTTCGGAGCGTCGGGGTAGAGCCCCACGCGCGCCATGAGGTCGGCGAAGTTGATGCCCGCGGCCTTGACCCGCACACGCACCTCACCCGGCGCGGCTTCGGGGTCGGGGGCCTCTCGCACCTGGAGGACTTCGGGGGGGCCGGCCTTGGTGATCCAGATCTGGCGCATGCGCGCATCCTACCGCCCTTCGTGACCCAGGTAGGCGGATGTCGGTTCGGCGCGGGCGCCTTGCCCGAGCTCATGCGTGGTGCAAACCTACTGTGGTCGCGCCGGAGTCTCGCGCGCGCACTTCTTCGAGCTCGCTTTTTTGTGGACCGGGGCGCCGAGCGCCTGTCGATGAAAGGAGCGCACCATGTCGAGGAACCAAGTGCTCAAACGTCAGGCGCGCAAGGACAGCGCCGACGCGTTCTTGCCGACGCCCGAGAGCGGGACCTTCGAGAGGCCCCACGACGCGGAGAGCTTCGGCACCGAGTTCATCGCGTCGGCGACGTCGGCGGGCTTCGTCCTCGAGGACGCGCGCAACGAGCTGTCGATGGACGAGGTCGGAGGGCCCTTCGTGGAGGACGATCTGCCGCCCGTGTCTGCCTGGCTGCTCGCCGACGAGAGCGGTGAGACCGAAGAAGACGAGGACTGAATCGACGTTCTCTTCCACGCGTCTGCGATCAGCGTCCTTCCGTTCTGGGCGCTGATGATCTTCTTCCCGCGCGCGGCGATCACCGCGCGCGTGATCGCGTCGCCGTGGATCGTCGCGCCGCCGCTCGTCTGCTACCTGGCGGTCACGCTCCCGCACCTGCCGGAGCTGGTGGCCGCGTTGCGCGCCCCGTCGCCCGAGGCGATGGCGACGGTCATGGGCACGCCGTGGGCCTCGACGATGTACTGGACGTACGCCGGCGGGTTCGACCTGTTCGTCGGTCGCTGGATGTTCCTCGACGCGCGCGAGCGCGGGGTGCCGCACGCGCTCGTGGCTCCGGCGCTCTTCACGAGCATCTTCTTCGGACCGATCGGGCTCGCGCTCTACGCCGCCGGTCGGGCGCTGTATGGCGCGCGACGCGGGGCCGGAAAATAACGCCCACCCTGGATCTGAGATCCACCGCTTCTCACCCGGCTCGCGCTCCAACTGTCTAGAATCATTGAAGCGGATCACGCGCGGACCCCTGGCACACTACATGTAGGTATGTGTAGCCAACATGGCTCCCTCGCTCCCCCTCAAGGCTCGCCTCTCCCTCATCGCTCTCCTCGCCCTCGCGGTCGGCTCCGGCTGCGCGGCCCCCACCGAGGACGAGGCCGACGCCTCCGAGCAGCACATCTCGTCGAGCCAGGACGCCAACAAGCTCCTCGACGTCCCGTTCTACTTCTCGGTGCCCAAGGCGGCCGTGACGACGGAGATCAACCGCCGCGGCTACTCGTACCCGACGGTGTGGAACGAGTCGGCCGAGATCAAGGACGCGGGCCTGCGCGTCATCGCGATCCGCCAGAACGGCACGTCGCCCTCGCAGAAGCGCGCCGCGCGCGCCGACATGGCCCAGCAGCTCGCGCGGGCCGGCGTCCTGCAAGACGGCGACATCGCGCTGACCTTCCGCCCGGAGCTCGCGGGCACGATGGCCTACCCGCACATCCAGATGGGCATCACCCACGCGAGCCTCGTCTACACGAAGAACGGACAGGCCTACAACGTCGACAGCCCCCTCGACGGCGAGTACGTCGGCCAGTTCTCGACGCTGCACTTCACCGGCGGCACGACCTCTTCGGGCAGCGTCGACAACGGCACCGACGCGCTGCACATCGTTCGCCCCGTCGGCTTCGACGACGCGCGCCGCGAGCGCCTCCGCGGCTGGGCCACGGCCGTCGCGCAGAACCGCGCCTACGGCAAGGTCCGCTTCCAGAAGGACTACCTGACGCCGATCTTCGCGTCGAAGCGCATGACGACCCAGCAGACGGTGACCGAGCTCGGAAAGATCATCCTCAACCGCGGGACGATGGAGCTGCCGATGTACTGCTCCGAGTTCGCGTGGCACATGCTCGCGCTGTCCAACTGCACCGAGGCCGAGATCAAGGACGCGGGCCCCGAGGGCGCGTCGTGCGTCAAGCCGGTGTTCGACCCGATGCAGCTCGCCGCCCCCGACGCCGGCTCGATCGGCCTCGCCGAGGGCCCGCTGCTCTCGCTCATGACGGCCCCCGCCGCCGACCGCGGCCGCTTCGTCAACGACGTCTTCGCGACCGGCGTGAACGGCGGACGCCTCTCGTCGGGGCACCGCGCGGTGGCCGAGCAGGTCGCGCCGCTCATGGCGGGCCTCTCGCAGTACTACGCGGCCCGCGCCCAGGGCGCGCCGGCGGAGATGGTCGCGGGCGCCGCGGCGCAGCTCAACGCGGGCGTCCAGAACGTGCCCAACTACTCGCCCACGGCGTTCCTCGTGAACTCGATGCAGGCGGCCGGCACGCGCAAGGTCGACTATGTCGCGACGGTGGCGTTCATGGACAGCTCGGCCGACATGGAGAAGGCCAAGCGACTCGCGATGCCGTCGGGCACGTCGGTCCCGCAGTGATCGCCACGTGATGCGCCTCGCTCGACACGTCGGTCTCGGCATCACGCTCGCGTGCGCGCTCGTCGCGTGCTCGAGCGCGACGTCGCCTCCCGCGAGCGCACCGCCCACCGACGCGCCCACGCCGGAGCAGCCCGACGCCTCCGCCGGTCCCGCGCCCGAGCCGCTGCCGGCAGACCCGCTCGCGTCGTGTCCCGACGGCTACAAGGACAAGCGCCCCGTCGCGGGGCTCAACGAGGGCTTCACCGTCGCGGGTCAGCAGCGCGAGTTCGTCCTCATCGAGCCGCCGGCGACGTTCACCGGGCCGCGGCCGCTCTTCGTGGGCTTCAACGGCACGAGCGAGAACGGGACGCGCTTCGCCGCGCGGGCCAAGCTGGCTGACTTCGCCGCCAAGGGCTTCGTCGTGGTCGTGCCGTCGAGCGCGGGCAACGGCTCGTTCTGGCCGATCTGGGACGCAATGCGCGCGCCCGGGAGCGAGAACGGAAAGAACGCCGACCTCGAGCTGTTCGACGCCCTCGTGGGGTGCACCGCCGCGCACCTGTCGATCGACAAGACGCGCATCTTCGTCGGCGGTCACTCGGCCGGCGGTATCTTCACCAACAAGGTGCTGCGGTCGCGCTCCGAGCTCGTCGCCGGGGGCATCGTCGGCTCGGGCGTCTTCTCGCTCACGTCGAACGGGACGAGCGCGCCGCTCTCGGACATGTTCGTCGTCGTGACGTGGGGCGGCGACAACGACACCTATCGCGGCACGACGCCGAACGGCGTGACGGTGCCGGAGTTCAGCTTCGTCGAGCAGGCGTCGCTCGCCTCGCAGCACTACGACAAGGAGCCGAAGGTGCAGCAAGCGCAGTGTCGAGGCAACGACCTCGGCCACGCGTGGCTTCCCATCAACGGCTGGTTCATCGACGCGCTGCTCGCGCACCCCAAGGGCGGCCCGCGCGCTCCCGTGCCGGCCGCGCCCGTGGGCGCCGCGGTGACGTGCAGCGAGTCCCCGTACGTCGCGCCGCCGCTGCCGGCCATCACGTGCGGCGCCTCCGCCACGGCGGGGTGTCAGGCCGCGTGTCAGCTCATGGCCGACTGCGTGGGCGAGAACCGCACGGTCGGCACCGTGATGAAGCAGCAGCTCGCCGACTTCGGCTTCGTGGGCACGTCGTGCGGCGGGTGCCTCACGCGGTGCGAGCAGGCGTCGTCGGGCGCGTCGAACGCCGCCGCGCTCTCGTGCTTTGCCCAGCACCAGGCGTCGGCGCAGTGCGGCGCCGGCATCGAAGGCTCGTTCCCGCTCATGACGGCCGTCGACGCCTGCTGCGCCGGGCGCACCGACGCGTCGTTCTGCGTCGGGCTCTGCACGTCGATCAACAAGAACGGCGCCGCGGCGGCGTTCTTTCCGGAGTGCAAGCGCATCGCCCCGTGAGCGCGTGAGGGCGAGACCGCGTCCTGTCGCGTTCGTGCGCGCGCGTCGCGCAGGCGATTACGTGTCCATGCCGAGGCGCTTCTTGAGGCCGGCCGGCAGCGGGCACGAGTGACGCCCGGTGCGCTCCGAGTACTGCTGGTGGTAGCCCTCGGCGAGGTAGAACGTCCCGAGCGGCGTCACTTCGGTCACGATCGGCTTGTCGTGCGCAGGCTGCGCGCGCGCGATGGCCTTCTTGGCGATGTCGGCCTGCGCCGCGTCGAGCGTGAAGATCGCGCTCCGGTACTGATCGCCGACGTCGGGCCCCTGCCGGTCCTTCTGCGTGGGATCGTGGGCCTCGAGAAAGATGTCGAGCAGCTCGGCGTACGAGATCTTCTTGGGGTCGTGCTCCACGAGCACTGCCTCGGCGTGGCCGGTCGTGTGGCTGCAGACGTCCTCGTACGTCGGCTTCTCGGTGCGTCCGCCGGTGTAGCCCACGGCTGTGGCGACGACGCCCGGCACGTGACGGAAGACGTCCTCGGTGCCCCAGAAACATCCTCCTGCGAAGACGGCGAGGGCGTTGCCGGGCGCGGGGGTCAGCTCCTTGGACTCGCCGACGTGGCCGGGGCGCGTGCCGACGGAGCTCTTGGCGAGGGGCGCCCTCGCTCTTGCCGAGCGCGTCTGCGCCGATCGAGGAGCCGCGGCACGCGGAGAGGACGAGCAGGGCGACGAGGGCGACGCGACGAATCATGTCTCCTAGTATGCGTGGGAGCGGCGCGCGGTTTCGTCTGTGTCGAAGGTTCTGGTGTGCGCACACGCGCGTACATCACGGCGAAACCGCCGCGTCGCGCCCGCGTAGAACGTCACATGTCGCGCCGCATCGCCCTCTTCATCCTCGGCGCAGGCCTGCTCGGCGCCGGGACGTACATCGCGACACGCTCCGGGGCGGCTCCGGCAGGTGGACCCGCTCCTGCGCCGGCACCTAGAGGGGCGGGCGCTGCGACCGCGGGCGGGGCGCGTACGCCCGTGCTGGTCGAGCTCTTCACGTCGGAGGGCTGTTCGAGCTGCCCACCTGCGGACGCCGAGCTCGCGCGTCTCGAGGCGACCCAGCCCGTCGCGGGCGTCGAGATCGTGCCGCTCGCGTACCACGTCGACTACTGGGATCGGCTCGGGTGGCGCGATCCGTTCTCGTCGTCGTGGGCGTCGTCGCGACAACGCGGGTACACGTCGCTCGGGGCAGGGGTCTACACGCCGCAGGCCGTCGTCGACGGCGCGACCGACGTGCTCGGGAGCCGCGGCGGCGCCATCGAGCGCGCGGCGGCCTCGTCGGCGCGTGAGGCCCGGGCGGCGCTGAGGGTGGTCGTGGGGGCCTCTCGGGCGGGGCCCGCGTCACGCGACGTGACGCTCGAGATCGGAGCGCTGCCGGGCGGCGCGGGTCACGCGTGGGTCGCGCTCGTGCAGCGCAGGGCAGAGGTGCCGGTGCCTCGCGGCGAGAACGCGGGCAAGACGCTGGCGCACACGGCCATCGCGCGGAGCTTGGTCGACGCCGGCGCCGTGGCCGCCGCGGGCGGATCGGCGCGGGTGACGGTCAACCTGCCGGCGGGGCTCACGGCGGACGGAGCGCGCGTCGTCGCGTTCGTCGAGCGCGCCGCGCCGCGCCGCGTCGTCGCGGTCTCCGTCACGGACGTTCCGCGCTGAGCGGCTTGCTCGGTCGCCGCGCGTAGCCCTTTTTGAGCGCGTCGATCGCCGGTACGCTCCCTCGGATGGCGTCGTCGGACGAGGAGACATCGGTCGAGACCGTGCGGCACCCGCACCTCGCCGACATCGGGACCGAGCGCGACGACGGCCCGCTCCGACCGCCGCCGTCGATGCGCACGCTGGAGGACGACGAGGCGACCGAGCGCGCGTTCTTGCGCGGGATCGCCGCGGCACCGCGCGATGTCGCGTGCCGCCTCGTCTACGCGGACTGGCTCGAAGAGCGAGGGCGCCACGACTGCGCCGAGCTCGTGCGCTCGGAGCTGACGTTGCTCGACATCGAGGAGGCCGATCCGCGCGAGCCCGTGCTGCGCCATCGCGTGAAGGCGCTGACGCCGCTCGTGAGCGTAGAGATGCGCAGGGCCATCTCGCGCGGTCCGATCGAGGGCTGCGACGAGCCCGCCGCGTGTGCGCGCTCGTGGGACGCCCTTCGCGCGACGGCCGATCCCTGCGCGCGTCGCTGCGTCGTGTGTGATCGCGACGTGCTCTACGCCAGCTCCGTGGCCGAGGCCATCGAGCGGGTCGCCGTCGGCACGCCCGTGGTCGTCGACGCGACGGTGGCGCGCACGCCGGGCGATCTGGTCGTGGCGACGCCCATGCAGGGGGGCGCCCACGTGCCGCAGGTCGAAGGCGGTCACGCGTTCGAGCTGCCTCCGGACACCGAGCGCACGGTCCCAGACGACGACTGACCCGCGTGCGGCGACGGGCGCGGTGGATCGCGGTTCGTCCAGGGGGCCGCGATCTTTTTTTCGCGAACGCCGAAACGCCTGAGGTGCGGCCGCGTAGTCCCTCTGGCTTCGGCAAGAGGGAGGACATCGAATGCGAGATCGCGTGCGTCGTTGGGGTCTGGTGGTCGGGGTGATGGCGTCGCTGACGGCGGCCGGGTGCGCGGTGGAGCAACAGGCGCCGCCCGGGCCCACGTCGGACGCGCCGGCGGACGAGGCTCCCCCGTCCGGGGGGCAGGCCAACGCGCCTGCGCCCGGCGCCCCGTCGTCGAGCGGCGCGCCGACGACCGAGCCCGGGCCCAGCACGCCTACGCCCCCGGCCGGCGCTGTCGTGCTCGCGAGCGGCGACTTCGAACGAAAGAGCTACGACGGATCGGGCAAGGCGCTCGTCGTGCGGGGGGCCGACGGCGCGCCCTACGTGCGACTGGAGACGCTCAGCGTGCAGAACGGGCCGGCGCTCCACGTGCTGCTCACCAAGGAGGCGAGCCCCTCGACCGGCGACGACGTCGACAAGGGCTCGCTGGACCTGGGGGTGCTCCGCTCCACGAGCGGCAACCTGACGTACACGATCCCGCCGGGCACCGACACGAGCGGATACTCCGGCGTGATCGTGTACTGCGTCGACTACCGCATGGTGTTCATCGCCGCGCCGTTGACGCCCGCCAAGTAGAAGGGCGGGCGTTGCCCGACGCGCCGGCGCGCGCGTCAGCCGTCGACCATCGCGCGCACGTGCTTGCGCACGTCGGCGGGCCACTTGCGCATCAGCGCGTCGAGGGTCGCGTCGTCCTCGGCGAAGAGCGCGCGGGATGCCTCCTCGAAGTCGGGGAGGTTGCCTGCGACCGCCCACATGAAGCGGCTCGCCGCGGCGCGCCGGCGCTTGGCGCGCTCCTTCTCGGGCTCGCGCTTGCGCGCCTCGTCCACGAGGCGTCGCAGCGCTCCGGAGATGCCTTGGGGGTGATCCTCGAGCCACTCCCAGTGGCGCGGCAAGAGGGAGACCTCGCGCGACACGACGCCGAGCCGCGGGCGGCCCGGGCCGGCGGGTTTGCTCGCGGGCATCGCTCGGGCCACGACCTCGTCGGCCGTGCCTCGGAGGTCGAAGTCGAGCTGCCTGCCGGTTTGGTCGTCGAAGACGAGCACGGGCTCGTCACCGCCCTCGTCGACGTGTCGCTTGCACTTGCGCAGCGTCGCCTCGAGCGGGCCGCGCGCGACGCAGCGCGTGCCGACGAAGGCGGCGAAGGTGGGGACGTTGTCCTTGGGGGGGCTGGCGACAGGGCTCATGATGGGGTGAATATGACCCGGGTAATATCCCTTGTCAATTGCACCCGGGTAAAATTATTCGCCGCGCGGCAGGCCGAGCTTGTCGAGGGCGAGGCCCATGTCGTCGGGCATCGGCGCGCGCACCTCGACGCGGGCGCCGCCTTCGGGGTGTGGGAACGCGATCGACGACGCGTGCAGGGCGAGCCGGTGGAGGTCGTAGGTCGCACGGTAGTGGCGGTTGATCGCGCCGGAGCCGTGGGCGACGTCGCCCACGAGCGGGTGGTCGATGTGGCGCAGGTGGCGCCGGATCTGGTGGAGCCGGCCGGT
>JAGQJA010000198.1 GCA_020430845.1 Myxococcales bacterium
CGCGCCGAGCACGCCCCCGCGCGTGTCTGGTCCTTGACCCCTGCCCAGCGCGTCGACTCGGCGCCGTGGGTCGACGCGCGGCGGGCGAAGTACGTGTGCAGCGCGGCGAGATCACCCGGGCGCCCCACGCGACACGCGGCGTCGACGAGCTTCTGCACCGTCGCGTCGGGCTCACCGCGGTGCGCGTTCGGCGTCGCCCCGTCGTCGATGAAGCGGTCGAGGTGCGCCACCACGGTCTCGGCCTCGCGGCCCCCCTGCATGTGCCCCCAGAGCGCGGGGGCGAAGCGCATCGCGTCGGGCGTCAGGTCGAGCATCGCCCCGAGCTCCGTCGCGGTCGGCGGCGGGGCCAACCCCGGCAACACGTCGTCGACGCCGTGCGCGAAGTCGGTCGACATGAGGAGGTAGAGCGCCCCGCCACGCCGGCTCGCGCTCGCGCGATAGAGGCGAAAGCCCTCGACGCGGGCCGCCTCGCGTGAGCCGAACCGGAGCTCGCCGGCGAGCACGCGCAGCACCGCGGCGTGGTGCGCGGCGCTCGACTCCACGGCGCGAAGCAGCGCGACCACGAGATCGGTCTCGTACTTGAGGCCCGCGGCGAGCGACGCCGCGGCCGCGGGGGGAGCTCGCAGCAGCGTCTTGGCGAACGCGGAGCGGCGCTCGGCGGAGAGCGCCATGCGGTGCCAGCCGGGTCCGCAGCCTCGGTTGCGTGTGAGCTGCCCGTCGGCGTCGAGGCGGTGCGGACAGACAACCGTGTCGGCGAGCTCGTCGTCGCCGTCGCCGCCCGTGGGCATGCCGGCCTTGACCCACCCGTCGAACACCTCGAGCCCGAACGCGAACGCGTCGAACCCCGCGAGCGCCTCGCGCGCGTAGTCGCGGTCGTGCGGGCGGCCCTGGAAGGCGAGGCGCGCGATCTCGACCTTGTGCTTGGTCTCGAGACGGGGGAGCTCGGCCAAGAACCACGCGACCCACGCCGCCTGCACGTGCTTGAGCACGGAGTCGGGAGGGGCGCGACGCGCTTCGTCGGGGTGGTGCTCCCACGCGAGCAAGAGGTAGTGGCGCTCGTGCACGAGCCACTCGACGAGCCGGGCGCGCAGCTCTCCCTGGGCATGAGGAAAGAGCGACAGGGCGCGCAGCACGGCCCGCCCACGCGCGTCGTCCGCGACGATCTTGCGCCCCGGATCCCACGCCGGAGGCTGCGGCGGCGGGTCCTCCTTCTTCTCGTAGCGCCAGTGGTGGAGGATCGTGTCCCACATCTCCTCGAGCTCGTCTTGCGACAGGCCTCTCGGATCGGCCTTGGCGTAGCGTCTGGCGACGTAGGCGTGGTGAGCCTCGTCGATCGCGGCGTGGATCGCGCCGTCGGTCACCAGCGAGAACGACGCCCGCGGCACCCGCACGCGCAGCTCCTTCTTCGCCTCGTCGAGCTCGCCGCGCGGCTCTCGCAGCGTCGCGTCGTAGCGCACCACGAGCGCGCCCACGAGCGGCGCTGCGTAGGCGAAGGCGCGCGGGTCGTCGCGCTTGATGACCGAGAGCGCGTGCGCCGTCGTCTCCACGGCGTCGGCGAACGCGGTCTCGAGGTGCGGCGCGTGGTCGGGCAAGAGGGCGGCGTCGAGATCGAATGTGACCTCGTGCCCCAGGAGCGCCGTCAGCTCTTTGGACGCCGCGACGAGGCGCGGGGAGTCGGATTTGACCGACACCTCGCCGCGGGGCGACGTCGACACGAGCCGCACGCCCGAGGCCGACGCCCCTCCCCCGCCGCACGCGACGAGCGCGGCCGCGGAGAGCGCGACGCACATGACCAGGCGCCTCACCGCGATCAAAGTGACCTCGGCTTGCGCGGGGACGGCGCCTTGGGATCGGCCGGCGGTTTGGGGCCGATGCGGACGCGACGGCGCTTGCCGAACGGTTCGATGACCCGCCCGCGCGGGGGCCGACTCGCCGAGGGCTTGTGCTTGGCGCACGTCGAGGCGTCGAGCTCGCTGGCGAGGCGCGACGCCGGCCCTGCGTGCTCACCCCGCGACGCCGCGAAGCGCGCGACGACTCCTTGGACGGCGCGCACCTCGTCGACGGCGCGCTCCCCGCAGAGCTTGCCGATGATGCTGCGCGTGGCGCCGTAGGGCTGCTGCGCCAGCGCGTGGAGCGTGGGACCGGCCCACGCGAGCTCGAGCGGCTTCAGGATCGACGGCCCGCGCGGCATGTCGGCGAGCGCCGGCCAGAGCGTGGGCAGGTGCAGCACGGCCAGCGGCCCTTGCGCGAGGTACGCGTCGAGCTCCGCGCGCCCGACCTTCTGCCCGAAGTCCTGCTCGAAGCCGTCCCATTCGTACGCGCCGTTGCCGTAGCGGTCGACGTGCACGAGCAGATACAAGGCCTCGCCGCGGCGGTCGGGGCGCTCGCGCCACAAGCGACGCGCCTCGGCGACGAGCATCGGCTTGTCGGCGGTGGTCGACAGCTCTTCGATGAAGACGCGCCCCGCCGCCTTCCAGCTCACGGGGTCCTGCTCGATCGCGCGCCACATCGACAGGACGAACGCCGTCGGCGCCCCCTCGAAGTTGGCGAAGACCTGCTCGGCCAGGATCGGGTCGTGACGCGACACCATGGCCTCGGCGAGGCGGCGGGCGACGTTCGCGTCGTCGCGCGCCATGTCGTAGATGTCGTGGTTGCAGTGGGGCGACCGCGGCCTCGACGTGCCCTCGAGCGGCCGCGGACACACGATGTGCTCGTGCGATCGCGACGCCGCGGTGTCGCGCGACGCGCCCGGGTGCTTCTGCGCGCGCCACTCGTCGACGATCTGCAGCGCGAGGCCGAAGCGGTCGACGTGCGGGAACACCGACGCCGGATGCCGCGGCGCGCCCGGGCCGCGGTCGTGCACGCGCACGAACAGCGCCTCGAGCACGTGGAGGCGATCTTCGTCGGGGAGCGAGGATTGATGCGCGAGCGCCCACTTCGACCACGCGTCCTCGGCGCGGCGGAACCCCGACGAGGCCGAGGCGGCGCGGACGAGGTCGGGCTTGTTGGTGTGCACCCGCGCGAACCAACGGCTCGCCGTCGTCGTGAGCCACTTCTGCGTCTCTTCTCGGCCGGCGCCGGTGGCGCGCGCGTCGAGCGCCAGCACCTTGGTCAGCGCTTCGGCCATCGGCGCGTTCTCGATCGCCGCCGCGTCTCGTGGGTCGCCGTCGGCCTCTCGTGTGACCTGCCGCACCCACGCGACCTGATCGGCGGCCGCGACGTCGCCCGGCGCGAGACCGGCGAGCCGCTCCGACGTCTGCTTCTCCCAGGCGTCGACCAGGTGCGCGCGGACCAGCCCGCGCGGGACGAGCTCGCCGGAGCCCGAGCGCACGCGGACGTGCAGTGTGTCCCCGCGCAGCTCGGCGTCGATCGCGTCGCGGTGCCAGGTGCGGCGCGCGGGAGCGAGTGCAGTATACACACACTCGATCCGTGCGAGCTTCTTGGCGAACGCGAAGGCCTCGGGCTCGCGCCGCTTCATCTCGGCGAGGTCCTGCGCGGCCGCCTCGAGCGCGCCGAGGATGGCCGACGCCATGCTGCCGCGCCACTTGGGCACGAGCGCGGCATCGACCGACAGCTCGAGCTCGTGGCCGAGCAGCTCGGTCACCTGCGCCCGCGCCTTGACGAGGCGCGGCTCGTCGGGGTCGAAGCTCGCGTCGGCGGCCCCGCCGGCGAAGACGACGCCGCCGCGGGAGGAGGGCGCGCCCGCGCCGCCGCAGGCCAAGAGGAGGCCCGCCAAGGCCAGACCGACGAGACGCGCTGCGACCCTGCTCGGCCTCACGTCACTTCTTGCCCGTCAGCGCCTCGAGAACGGCTCGGTCACCCTGGAGCGCGGTCCTTTGCATGTAGAGGTACATACCCCGGACGCCGCCCAGCTCTTCCCCGCCCCCCGCCCGACCGGGCCCGCCGTGGAGCAGGTACGGGAGCGCCATGCCGGGCGGCAGCGCCTGGCCCGCGATCTTCTCGCTGCCGAGCGTGACGCGCCCGGTGTAGGGGGCCACCCCCAGGATCATGTCCCGCGTGAACGCGCGGTCGTCGGAGTACACGCTCGCGACCAGTCCGCCGCCGCCCGCGGCCACGAGCGCCGACGCGTGCGCCGCCGTCCCGTCGTACGCGATCACGGTGGCGACGGGCCCGAACACCTCGTGGCTGTGCACCGCGTCGCCGGGCGCCGGCGCGTCGCACCGCAAGAGCACGGGCCCGACGAAGTAGCCCTTGCCGGCCGGCGCCCCGATGCCGTCGAGCGGCGCGACGCTCCCGAACACGATCTTGGCGCACGCCTCGAGCTTCTTCACGCCCGCGCGCACGTCGGCGAGCTGCTGCGCGGTCGACACGGGGCCCATCGTGACACCGTCGGCCGTGGGATCGCCCACCTTGACGGCTCCGAGGCGCTCGCCGAGGCGCTCGATGACCACGTCGACCTTGTCCTTGGGCACGTACAGGCGCCGGAACGCGGTGCACTTCTGGCCCGTCTTCTGCGTCATCTCGCGCGCCACGTCGCCGATGAAGAGGTTCATCGCCTCGCCGCCCTCGTCGACGTCGGGGCCGAGCACCGCCGAGTTGAGGCTGTCGGCCTCGACGTTGATCCGCGCCGCGCGCTCGACGAACGCCTTGTGCGCGCGCAGCGTCGCCGCGGTGTCGCTCGAGCCCGTGAACGCGAGCACGTCGCTCGGCCCGAGGTGATCGAGCATGTCGCCGGCCGAGCCGCACACGAAGCTGAAGACGCCCGCGGGGATGTCGGCCGACGCGACGAGCACCTCGGAGAGGCGGTGCGCGAGGAGCGCGGTGCTCGTGGCGGGCTTGGACACGATCGGCATGCCCGCGAGGATCGCGCACGCCGCCTTCTCGGCCAGGCCCCACGCGGGGAAGTTGAACGCGTTGACGTGCACGGCGACGCCGTGGCGCGACGTGCGGACGTGCTGACCGAAGAGGCGCGCGCCGCGGCCGAGCTGGAGCGCGTCGCCGTCGACGAGGATCTGCGCGTCGCCGAGCGTCGCGGCGAGGTCTGCGTAGGCCGCGAGCGTGCCCGACGCGCCGTCCACGTCGAACTTGGCGTCCGATCGCGTGTTGCCGCCGTTGGCCATGCCGACGCCGAGCAGCTCGTCGCGCTTGTCGTGGATCGCGCGCGACATGCGCCGGAGCAGCTCGCCGCGCTGGGCGAACGTCATCGCGCGCAGCGCGGGGCCGCCCTTGTCTCTCGCGAACGAGAGCGCGGCGCCGAAGTCGATGCCCTTCGTCGACGTCGTCGCGAGCGTCTCCTCGGTGGACGGGTTCACGAGGGCGGAGCCGCCCTCGGACGGGGTGTGCCACTCGCCACGAACGAAGCTGGACAGTCGGGTCATCATCGCCTCCAAGACACGCGCAGATACCACCGCGCCGCGCCGTCGTAAAACACGCGCGCCGTCAGGCGACCGCCCGCGCCACGCGCTCCACCACCTCGGACAGCGCCGCGCCGGACGTGTCGATCGCGTGGTGGGCCATCTTGTAGAGCGGGCGCCGCCGCGCGAGCAGGTCCTCGAGCTCTTCCATCGCCGCGGGGCGGCCACGCATCGGCCTCGCGTCGCCCTGCGCGACGACGCGCTCCCAGTGCTCTCGCGGCGACGCGCTCAGCCACACGGTGCGGGCGCGCCCGCGCAGGAGCGACCACGTCTCTGGGTCCGTCACGAGCGATCCGCCCGTGGCCAGCACGCACCGCGGCGTCTCCTCGAGCACGCGCTGGAGCACCTCGCGCTCGAGGCGGCGGTAGTAGCCCTCGCCGTGGATCTCGAAGAGCGCGCCGAGGCTCATGCGCGCCTCTCTGGCGACGAGCGCGTCGAGCTCGAGGAACGGCACACGCCGCTGCTTGGCGAGCGACGCGCCCACCGCGCTCTTGCCCGCGCCGCGCAGCCCGACCAGGGCCACGACGTCGCGCTCACGCCTGCGCTCGTGGCCGTGGGCGCTCACCTCCGAGAGGAGCACCGCGCCGGTCGTGCCGAGCGCGGCGGCGACGTCCTCGAGGCGCACGACCGAGATGTTGCCGGTCCCCCCCTCGAGCTGGACCAAGAAGCGCTCGCTCACGTCGGCGCGCGCGGCCAGGTCTTTGAGCGTCAGCCCGGCCGCGTTGCGTCGCGCGCGCACCGCGGCGCCCAGGCCCGAGAGCAGACCGGCCCGCGCGGCGTCCCGCTCGGCCGCGGCGCGAGGGGCCCCCTTCGAAGATGCACTATACTTCACCATTCGAGCTCTGGAGTGCACTATACTACTTGCTCGCGGACCTGTCCTGTCCTAAAGAACCCTCGATGGCCGAGAACACGACCGCGCACCCGCCCGTCCGCTTCGAGACGCACCCCGACCGCTACAAGCACTGGAAGCTCGACTTCCCCGAGGCGTGGGGCGGCAAGGTCGCGCGCCTGTCGATGGACATCCAAGACGACCTCGGGCTCCGCCCCGGCTACGTGCTCAAGCTCAACTCGTACGACCTCGGCGTCGACATCGAGCTCGCCGACGCCATCGAGCGCGTGCGCTTCGAGCACCCCGAGGTCAAGGCGATGGTCGTCACGAGCGGCAAGGACCGCATCTTCTGCTCGGGCGCCAACATCTACATGCTCGGCAGCTCGACGCACGGCTTCAAGGTCAACTTCTGCAAGTTCACCAACGAGACGCGCCTCTACCTCGAAGAGATGGCGGCCGAGAGCGGCATCCCCACGTTGGCCGCCGTCAACGGGACGGCGTCGGGCGGCGGCTACGAGCTCGCGATCGCGTGCGACGAGATCGTGCTCGCCGACGACGGCTCGAGCGCCGTGAGCTACCCCGAGACGCCCCTGCTCGGCGTGCTCCCGGGCACGGGAGGCCTCACGCGGCTCACCGACAAGCGCAAGATCCGTCGCGACCTGGCCGACGCGTTCTCGACCGTGGCCGAGGGCGTCCGCGGCAAACGCGCGCTCGAGTGGAACCTCGTCGACGCGGCGCCGCCCAAGGCCAAGTTCGACGCCGTGGTCAAGGAGCGCGTCGACGCGCTCGTGGCGCGGTCCAAGCGCGATCAGCGCGGCAAGATCACGCTCACGCCGCTCTCGGTCGAGCGCACCGACGCGGGCGCTCGATACACCCACGTGACGGTCGAGCTCGACCGCGGCGCGCGCACCGCGACGCTCACCGTGCGCGCCCCCGACGGCGACCAGCCCAAGACCCCCGAAGAGCTCGCCAAGGCCGGCGCGAAGGCGTGGGCGCTCGCGGCCTTCCGTGAGCTCGACGACGCCCTCCTCGATCTGCGCTTCAACCAGCCCGAGATCGGCCTGGTGCTGCTGAAGACCGCGGGCGACGCCAAGCACGTGCTCGAGGTCGACGCCATGCTGGCGAAGCACGCGAACGACGGGCTCGTGAGAGAGGTCGTGCTCCACATGAAGCGCGTGCTCAAGCGCCTCGACCTCACCGCCAAGAGCCTCTTTGCGATCGTCGACGCCGGCTCGTGCTTCGCCGGCAGCCTGCTCGAGCTGGCGCTCGCCGCCGACCGCGTCTTCATGAAGGACAGCGAGGACGAAGAGGTGACGATGGCGTCGTCTCCCATGAACGCGGGCCCGTTGCCCATGAGCAACGGGCTGACGCGGCTGCAGTCGCGGTTCTTGCGCGAGCCGGAGCGCGTGGGGCACGTGCTCGAGACCTCGGGCGCTCCCATCCCCACGCAGCAAGCCACCAAGCTCGGCCTCGTCACGTTCGCGCCCGACGATCTCGACTGGGACGACGAGCTGCGCATCGCCGTCGAGGAGCGCGCGTCGCTCAGCCCCGACGCGCTCACGGGCATGGAGGCGAGCCTGCGCTTCGGCGGCCCCGAGACGATGGAGACCAAGATCTTCGCGCGCCTGTCGGCTTGGCAGAACTGGATCTTCCAGCGCCCCAACGCCGTGGGACCGCGCGGCGCGCTCACCCTGTACGGCCGGCCCGAGCGACCCGAGCTCGACTGGAACCGGACCTGATCGATCTTCACACCGCGTGAACGGGCGCCCGCGCGCGCCGCACCACGACCACGAGAGGCCACGAATGTCCGACGTCAACAACGAGCGCATCCCGAACAACGTCCACCTGGCGGACGACAAGAAGCTCCAGCGCGCGCTCGAGGCGTGGCAGCCCAACTACATCAACTGGTGGAAGGAGATGGGGCCCGTGGGGTTCCAGGAGGACGACGTGTACCTCCGCACCGCCATCAGCGTGCACTCCGACGGCTGGGCGCACTTCGACTACGTGAAGATGCCCGACTACCG
>JAGQJA010000199.1 GCA_020430845.1 Myxococcales bacterium
GCCGTGTCGAGCTCCGCGCCCTGCGCAGCCAGCTCCATGGGGTTCGAGCAGTACGGGCACGCGAGCGGGCACCGGTGGGTGATCTCGGCGATGAGGGTGTAGGGGCGAGGCGCGGTCATCGGAGGTCGAGCAGCCCCCGGTCGAGCAGGTCCACGACGAACCCGCGCACGTCGCGCGCGATGTCGTCACGCGGGGCGTCGGGGTGCAGGGCGCAGAGCTCGTCGACGATCGTCGCCACCGTGCGCGCGCCGTCGCAGCGCGTCGCGATGGAGGCCGCGGCGTCGTTGAGCACCAGGCCGCGCTCCGGGTACACGATCATGTACTTGTTCTCGTGTCGGTCGAGCTTGAGGCGCGCGCGGCGAGCGAGCTTCGGCGCGAACGCGTCGTCCTCGATGCGCGCGCGTGCGGCTCGCAGGCTCACGCCGTCACCCCGCTACCTCGTCGGGGTGCGCGCGGTCGACGGCGTCGAGCAGCGCCCAGAGGATGTCGGTCTTGGTGATCAGCGCGTCGACGCACCGCTCTTGCACCTCGCGCGTGGTCGCGTGCTCGAGCACGTAGTCGATCGCCTCGTGCGAGTCGCGGCGAGCCCGCGTGACCCTGCCGCGAAAGTACGCGAGCGTGGCCTCGGCGACCCATGGGTAGTGGGTCTCCCACGCGACGATGCGCTTGGCCATGATGTCGGGCGAGAAGAACTCGGTGAGCGACGACGCGACCGCCTCGACGAGCGGCCGCTCGCGCACCAGCTGCACGTACGCGTCGCACGCGAAGCGCACCTGCGGGAGCACGCGGCGCAGGCTCTTGACCTCGTCGACGTCGAGGCCCACGCCCTCGGCGAGCCGCAGCCACTGCGCGAGCCCGCCCTCCCCCTCTTGCGCGCCGTCGTGGTCGACGATGCGGTGCATCCACATGCGCCGAAAGGCCGGGCTGTCCGACTTGGACAGGATGATGGCGTCTTTGATGGGGATCCGCGTCTGGTAGTAGAAGCGGTTGAGCACCCACGCCTGGATCTGCTCGCGCGACAGCTTGCCGGCGTGCATGCGCACGTGCATGGGGTGACGGTCGTGGTAACGCCTCTCGCCCTCTTCGCGCAGGCGCGCGACGAAGGCCTCCCGATCGAGCGGCGGGCCGGCCGCGGAAGCCTCGGTGGTCATGTGACGATCTCCATCCCGTCGTAGGCGATCTCCCAGCCGGCCGCCTCGACGGCGCGGCGCTCCTCGGACGCGGCGAGGATCGGGTTCGTGTTGTTGATGTGGGTGTAGACCTTGCGCGCGCCGAGCGACGCCAGCTGGGCGAGCGAGCCCGAGGGCCCGCTGATGGGCATGTGCGCCATGTCCTTCGCGTGCGCCTTCGACAGGCCGAGCCGAACGAGCTCGTCCTCGCGGTAGAACGTGCCGTCGAACAACACCGCCGCGTGCGCTGAGAGGTCCAGGCCCTCGAGCGACGCGCAGGCCGTGGCGTACGCGAGCGACGCGCCGCCGGGCTCGGAGAGCGACACGCCGATCGCGTCGTCGGGGCTCGGCTCGGCGTGCCCCACGAAGTGCACCGGCAGCTTGCCGGGCGTCGCGAAGGCGCGCGCGGTGATGCCGAGCGGCTCCCCCGCTGCGTCGGCGAGCGCGACGTCTGTGTCGACGGCGAGCTCTCGCGCGACGAGCTGCCCCTCGAAGCGCCGCATCGTGCGGATGAACGCGCTCTGCTCGAGCCCCGCGAGCACGGGTCGCGTCGCGTAGAGGGCGAGCGGCTGCGACTCGCGGAGCGAGAAGAGACCCAGCACGTGGTCCATGTCGCCGTTCGTGAGGATGATCGCCGAGATGGGCGTGTGGCGGGGGCCGCGCGGCCAGAGCGCCTTGGCGCGTTGGATCTGGGTGAGCACGTCGGGCGACGTGTTGACCAAGACGAAGCGCGCACCGTCTGCCGTCGCCGCGATCGCGTCCTGCGTGCGCGCGACGAGATCGTGACGCCCTTCGCGCACGCCCACACAGTTGGGGCACCCGCAGTTCCATTGCGGGAAGCCCCCGCCCGCCGCCGCTCCGAGCACCAGGGTTCGCATCGGAGGCATCGTACGGCCGCGATGCAGCGATGTGCGCAGCGGATCCGATGCACGCACGAGACGGTTCGGATCGGCCCGGATCCAGGCGAACGCCCCCGCGACGTGCGTAGGTACTGGAATTTTTTACCCATTCTCAGGTCGGGAGATGTGGGCAAGTGTGGCTCAGGAGATGCAGTGCTCCGGGCGTGCGCTCGGCCCTCCTCCCCCTCGGTCTCCTCGGCGCGGTCCTCCTCGGGGCCGCCTTCACGCCCGCCTGCGCCACGACGCAGGACGACGACGTCGGCGAGGACGTGGGCGAAGAGGCGTACACGACGCAAGGCAAGTGCGACGGGCTCCCGCGCCTGAAGAACCTGCAGACTCCCCCGGGCGTGTGCGTCGGGATCGTCACGACGGGCATCACGTTCGCGCGGGGGATCGCCGAGTTGCCGAGCGGCGACTTCGTGCTCGCCGCGATGGGCGGCTGGGCGCTCGACAAAGGCTCGGTGTGGATCCTACGTCGGCTCCCCGACGGGACGTACTCGCGCACGCGCGTCGCGAAGCTCATCGACAAGCCGAGCGGCGTCGCGGTGGGTCCCGACGGGCTGCCCTACATCGGGACGCCCAACGGCATCTTCCGCTTCGACCCCTACGAGCAGACCGCGGACCCGCTCCCGCGCCGCGGCGCGTTCCGCGACACCGACTACAAGCAGCCGCGCCTCAAGCTCGTCATCCGCGATCTGCCCGGCACCGGCCGCCACCCGCTCTCGCGCTTCGTGTTCGACAAGCGGAGCCCGTGGACGGTCTACGCCAACGTGGGCTCGGCGTCCGACAACTGCGAGCAGGGCGCGAGCGCGCAGCCTCCGAGCGGGTTCCCGTCGCCGTGCCCCGAGGCAGAGGGCGACAACGCGCGCGGCGTGATCCGCAAGTACGACCTCAGCAACCCCGACCACGTGGCGAACGGGTTCACCGTCGTCGCGCGGGGCCTGCGCAACTCGATGGCGCTCGCGGTGCACCCCACGTCGGGGGCCCTGCTCCAGAGCGAGAACTCGCGCGACAGCATCAACAAGCGAGACGCATCGCTCACCGACCACGAGGGCGATCTCCCGCACGAGGAGATCAACGTCATCGTCCCGGGCGCGCACTACGGCTGGCCGTACTGCTACGACAACGGCGCCGTCGCCCCCGAGTACCGCGGTCGCGTCGACTGCTCGCGCTACACCAACCCCGCACTCCTCTTGCCCGGCCACGCCGCGCCGCTCGGCATGGCCTTCTACACGGGGCAGCTCTTTCCGACGCCGTACCAGGGCAACCTGCTCGTCGGCTACCACGGCTACCGCTCGCACGGTCACCGCCTCACCCTCGTGCCCGTCGACGCCAACGGCATCCCGGGCGCCGGTGAGCCGCTCGACATCATCCGCGGCTGGGAGAAGAGCGCCGACGGCAACGATCCCCAAGGCGCACCCGTCGACGTCATGGTCGCCAAGGACGGCTCGATCTACCTGACCGAGGACAAGAACGGCACCGTGCTGCGCGTCTTCTTCGACCGGACGCAGGGCGACGGCGCTCCGATGCGGCCCGTGGCGCCCACGCAGCCCGTGGTCAGCGCCGACGAGCAGGCGCGTTGCCGCGATCTGGCGCGACGGACCGACCCGTTCTCGGCCGTCCAGCGAGACGTCATCGACACCGCGTGCGTGAGCTGCCACGGCGTGGGTCCCGGCTACGCGGGCGGCCTGCGCCTCGACAAGTGCGACGCCGTCGGCAACGCGAAGCGCCTCCGCGCGGCGCGCACGGGCGGACGAGAGGCGTACGTGACGCCGCAGAACCTGAACAGCGAGCTCGTCCTGCGCCTCAAAGGCCAGGGTTACCCGCAGATGCCCGCGGGCGGCGTGAGCCCCGAGCAGCTCGAAGAAGTCGAGGCGTGGATCCGCGCAGGCGCGCCGATCCCGCAGTGAACGTCGGACCCGAACGCGCGAACGAACAAGAGGACACGGTCATGAGCTGGAGCAAGCCCGAGATGGTCGAGATCAAGATGGACGCCGAGATCGGCTCCTACCAAGAGGACGACCGCGATCCCCTCCGAGACGGTCCCCACTTCGTGCGGGCGGAGGCCTGCGGCGACCACGACGCCGACTGACGCTCGCGCCCGCACGCGCTACGCTCCATGGGCATGAGGCCCTCTCGCGTCATCGCGCTCGCCGCGCTGCTCCTCGGCTGCTCCGCCGCCGTGGTGAGCTGCCTCGACGCCACGCAGATCACGCTCGAGGTGCGCACCGACCTGCGCTGCGATCAGGTGCGCGGGCTCACCATCGCCGGGGGCGCGCCGGGCGCGACCGAGAACGCGGCGCCCGCGACCGAGACCGCCCGGTGCCTGCCGACGGGCGAGATCGGGACGCTGGTCGTCACGCCCGACAAGAGCAAGTCGAGCGCGGTCGCGTTCAAGGTCGTCATGGGCGTCGACGTGCCCGTGAGCCAGTGCACGGCGGCCAACGGCTACAAGGGCTGCGTCGTGC
Source organism: Myxococcales bacterium (assembly GCA_020430845.1). Taxonomy (GTDB): domain Bacteria; phylum Myxococcota_A; class Polyangia; order Polyangiales; family Polyangiaceae; genus Labilithrix. Next base: position 4,537 of record JAGQJA010000199.1, read on the forward strand.
AGCGCCGGCAACTCTCGTACGTCCCGCACACGCCGCTCACCGTGCCGGTGTACATGCTCTTCGCGTGCATCGGCGTCCCGTGTGACGAGAGCACCACGTGCGCCGCCAACGGCCAGTGCGTGTCGGCCAAGATCGACAACGCCGAGGGCTGCGTCGGCGGCGGGTGCTTTCCGCCGGGCGATCCGTCGGGGGGCCCAGACGCCGCTCCGCCCGCGCCCCCGACCGACGGCGCCGCGCGGACCGACGCGGCTCCGCCCGAGGACGCGTCCGGTGACGCCCCCGCTCCCGACGGGGCGCCCGACGCCGCGCCCGACGGTCCCGGCGGCGGTGGCGACCCACTGTGCCCGACGCAGGGCGGCGGGCTCGTGTCGTGCAACGGCGCGCAAGGGCAGGTCTGCTGCGCCAACTTCATCGGCCCGTTCGAGGCCGCGTGCCTCTCGGGCCAGCAGTGCAGCCTGAACAGCCGGTCGTCGCTCTTCTGCACGAGCCAGACCGACTGCGACGGCGGCGCGTGCTGCGCCCTCGGCTCGCGGCAGATGTTCGGCAACGCCGTCTGTCAGGCGTCGTGCGATCCCGACGGCGGCCAGCTCGTGTGTCTCCCCGGCGCGCCGGGGAGCTGTGGCACGCAAGGACCGTGCATGCCGGCGTCCATCCTGGGGCTCGGCACGTGCGAGCGGGTCGTCGTCATCGGCGACGACGCCGGCCTCGGCAGACAGTAACGCGCGTCAGTCGCCGCCGGCGTCCCGCGGCTGGCACGTGGGGCTCACGAGCGCGGTGTGCGGGCAGTGCGTGGCGAGCGCGTTGTCGGTGGCGAGCACCAGGTGGAACGCGCGACAGTTGAGCGTGTCGTCTCCGTCGAAGGCTTGATCCGGGCCGTCGCCGACCGCCGGATCGAAGCGAAGGACGGGGCACGCCTTCTCGAGGCAGTCGCCCTTCTCGTAGGGGGCGCCGCCGCCGAGCGTGCCGCACGACGCCTCGTTGATGGCGCAGAACGTCTCACAGCGCCTGCCGCACACATCGCCGCCCCAAGCGCCCGCGGCCGCGCAGACCTCCTTGGACTGCCCGAGCTTGGCGTTCGCGAGGCGGCATCCCACGGTGTTCTGCGCGCGGTCGGCCGCCGTGCCTGGCGACAAGAACGCGCAGAGGCGCCTGCACTCCTCGTCGCTGCGGTACTGCCGGTTGGGCCCGGTGCAGTTCTTGTTCACCGTGGCGCAGTACGCCTCGCATGTGACGCCGTCGCCGGCGTCGCCCGCATCACCGGTGACCGAGGGCGCCGGCGCCGTCGCAGGGGGATCGCCTCCGACGCACGCTGCGAGCGCCGCGAGCGAGAAGCCGAAGCTCAGAGCGACCGCGATCGGCCGCGCGATAAGTGTCCTCATGCATGCAACGTAGCGAAGCCGAGCGCATCCGTCACATTGCAGGGCGCGAGACGCTCGCTTTGCGCGCCGCGTGCGCTCACCGCCGCGCGAGCACGAGCGTGCCGCGGAGCGGGCCTCGTGCGGCGTGCACGACGACCGTCCCGCCCTCGTGCACGGTGACCTGAGCGAGCTCCTCGCCCGTGCCTGTGCGCTGCAGAGAGAGCGCGCCCGGGGCGCCCGGCCGCAGCGTGTACACGGCGTGGAAGCCGAGCGAGCGCACGGTGACCTGCTGGCCCTCGACCGTGATGGTCATGTCTTGCAGCTCGACGCGCGCCGCGGCGGCCGTCGCCACGTCGAGATCGGGCGCGGGGGTGCTGCCCGCGACGCGGTAGCTGCCCTGCGCGGCGCCGAGCAGCGCCACGGCGCTCGTGGCGAGGGGCTCGGCCACGATGTCCTCACGACGCCCCTCGCGCGAGGCCGCGCCCGCGAGCGCCCCGGCGACCAAGACGAGCGCGAGCGCGCCGAGCCAGTGCGAGCGCAGGCGCGAGCGAAAGCGCGAGATGCGCTTGCGCACGGTGTGGGCGGGCAGCCCCTCTTCGCGCGCGATATCGTTGAGGCGCTCGCCTTCGTGCTCGCGGACGATCCAGTCGAGCACTCGGCGATCCGCCACACCATCGCTCGCGTCGCGCAAGATGCCGCGCAAGATCTCCCGTTGCTCCAGCGGTGGCGCGGGCGCCGAAGCGGTCTCGATGGCGCCCTCGCCCACGACCTCGCGGCGCGCGCGGCGGCGGTGCAGATCGCAGGCCTTGTGACGCGCGATGCCCGCGAGCCAGCGCGGGACGTCGCCCTCGCGCAGGTCGGCCGGCACCGACGCCAGCGCCTCGCACATCACGTTCTGCGCGACATCCTCGACATCTGCGGCGGGAACACGGCGGCGGATCTGCGAGGCGATGCGGCGCCGAACGTTCGGATCGGCCAAGACCGCAGAGACGGGGGTAGCGTCGCGCATCATGCAGAGGGCTCGTCGTATGGGCGCGGGCCGTGTGACCCACGCCGGTCACTTTTCTTTGTGCGCCGCGTCCTGGCAAGTGGTGCGCCATCGCGACTGAGGCGCCTGGTCGCAGTGTGGTGCGGTGTGCGCCATCCAGCACTAACGCGCGGCTCGCGGCCGATCTGCGCCGGGGATGCGCGCCGCCATCGCCACGTCGATGAACGCGCGCAGCCGCGGCGTGACGTGCCCACGGCTGGGGTAGACGAGCAAGAACGGCGACGGCGGGGGTCGATACGCACCGAGCACCTCGACGAGCTCCCCCGCGGCGAGCGCGTCGTGCGCGAGCGGTTCGGGCACGCGCGTGACGCCCATGCCGCGCCGCGCCGCCTCGAACGCGAGCGGCAGGCTGTGCGCCACGAGCCGTCCCCGCGCGGGGACGTGCACCGCGCGGCCGCGCGACCGGAACGTCCAGCGGCCCGACGGCGCGAGCGGCGGATAGACGACGCAGTCGTGGTCGGTGAGATCCTGCGGCTTGCGCGGCGCGGGTCGCGCCGAGAGGTACGCGGGGCTCGCGACGCAGCGGAGCACCCCCGAGCCGAGCTCGCGCGCCACGAGCGAAGGATCGCCGACGTTGCCCGCGCGGAACGCCACATCGAAGCCCTCCTCGACGAGGTCGACGTAACGATCCGTCAGGAGCACCTCCACCTCGACGCGCGGGTGCTCGCGCATGTACGCCTCGAGCATGGGCCCCAGGTACCGCTCCCCGAAGGTCACCGACGCGGTCACGCGCAGCCGGCCGCGCGCCTCGACCCCCGCGTCCCGCACGGCGCGCCCCGCCTCCGCGAGCGCCCCGAGCGGGGCCTGACACGCCCGCAGGTATGCGCGCCCCGCGTCGGTGAGGGCGACGCGCCGGGTCGTCCGGCGCAGCAGGCGCACCCCGAGCTGCGCTTCGAGCTCCGCGACCTTTCGACTCACCGTCGACGGGGGGATCCCGAGCTCGGCGGCGGCGCCCCGAAAGCTCGCGTCCTCGGCGACGCGCGCGAAGATCGCGATCGCGTCGAGGGATATTGTGCCACTCATGGCACAAATACTCTCACGTAACGCTCATTGATGCACGCGCATCCCATCGTCCGACCCCCACGAAAGGACGAGAGATGATGAGCGCACCCGCAGCCACCCACGCGAGCACGCAGACCGAGAGGCAGCTGTCGACCTCGGGCATCTGGAAGGGCGCCGCCGCCGGCGCCGCAGCCGCAGCCGTCGGCAACGCGATCCTCTACTTTGCCGCGAGCGCCGGTGGCGTCTCGATGGTCGGCGAGTTCATGCGCGGTCAGCCCCCTGTGGAGATGCCCTTCCCGCCCGTGATCTTCTCGGCGATCGTGCCCGCCATCGGCGCCGCCGGGCTCGCCACGGCGCTCAACCGATGGCTCGCGAGCCCCGCCAAGGTCTTCTTGGGGATCTCGATCGCCTTCGGGCTCTTCTCGATGGGCGGGCCCGCCACGATCGCCGGCGCGAGCACCGGCCTCCGCGTCGTGCTCGCCGTCATGCACGTCGTCGCCGGCGTCGCGATCGCCGGAGGCATCTTGCGCTACGGCAGACGCTGACGCGACCGTCCGCTCGCGATCCGCGCCCGCGCGAGCCGAGCGCTCAACAGTCGGTGCCGGCGGCGCGCTCGATCTCCCCGAAGGGATCCAGCGCGCCTCGCACGACGACCCGCGTAGCGCCGCGGAGCCGCCGCGCCGCGCGGTGCAGCAGAAACCTCGCCTCGCCGAGGACGAGCCCCGCGAGCGGCGTGAACACGAGGTCTTGCGCCGACGGGCGCGCCCCGTTCGCCTCGAAGCCGTACTCCCACACCGCCGACGTCGCCGCCGCGAACGCGAGCGAGCCAGCCCAGCCGAAGCGACACTGGCGCGCGCGCAGGTAGATCTCACTGCCGAAGAGCGCGTGGCCGACCGTGTTGACGACGAGCGGATCACCGTCCCACTGCATGAAACGACCGCGCGTGTCGTGCTTGGGTGGCTTGGTGAAGGCCTCCTCGTAGCGCGCGCCGAACTGCTCCGGCCTCGAGAACGGATCGGGCCAGATCACGCTCTCGGTCACCCGCATGACCGTCATGAGGGCGAGCCCGTGCGCCGCGGGCACGACGATGTCGGGCGCGGTCCTGCCATACGAGGGCTCGGGCCGCGACTCGGGTGACGCGACTGCGGGCGCCACCGTCGAATGCCCCCCGTCGTCGGGAGGGGTCACCGCGACGGCGGCGACGATCGCGAGGGCAGCAGCGGGCGTCACGTTACCGGCGTAGCACGCCGGCTCTCGCCGGGCACCCGGCTCACGCCACGCGCGCCGGCCTCGCCTTCTGGCGCACCTCGTTCATGTCGAGCTCACGCACGCGCTTGGCCAGCTCGTCGAGCGCGGCCGCGGGGAGCATGCCGGGCTGCGCGAGCAGCAAGACGCCGTCGCGGAAGACCATCAGCGTGGGGATCGAGCGGATCTCGAGCGCGCTCGCGAGCGCCGGCTCGGCCTCTGTGTCGACCTTGGCCCAGGTGATGTCGGGGTGGCGCTGGGAGGCCGCCTCGAAGATCGGCGCGAACGCCCGGCACGGGCCGCACCAGCTCGCCCAGAAGTCGATGAACACGATCCCTTCTTTGCGGATCTCGATCGGAAAAGACTCCGTCGTCATGGTCGTCGTCATGTCGCTCTCCTTGTCTCGGTGGGAGCCTGCGCGGCCCGTCGAAGGTTCGCTCGATCACGCCGGGAGCGCGGCGAGCACGCGGTCGAGCCGCGCGCCCACGTCCCGCGCGATGTCGGCGAACGGCCCCGCCACGGCGCCCTCGCCCAGCGTCTGCATCGGGTCGATCGCGCCGACGACCGCCTTGCCGTCGTCGCGCTCGTAGACGACGAAGTTGCACGGCAACAGAAGGCCGATGCGCGGGTCCTCGAGCAGCGCGCGATGCGCGAACGTCGGATTGCACGCGCCCACGATGCGGTAGCGCCGGAAGTCGACGCCGATCTTCGCCTTGAGCGTCTCGCGCATGTCGATCTGCGTGATGACGCCGAAGCCCTCCTTCTTGAGCTCCTCGGGGAGACGCTCCAGCGCCTCGTCGTAGCCCACGGACAGCTCCTTCCAGTGGCCCTTGGTCGTGATCTCGTTCGTCATGGTCCTTGCCTCCAGGGTGAGAGCCCGCGGCGGGCTCCGAGGGTTCGCCCCCCCTCGCCGCGCGCCCCGAGGGGCACTATAACGAGACGCCATGACCGCCGACCCTCCGTCCGATCTGACGAGCCTCGTCGAGCGCGCGCGCGGCGGCGATCGAGAGGCCCTCGACGCAGTGCTCGCGAACGTCGCGCCCTCGATCCACCGCTTCGCGCTGCGCATGTGCAAGAACGGGCACGACGCGGACGACGTGCTGCAGGACACGCTCATGAGCGTGGCCAAGCACTTGAGCGACTTCGAGGGCCGTTCGGCGCTCACCAGCTGGGTCTTCACCCTCACGCGCAACGCGTGCGCCCGTAGGCGGCGCGGGCTCAAGAACCGGCCTCCTGTGAGCGACGAGCGCGTGGCCTACGAGGCCGACCCCGCGCCCACGCCCGAGGCGCGCGCCGCGGGCCAAGAGTTGGTCGCGGCGCTGTCGTCGGCGCTCGACGGGCTCCCCGACGACTACCGCGAGGTGATCCTGCTGCGCGACGTCGAGGGGCTCACGGCGGCCGAGACCGCGGCGGCGCTCGAGGTGTCGGTCGACGCGGTCAAGAGCCGCCTTCACCGCGCGCGCGAGGCCCTGCGCGCCGCGCTGCGGCCCCTGCTCGAGCCCACCGCCGCGCCCGCGACGAGCGGCTGCCCCGACGTCGTGGCGATGTGGTCGAAGAAGCTCGAGGGCGACCTGAGCCAGGGTGACTGCGCGTCGATGGAAGCGCACATCGCGGTGTGCCCGACGTGCAGCGGCGCGTGCGACGCGCTCAAGCGCGCGCTCCTCGCGTGTCAGCGCGTGCGCGGTGAGGACGTGCCCCCGGCGATCCAAGCCCGCGTGAAGGCCGCCGTGCGCGCCTGGGCCGACGGAACGCTCTGACGGGCGCGACGGATCGGATCGAGGCCGCGCGCCTCCGGTGCGATGGCTACTGCTTGCTCTCGAACGCGCGGAAGCGCCGCTCGAGCTCCCACTGGAGCTGGGCCTTCTGGCTGGACGCGAGCGCCACCTTGCACTCGTCGCTCGGCGGATCCCCGACGCCCATCGTCGCCGTGGGCGCGCACGCCGGCACGGGCTTGGTCTCGGTGAGCGACGACCACACGCTCGCGCCAGGCAAGAACGCGTGCTCGAGGCTCTGGCGCGCCATCGCCTTGAGCTGACGGTAGGTGAGCTTCTGGTCGAGCGCGCCGCGCAGGTACTCGCCCGCCATGCTCGAGCGCGACACCCCTTGATCGTCGGTGGCGAGCGCCACGGGCACGCCGCGCTTGAGGTACTCGGCGAGCGGGTGCTGCGTCCCCTTGACCTCGAGGATCTGGTCGTTGCTGCTCAGGCACACCTCGACCAGCACGCCTCGCTTGGCCATGTCGTCCATGAGCGCGGGCGAGCCGGTCTCCGAGAGGATGTCGAGCCCGTGACCGATGCGCTCCGCGTGCCCCTTCTCGACGGCGGCGCGGATGTGGAAGGTGTTGGCCGTCTCGTAGCCCTGAGGCAGGTACGCGGGCGTGAGCTCGCCGGCGTGCAGCGTGATGTGGAGCGGGCTCTTGTCGGTCGCCTTGTACTTGGTGTTCAAGAAGTCGAGCATCTCCATGTGGAGATCGTAGTTGCGCAGCGACGTCACGTTGTCTTCGGGAGACGAGAGGTTCGCCGCGACGAGGTGGCGGGACTTTGCGGCGACCTCGTACGCGCTCACGAGCTGGCCGAACAGCGTGTCGAGCGCGCCCGTGCGTGACACCTGCGACACGAAACGCACGCCCACCGAGCACGCGGCCGGCGGGCTCGCCCCCCCGCACCCGAGCGCTGCCTGGTAGCCGGCGGCCGCCCCGTCGACCGCGTCGACGTCTTGCTTGAGCTCGGCGGCGAAGGTCGGGTCGGCGACGATCATGTCGTAGAACGCGGGCAGATCGGCCGCGGTGACCGGCCCCGACCACACCTTCGCGGCCAGCGCGCCGATGTTCTTGCCGAGGTTGAACATCGTCTCGACGTAGACCTGGTTCTCGTCGGCCGCGCGCTCGAGCACGTTGGCGATGTCATCGTCTCGGTGCGCTCCCGCGACCGCGCCGAACTTTCCGAACGTGGCAAAGAAGTGATCGCGCCCGGTCTCGGCGCCCGGCACGAAGTCCTTCATCGACCACGCGCGCACGATGTCGTCGTAGAAGGCGCCGCCCGTGGGCACCGGCTGCGTGCTCGCCGAGCACTGGCTCGAGTAGACGACCTGGTGGGTCGACGTGTTGATGCAGTCGCCGTCGGCCTTGGCCCAGGTGAGGTACGTCTCGGCGTACACCGCGCCCGTGAGGTGATTGTGCAGGTCCGCGCCCTTGGGAACGGCCTTGAGGAACGCCGCCAGCTCTTCGGGCTTTGCGAGGAGCGCGTCGTACTTGTCCGACGCGGCCCTCTCCCACTGCGCCGCGCACTCCGTGGGCGTCGCGTCGCACGCCGGAGCGCCGGTCTCCGGGCCTCCCCCGTCGGCGTCGGGGGGTGGCGGCGGGGCGTCGGCCGGGGCGGTCGCGCCAGGCTCCGACGCGCACGCGCCGAGGGTGCTACCGGCGGAGAGGAAGAGGACGGCGATGCCGCGACGGATCCACATGGGGTGTCGGCGCTTTCTGGGAAGAGGCGAAGGACCGCGCGACCGAGCGACGCGCGCGGCCCACCATGACCGATCTCGCGCTCTCGCGCACGTCTCGACGCACCGCGCCCCGCGATCGGGCCGTCGCGCCGCGGGCCCGCGCCGCTACTTCTTTGCGCCCGCGTGCTTGAAAAAGAGCTGTTTGTCGCCGCCCTCGCTGGCGATGAGGGGCGACGTGGTGCGGATGGTGGCGATCCGTTCGAACGTGCGGTCCCACTCCTTGGCGCGCGCCATCACGTCGTAGACGGCCGTTCCCGGCTCGATCTGGGTGAGGTCGAAGCGGAAGTCGTGGTGGTCGGTGTTGGGGAACCGGGCCGCGATGGCGGCGGTGGGGCGCAGCACGATCTCGTACGGCGTCGACTGCGCGTCGGCCGCCACGTCGTCGCCGCTCGGGGTCACGGCGGTCAGGTGGTCGATGGGGAGGTGGCTCGGATCCCGCGTGACCGTCTGGAAGTACGTCTTCACGATCCACGGCACGTCGGGGTAGATGTGGCCGATGTCCTGCGAGAAGTAGTTCCAGTCGCTGTCGGGCAGCCCGTTGAAGTCGTGGATGGCGACGAAGTTCCGCGAGGGCTGGCCGTCGACGAGGAACTTCACCGAGGCGCCGGGGATCATGCCGCCGCCGCCGCCGGGGGCGAGCCGCAGCACCAAGGGGATCGGCGCGCCGCCGTTCGCCAGCAGGCCCGTGTAGGGCGCCCGACGCGAGACGGTGGGGTCGGTCGGCGTATCGCTGTAGTCTGCAACGAGCTCGGCTTTGCCGGCCACACCGAAGGGGTGGAAGATCTTGCGGCGCCCCTCGGGGGCCTCGTCGCTCGTGTGGTTGAACGTCGGGCGCAGCGAGAGCAGCGCGGGGATGGCGCGCACGTAGTAGCCGAAGCCGCCCGTGGGGAGCTTGGTCACGCACGTCGCGCGCGCCTCGTCGGGGCCGCAGTAGGGGCTCGTCTGGATCATCGACCAGAGCAGCTCCTGCTTTTCGCTCGCGGCGAGCGCGTCGTAGTTCGACGGCAGGCGCGCACGGTCCGCCGGGCGGCCGGGCAGCGCGCGCAGCTCGTCCTCGGCCGAGAGGGCGGCGTCTTCTTCTTCTGTGGGCGCCGCGCAGCCGGATGTGGAGAGCGCCGACAACGCGAGAGCACAGAGGAGAGCAGAGCCGGACCGAGCGATGTTCATAGGTGGCCTATGAGCACACATCGAGCCACATGTAGGCTGTAACTTTCCTCGCAAGAACGAGGGTTCGATGGGGGCCAGACGCGGTGCGCTGGGCTGCGCGCGATCCACCTGCGAAGGCCGCCGAGCGCGGGCTGGGGCGGCCGTCAGCGCGGGTCGACGAAGGCGCGCACCTCGAACGGCGTGACGGCGACCGTCGGCTTGGTGTTCGGCGCCTTGGGCGTCAGCTCGGCCGAGCAGCTCCCGCG
>JAGQJA010000200.1:0-188 GCA_020430845.1 Myxococcales bacterium
GTCGACCTGAAGCTCACGCGCGACGGCACCGGCGCTCGCCGAGGCGCGGGCCCGAACGCACGAGGGCAGCCGCAGGGCGGCGAGCCGAACCGCACGACACCGGCGACGGGCACGAGCACGGTGACCGAGCTCGAGCGCGTCGACCCGGAGACGGGCCGCACCGTCGTCGAGTACCGGCACGACGGCAA
>JAGQJA010000200.1:371-1846 GCA_020430845.1 Myxococcales bacterium
GGCGTGCTCGAGCCCGAGAGCGCGTGGGCGTGGCCGCTGGGGACGAGCGGCGGCGGCTCGAAGGACCGGGGCTTCTTCGCGGTGCCCGAGGAGGGCGCCGAGGTCGCGGTCTTCTTCAACCAGGGCAACGTCGACGCGCCGTACTACCTCGCGGCGCACTGGGGGAAGCCGAACGGCGAGAGCGAGGTGCCGGAGGAAGCTCAGAAGAACCCGCCCGACAACCGCGTGCTCGCGACGCAGACCTTTCGCGTCGAGCTCGACGAGACGAGCGGCGGGCGGAAGCTCCGGCTCACCAACAAGAAGACCGGCGACCACCTCGTCTTCGACGCCGAGGAAAACACCGTGACCCTGCAGGCGACGACGGCGCTCACGCTACGCGCGGTCGGCGCCATCAGCATCGAGGGCACGCAGATCACCATCGGCGGCCGCGTCGTCCGGCCCATCGCCGCCCCCATTTGAAGGAGACGAACGTGGCCCTCCCGATCTGCCTCGAAATCCCTGAGCTCGGCGATCCGCCGGTCATCACGCTACCGGGCGGCGTGAGCATCCAGCAGTTCAACCTGATGGAGGCCATCCAACCCGCGCTCACGCCGCTGATGCCCGTGTTCGACATCATCGACACCGTGGTGGCGGTCTTCAACTGCGTGAAGGCCATCCCGGACTCGCTCGGGCCGCCGCCTGACCCCACCGCGCTCGCCGCGTGCATCCCCGAGCTGGCCGAGAAGGTGTCGAAGCTTTTGAAGCTCATCCCGCAGCTCTCGCTGCCGTACACCATCATCGGGATCATCGACCTGGTCATCGACACGCTGAGGCAGGCGCGCGATCAGCTCCTGCACCTGCAGCAGCAGATGCAGCAGATCCTCGGCGCCATCGATCGCGCCACCGAGCTCGAGGACGCGGGGCTCATGGCCATCACGAGCTGCGCGCAGGCGAACGTCGCGACCGAGGCGGCGAACGTCGGCAAGGCGCTCGCGAGTCTCGGCAAGCTCATCGGCATCCTCAACATCTTCCTCGGCATGGTCGGCGCGCCCGAGGTGCCCGACCTCTCGAACCTCGCGGGACGTCCGCTCGACGAGGTGGTGCCGCCGATCGACGCCATCGTGAAGGCGCTCCAAGACGTGCGCAGCGCCATCCCGGTGCCGTGAGGAGGACGCCATGAGCCGCGAAGCCCAGAACCTCCTCATCCCGTTCCGGCGAGACAAGAAGCGCGACTTCGCGGTGGGCAGCGGTGAGGCGCTGCTCGCATCGAAGGTCCGCCAAGCCTTGCTCACGGAGGGCGCCACGGCGCGCTCGTCGGGGGAGCTGCCCTGGCGCACCAACTTCGGCGCGGGGCTGGCCTTCCTGCGCCACCAGCGCAACGACGCCGCCCTGAAGGAGCTGGCCCGCGTCTACGTGCGCGACGCCCTCAAGCGCTGGGTCCCGGGCGCCACCCTCGTGAGCCTCGCCGTCCAGCAGGACGGTCCGGCCCTGACGCT
>JAGQJA010000201.1 GCA_020430845.1 Myxococcales bacterium
CTCAACGGCCACGTGAACCAGGCGAGCGGCGCGCACGCCGCGAGCGCCATCTCCGTCGCCGACGCGGGCGCGAATTTGAACGCTGCCAACGTCGAGGCTGCGCTCGCCGAGGTCCTCGACGCGTTCGAGGGCGATCACTTCAAAGGCAACGAGGCGAACGCCGGCCAGCACCGAAGCATCCGCATCCCGCCGCTCGGCGGGACGAAGGCCCTGATCCTGGACTCGAACGCAGCCGGCACGGCCGCGACGCGTCTGCGCATTTATGCGGACACCGATCAGGTGTGGTTCACGTTCAACGCCTCGTGGGACGGCACGCAATGGGTGCGCGACGCAAGCGGCACCTACTGCGGTGGACTCCGTCTCGCGCGTTACTTCGTCGAGTTCCTCCACGAGGATTCGTTCGCAGCGACATTCACGACCTGGACGCGCACGTGGCGCCTCCCGATGAGCAGCACCGTCAACTCGGCGTTCGAGATGACCGGCACGGTCCGAGAGGTCGGGCGCCTCGGGATGGAGTGGACCAACAGCTTCAACGGGACGCGAACGGTTGCTGGCGGTGGGGGCGTCACGTTCCGCAACCGTTTCCCCGCAGCGCCGTCGTCGATCACCTTGAGCGTGAACTCGGCAAGCGGCGGCTTCTCCGGCACGCCGAGCACCGGCTACGCCGACCGCGATGGCTTCGGCTTCTTCTCGTACCAGTCGCTGGGGGCAGCAGCGACCGCGTACTGGTTCGGCTCGTACACCGCCATCGCGTGAGGAGCACATGGCAATTCAGGAGATCACCAGCACCGAGGTCGTTCAGCGCTGCGCCAAGTGCGACCGCGAGAACCGCATCGTACTCGCCGACTTGGAGGTCGGGGTCGAACGCGACGACCAGGTTGAGGACAGCGTCGTGCCGCTCCCCGAGTGCCCGACTTGCCACTCGCGCGAGTTTCTCCTCCGCTCGCCGGCGGAGGAGCAGGAACATCCTGCGCAAGGCAGCGCTGGCTATCTCCATCGGCTCCTCGTCGACGATCTGCACGCCGAACTCGTGAAGAAGGGGCGCGTCGTCGCGAGGCTGAAGAACAAGACGGCTGAGGTCTTCACGCGCCCCATCGCCACCGAGGTCAAGCAGCGCCTCTTCGACAAGGGGCTCAAGCTGCCGGCACGCGCGGTCGAACAGCTCCAAGGGAAGGAGCCCGGCCAGTGAGCGGCGGCTTCATCGTCAGCGGCGTTGCGACGTGCCCAGTCGACGGGCTCTCCGTGCGCACGTTCGCCGAGGCCGGCGTCCATCGCTTCGCACCGAAGGGCAAGCGGGCGCGCGCCGTCGAGCTCGTCATCCACGAGACCGTCACGCGCAGCGTCGACTCGACCATCGCAGTGCTGAAGAAGCGTGGGCTCAGCGTCCACCTCGTGATGGGCGCGGACGGCGCGCTCACGCAGCACGGCGACCTCGCGACGGACGTCCTCTGGCATGCGAGCCAGCACAACGGCGCGTCGTTCGGCGTCGAGGTCGTGAACCCGTACTACCCGAGCTACCTGAAGCCGGGCCTGCCGTGGTCGCGCGTCATCAATGCGCCGTGGGCGCACAAGGGCCAGTACGTGCTGCCGACGCCCGCGCAGGCTGAGGCGGTTGCCACGCTCGTGCGCTGGACGACGAGCGCGCCGGCGCCCGGCATCGCCGTGCCGCGCACCTGGCCGGGGCTCCGGGACGGACGGTTTGCGCTCGGCCTCGTCGACGCGGCTGCGAAGGCGCCGCTGCCGGGTGTGCTCGCGCACCAGTACTTCGGGCACGCCGACGGCTCGATGCTCGTCCTCTACGCATGGCTGCGCGTCGAGGCCGGACTCGCGCCGGACGTCGCGTTCGAGGAGGCGGTGAAGTGCACGACCGGCGTGCGGCGCGCCGACGTCCGAGACCTACTGCCCACGCCCGCCGTGGCCTGACCCGAGGAGAACGAGATGGAGAACTTCACCAGCGTTGCGACGTGGCTTCAGGCGACCGGGCCCTACGGGCTCGTGGCCGTCTTGGGCTGGGCATTCTGGAGAGTGAACGAGAAGAAGGACGCGCAGCTCCGCGAGCTGTTCGACAAGGTGGCCGAGATGGGCCGCGCGCAGACCGAGGCAGTGACGAAGGTCGAGGCTGCGCTCGTTGCGCTGAAGGACGCCATCGAGGACATGCACGACAAGGCGGCGTGACCCGGGGAAGCAAGGTCTTTTGCGCGGTCATCGCGACCTTCTGCGATGCCGCGTGAGGTCGGTCGATTCTTCGCTTCTTCGCCTTGGAAGGTCGCCAGAAGGAAGCCTGTATGTCGTCGCGAACGGGGCGCGCCAAGCGAACCACCCCGACGGAGACGACGACATGAAGGTGAGCGAGCTGATCGAGTTGCTGGAGGAGCAGGACCCCGACGCCGAGGTCCTCGTGATGATGCAAGAGAACTGGCCGTTCGAGTGCGCGCTCGCGGGCGTGACGACGCGCGAGGAGATGCTGCGCGCCGATCGTGAGGACCGCGACGAGGACGACGAGGAGCCGCGCCTCGAGAGCGGCACCGCCAAGAGCGACGTCTTCCTCGTCGAAGGCCAGCAGCTCCGCTACGGGTCGAAGACCGCGTGGCAGGTGGCGACTCGATGAACCTCCGCACGTTCCGAGCGAGGTCGATTCTTCACGGAACGACCTTGCTCGGGGCGCGAACGGAAGCCTGTATGGCGACGCGGAGGATCACGATGAACAAGGCCACCCGGCGCAACACGGACCTCGATGAGCTCTTCGCCGCCATCGCGCGCGAGAAGCTCGGCATCGAGACGCTCGAGACGCGACGAAGCGACTCGCTCGACTTCCACGACGTCGCGGTCTGGTCGGTGCGCGCCGCCCTCGATGCCGCGCTCCGCGCAGGGTTCGCCGCCGCGAAGGGAGGCAAGCGATGAAGGCCATCGGCATCACGACGACCTACGACGGCACCGAGCACGCCTACCTGCGCGGCCACAAGGTCCGCATCGTCGCGGTGCTCAAGAACGCGCTCCGTGCCGACTACGACCCGGACCACGATGGGCAGCACATCACCAACGAGCACGACCTCGAGCGCGCGGGCGGCGTCACCGCCGACGATCGCGTCGAGGTGCAGCCCTGGCTCGAAGCGGAGGGGCGCTTCAGCTTCGTGTCGAGCGACCCGCGCGCCATCGACCTCGCGTGCTTCGCGAGCCTGAAGCGCTGACGACCTGAACGACCACCGCGCTTCACGACGGAGCGCTGGCCCACACGCGAGCGAGGGCGCGCGCGTGAAGGGCGACGTGTACCCAGCGCCCGACGAGGAGAGCAGTCATGAGCACGAAGACGAAGACCAAGGGCACCACGACGAAGAAGGAGAACCTCGCCGCTCTGGCGCTGCCGGCGCTGTGGGAGCGCTTCAAGGAGGCGACGGGCGAGAGCTCCAAGAGCCCGAACAAGAAGTTCCTGGTGAGGCGCATCGAGGCGGCGCTGGCCGCGCGCGCCAGCGAGCCCGAGCCGGAGCAGGCCACCCCGTCCCCGGCGAAGCGCAACGCGCGCGCGTCCGAGCCTACGGCCGAGACCATGGAGCCCGTGACGACCACGGACAGCGCGCCGTCGAAGCAGCGGGGGCGGTTCGCGGCGATGACCATCGAGGAACTGCAGACGAAGTACCTGGATGTCGTCGGGCGCAGCACGGGCAGCGATGACCGCCGCTACCTCATCTGGAAGATCCGCGAGGCCGAGAAGGGCCGCATCAACGTCGGACCTCGCAAGACGCGCGCTCGCGAGGGCGAGCCGCTCGACGTGAAGATCCTCCCGCTGCGCCTCGAGGCCGACGTCGCGGACAAGATGGACGAGGCCTGGCGCAGCAAGGGCATCAAGAACCGGATGGAGTTCCTGCGCAGCGCGATTGGCCACTACCTCACGCAGCTCGGCGCGCGTGACGTCGCCGCGCTCTTCGAGGGCGAGGGCTCCGCGCAAGGGTAGCCGCGTCGCGAGCGGTGCCCGTCCGCCATGGAGAGGCGGGGTTCGCCAGAGGGCCGCGGTAGCTCATGGTTGCACTTCCGGTGCGGCACCAGCGATACTCGCGCCGATGCCCGGAGCGCTCTCCGATTTCCTCCAGGCGGACCACGCGCGGCTCGACGAGATCCTCACGCGCGCGGCCGCACAGTCAGCTATCGATCTCGGGTCGTTCGATCAATTTCGTGAAGGACTCCTGCGTCACA
>JAGQJA010000202.1:0-6993 GCA_020430845.1 Myxococcales bacterium
GTGGCCGACGATCCGGGCATCACGCCGTACATGGACGCGCAGTACGACGCCGCCGGCGCGGTCGCCGCGAGCACGATGTACTGGGCGTACGACAAGGACGACGGATACGGCATGCTCCGCCCCGACGGTCGAGAGAAGACCGAGCTCATGGACGTCGTCGCGCGCCCGTACCCTGCGCGCGTCGCCGGCGCGCTCGAGGCCTACGCGTACGACGAAGGCGCAAAGGTGCTCACCGTGCGCATGCGCCCCGACGCCTCGGTGTCGGCGCCGACCGAGATCGCCGCCCCGGCGCGCGTGTGGCCGGACGGGGCCGCCGTCGAGTGCGGCGGCTGTCGCGTCGAACAAGTGCCCGGACTCATTCGTCTTTTCGACATCCCTGCCGGCGACACGCGCGTGGTCACCGTGCGCGCGCGCTGACGCCGTTCGCCCGGCGAGGGCGACGGTTCGCCCACCGGCGAGGACCGCTCGGCGCGCGCGTTGCGGCGTGTGAGGCGGCGCGCGGTCATCCAAGGAGCAGATGCGCGCGCCCCGCTCCGTCGTCTTGCTCTTCGTCGCCACGCTGCTCTGGCTGCCGCAGGTGCAGCGGTTCCACCACGCCGACCGCGCGCGCCTGAGAGAAGCTCTCACCGAGCGCGCGACGCGCCCGCGCGACGTGGCCGCGATGCGCGCCGTCAACCCCGAGTGGGACTTCATGCGGCGCACGTTCACGGTGCTCGCGCTCGGCGATCGCGCGCTCAGCGCTCCCGCCGACGCACGCGCGCGGTACGTCGCGGCGATGGACCGCGAGATCGACGACGTGCTGGCGACCGAGGCCGCGCACGGCAAGTCGCGCTTCTTGCTCGGGTACGGCTCCGCGAGACCCTTCGTCGATCCCGAGGCGCGCAGCGTCTTCGTCGACGGCGAGATCGTGATGATGATCGCCGCACGCGAGCTCGTGGCCCCACGCCCCGCGCTACGCGCAGAGGCGGACCGGCGGGCCGAAGCGATCGAGCGCGCGATGCGCCGGAGCCCGACGCTGTCGGCCGAGAGCTACCCCGACGAGTGCTGGACGTTCTGCAACACGACGGCGCTCGCGGCGCTGTCGATGTGGGACGCCGCGACCGGCAGCGATCACGACGACCTCGGTCGCGCGTGGGTGGCGCGCGCCAGAGAGCGCCTGCTCGACACACGGACGGGGATCCTGGTGTCGAGCTTCACGCGCGACGGCGTCGTTCGCGACGGCGCGGAGGGCTCGTCCATCTGGATGAGCGCGCGCAACCTGCTGCTCGTCGACGAGGCCTTCGCGCGCGACCAGTACGCTCGCGCGCGGCGCGAGCTGTCGGTGACGTTCCTGGGCTTCGCCTGGGCGCGAGAGTGGCCCCAGGGCACGCCGCGACGGCCCGACGTCGACTCCGGCCCCATCGTGCCGCTGCTCGACGCGAGCGCAGGCTCGAGCGCGTTCGCGCTGCTCGGGGCGAGCGCGTTCGGAGACGAGGCGTACCTCGACGGACTGCTCGCGTCGGCCGAGCTCGCGGGCTTCCCCGACGGCGCCGGATACCGCGCGAGCAACGACGTGGGCGACGCCGTCCTGGCGAGCGCGCTCACCCACGGCCCGCTCTGGGCTCGCGCGCGGGCGCGACGCGTCGCCGAGGTCGCGCGATGACCCTCCGCAGGATGGCGGTCGCGACGGCCGGCGTGGTCCTCGCCGCGCGCGCCGCCCTTTGGGCGCTCGGCCTCGAGGCGCACACGTGCGTGCTCGCCGGCATGCCGCTCGACGCGAGCTCGTGGGTGCTCGGCCCTCTGGTGGTCGCGATCCAGCTCGCGACGTGGACGGTCGCGCCCATCCTCCTGTGCTGGGCCGCCCTCGACCGCGCGGCGGGGATCCTCGGCACTCGAGTCCTACGGCGGAGCTCGGAGCCGGCTCCCCGCTCGTGACGGACCCACAAGCGGCGCGACGCGCCCCACGGGCCGGGTGTAGCATCGAGGGATGCGGACCTCCTCGCGGCTCGACCGCCTCCTGCGCGCCGTGGCGTCGGTGGCCTTCGTCGGCGGAGCCGTCGTGGCGTGCTCGTCGGGCGTGTCCAAGTCGGGCGTCGATCAGAACGTGTGCGACGGCGGCAACTACCTCAAGGTCAGGGGTCTCGTTCCGAAGGTGCCTGTAGACTACATGGAACTGCGCTTCTGGGCGGCGAGCGACGGCCCGCCGCTCAAGGGCCAGGTCCCGTTCGAGGTCGCCGAGTCGAGCGGCGTCAAGTGCGCGAAGGCGAGCGATCAGCCCAAGTGCGTCAAGGCGCTCGACGGCGTCGAGAACCCCAAGAGCGGCTTGCGCGGGGTCGAGAGCCAACGGCGCGTGACGACGCTCGCCTTCACGCGCGGCGACGAGGTCGGGTCGATCAAGACCGAGGCCGAGCTGCGCGCGTTCGTCTCGATGACGTCGGTCAAGGACGCGGCGCTCCTGGCATGGTCGCGCGGCTACGACATCCCCTGCTCCGACGGCGACAACGCAGGCGCGACCGCCGACGGCTTCCTCATCATCGGGCGCACCGGCAACACCTGCGGCGGCAACATCGACGAGCACCGCCTGCACGTGATGCGGACGGGCGAGATCTTCGTCGAAGAGACCAAGCGATACGAGGACGGCGACTCGGACTGCGTCCCGCCCGGCCCCACCTGACGCACGTCCGATAGGCCGTCCGATTCGGTGGCGCGCCCCGACGAGCGCCCTTACCTTGGCGCCCATGTCAGAGCAGACCCGAGACTATCGAAGCGGCCAGCCCCAGTCGCAGAACGCCCTGATCGTGACGACCGGCAACGAGGTCAGCGGGTATCGCATCCGCGAGTACCTCGGCATCGTGCGCGGCATCGTCGTGCGCTCGCCCAGCATCGGCCAGGGCATCGTGGGCGCGTTCAAGTCCATGGCCGGCGGCAACATCCAAGAGTTCACCGACGTGTGCGAGATCGCGCGCCAAGAGGCCTACCTCATCATGCTCGAGCACGCGCAGGCGCTCGGCGCGCACGCCATCATCGGCATGCGCTACGACGCCACAGAGTTCATGCAGGGCGCGACCGAGGTGCTCGCGTACGGCACGGCCGTGCGTATCGAGGCCTGACGGCGCGACGTGCCGCACCTCAGCGCGCGGCGTCGAGCTCCACGCCGAACGCCACGCCGAGCCAGTAGGTTCCCATGATCTCGCGTCGCTCGAGGGCGAAGTACGTCCCCTCGGCGAGCCACGCGTTGTACTCACGACCGAGGCGGCCCACGCGCGCGTACGCGGCGAGGGTGAGCTCTGCGGCGTCGTCGCCCACGGCCGAGCGGGTGCGCCGGGCGTCGGTGGTAGGGATGAACGTGAGGCCCGAGCGCAGGCCCACGCGCGCACGGTCCCCGGCGTCGACCTCGAGACGCATCTCGGTGGGGATCTCGAGCGCCGCCGGGACGCGCGCGGTGACGCCTGACGTCCCCACGCCCGCGAGCACCATGAAGAAGCCCGTGGGGCCGAGCGCCCACCCCACGCCGAGCGGTTGGTACGCGGCCCGGTAGGCGAAGCCCGCGGGGAAGCCGGCGCCGAGCTCGAGGTCGAGGCCCATGGCCCACCCCATTCTCTTGCCGAAGAGCGCGCGGCCCGAGGCGCCGACGACGAACCGATCCGACAACCCGCCCGCGAGCTCGGCGCGTCGCACGCGATCGTAGCTCCCGTAGACCTGCACGACGCCGACGCCGTCGGTGTGCGGGCGGAGCCACGCGGCGTCCATCTGCTCACGCTCGGCCTCGCGCGAGAGCCGGGCGCCGCGGCGATGCGAGCGCTCGCGCACGACGGTCGACGTGTCGACGCCGATGCGTCCGGGGTTGACGGGCACGGTGATGGCGGGGGGCCACGCGTGCACGCCCAGCGCGAGGCCGAAAAGGTGCGCCTCGACCCCGTCGACGAGCCCCACGCGGACGCCCGCCGGGATCGACTCGAGCTGCACGCCGGTGCCCGACTCGGTGACCGACGCGCCGACGATCCCGCGGTAGTCGCGCCCCACGGCCGTCGCGGGCAGCTCGATGCGCACGCCGCAACGACGCAGCAGGCGATCGACGTACGTGTTGCTGTTGGGGCCAGGGATCGGAAAGTACCCGGGGTGGTCCTGCGCGTACTCCTTCGACGCGCGCTCGAAGCACGCCGCGAGCTCGACGGCGCGCGTCGCGTCGAGCTTCTCGACGCCGTGCACCGCGACCTCGCCGTCGCCGAAGTAGTGAAGCGGCCGGTCGCCCGATCTCCGAGAGCCGTGGCTCAGGTACTCGTAGCGCACGAGGCGCCGCTCCCCGGGCACGCGCAAGATGATCCACGCGTGCCGCGCCGTCTTCGAGATCGGTGGCGGCATCTCACCGCTCAACACGGCGACGAACGGCTCTTGCTTCTCGGGCAGCTTCGCCTCGCGTCGCGGCAGCGCACACCCGGTCGTCGCGAGCGCGACGCCCAAGAGGAGCGCGCCGAACGAGCGTCGATCCGTCGGGGGTCGCACGCCGGCGATTGTACACGAGGCGGCGGTTCGTTCGTGCCCGCGCACGTGGGCGTCGAGGGCGCTCCGAGAACAATGTTCATTGAACATCACCCCCATGGCAGGCACGATGACCCATCAATGTGATTTAATTTCTTGACCGTTCGCACGCACCGGGCTACACCTTGGACATGTCGTGCGCTTCGCCTCGTCGCGAACGTGCACGCGGGCCTCGGTGAATCAACCCGCCGCGCCCGTCGTCGAAGACCCGAAACCCCATCGAGAGGCGCGCCCCTTCGGCGCGAGACACCACCGTGAAGACGCTCTGGACCAAAGCCCATCTCACCTCGCAGCGCATCGCGCGGCAGGGCAGGTGTGCGTCCAGCATGGGCGCTTCGCGCGGGCGCTTGGAGCGCCTCGAAGGCGGTCTCTGGGGCTCGAGCCCCACCCTCTTTGCGCTCGATACGTACGCCATCACGGCACCGTGCTTCGCCTCCCCCGTCAATCACCCGGGAGGTGTCTCCTAGGCAGAGCTCCGATACCCCCTCCACACGAGGAGAGATCGAAGGTCGCCCGGGATGCCCCAGGCGGCCTTTCGTCGTTCTGGGCCCTCGCTCGGTCCCCCTCTCCTCCACGGCCTGGCCGCCCGTCGTCGGGCGCGCCGTGGGCACCGCGCCGGCTCGCCGCCAGCGCCGGGGCCCACCGCAGGCGACGTGCGCCCCCCGGGGCGGCGTGTCCCAGGCGACGTGTGCCCTCCGGGGCGGCGTGTCCCCCGCGTCCGTGACGTCCCCCGAGGGGGTCGCCCGAGGCGGGTGGCGGCTGGAGAGTATCGAAGATCAAACGCTATTGTTTAGGAGGTTCAAACATGTTTCTCAAGCTTGGAATCTGAGTCTTAGCAGGTCTTTCAAATAGATATCTCGGCCTCGGGCCGAGGGCACGCGGCGTCGTCGGCGAGCATGCGTCGCAAGACGACGACCGCGACGCCGACACCGAGATCGCGGGACGCGAGCTCGATCGGCAGAGCACCGGGCTTTTAACCCGAGGGGTGAGGGTTCGACTCCCTCGCGTCCCACCGCGCGCGGCGCGGCAGTGCCGAGCCACGTCTTCATTCATAGGTCCGTAGCGTAACGGGAGCGCACTCGGCTCTTAATCGATGTGGTGAGGGTTCGACTCCCTCCGGACCTACCGCTGTGCCTCGAGCACGGCTCACTCCGGGATCGTCCAATCGGCAGGACGCTGGTCTCTGAAGCCAGAAATACAGGTTCGAGCCCTGTGCCCGGAACCGCTGGCCCCTCCCGCGCCTCGTGCGCGGAGGGGACACAGCCTGTTCTCTGACAACTCGGCGCCAGCTCCGCCTCGTTCGGCAAACGAGGCGGAACATTTTCCCGGGGGCGCGCGCCCCGTCATCACGGTCGCGCGCGCCCCGCTTTTTTCCAGCGTCGCCTAACGGTAAGGCAACCGGCTGTTAACCGGTCTGATGGAGGTTCGATCCCTCCCGCTGGAGCTCGTCGCCCGCCCGACCAGGCCCTACACGCAATGCAGATATCGGTTCGACTCCGATCAGGTCCACCCGCGCCCCACGCGCGATGCGCTCTCGAGAGAGGCGCACACGGACCTGTAGCCTAACGGTAAGGCAGCGCGCTTTTGACGCGTGACGCAAGTCCACGGCTTGTTCACTCGGGCGACGAAACCTTCTGCCCATGCAGCTCGAGAGGACGAGCACCCGCTTCGTACACGGGAGGCTCCGGTTCGATCCCGGACGTGGGCTCTCCGTGATCCCGCCCCCGTCGTCCAACGGTCAGGATCCCCGTCTTTCAAGCGGGCAACATCGGTTCGATTCCGATCGGGGGCGCCACGGGCTGTGAGCTAGACGAAGGATAGCGTCCGCCTGAAGAGCGGAAGAACGTGGTGCGAGCCCACGACAGCCCGCCGCGCGAGCCTCGTGCTCTCGCGACGCATGGTGGCGTTACTCGTCTAGTGACGAGGACTGGCCGTGACCCAGTGGAGGCGGGTGCGATCCCCGTACGTCACCCCATACGAACGCGGGCGCGCTCCCGAGCGCGTGCGCGTCGGACGTCCTCGAGGCCGAAGCGGATCGGCGCCGGCCTCCTAAGCCGGAGCGTGCAGGTTCGAGCCCTGCCGAGGACACCATCGCCCCCGCCCCGGCGGCTCCGGGCGCTGGTCTTCTAAACCGGACGCGAGGGTTCGACCCCCTCCGGGGGCTCTTGTGCAGAGCACATGTTTTTCGCGAGCGGGTCTCGCGGAGCTTTCTCGTTGCCTCGTGATGCGACTGGCGTCGCAGCCCCACTGTCTATGGGGTGAGAGGGGTTCGATTCCCCTACGAGGCGCCGCGCGTCGCGAGACGCGCCTCTCTGGATCGCAGAGTCATGGTGACCGGCCGAGCTTCCAACACTCGGAGAGAGGGTTCGATTCCTTCGCGATCTGCTGGAACTTCTTCCATGGGGCGATAGGTCAACAGGAGACCGCTACGCCCGCAACGTAGAGATCGGGGTGCGATTCCCCGTCGCTCCACCC
>JAGQJA010000202.1:7102-17085 GCA_020430845.1 Myxococcales bacterium
GATTCCCCGTCGCTCCACCCATGGGGTCGTAGCTCAATCAGGAGAGCACCTCGATGGCATCGAGGAGGTCGCCGGTGCGATTCCGGCCGACTCCACCGCGGGCACCCGTGCCCGCTCTTCGTCGCAGGTATCGTTCAGCAGTAGGACCTCGGTCTTCCAAACCGATGACGTGGGTGCGACTCCCGCTACCTGCTCCGCTCGCGCGGACGTCGCGCGCGAGGCGTGAGCCGATTCTCTGAGAGGAGCGCGGTCTGCAACACCGCGCGCGAGGGTTTGATCCCCTCTCGGCTCTCCGGCGCTCTCCCCGAGCGGGCACGCTCCTTTGTACCGAGCGGCGTGCGGGTGCGACTCCCGCGAGCGCCTCCGACGCACGGGCGCGCCTCGAACGTCTCGACATAGTGCAGTCTACACATGACCCGCGCGGGGCTCCTGGTCGGAGCAGGGCGTCTGATACGCGTCCTTCGGTGAGGTTCGATTCCTCACGCGCGGACCGACGGCGAGCGCGCCCGAACGCGCACGTCGAGAGCGCTTCGCGGCGCTGGCGGTCTAGTGACCGCACCTGTTCGACAAGCAGGACGAGGCAGGTGCGATCCCTGCGCGCCGCACCTTCGAGCTCGGCTCGGAGCACCACCTGGGTATGGCTCAATCTGGCGAGAGCGCTCGGTTCGGGTCCGAGAGACTGGGGGTTCGAATCCCTCTACCCAGACCATCGCGCGCGTCCGGCGACGTGCGCCCCCACGCCGACGTAGCCCAACTTGGCAGAGGCAGCAGACTCAGAATCTGTAACGTGAGGGTTCGAATCCCTCCGTCGGTACTTCGTCTCACGCGACGCGCTGTCGCAGCGAGGCCTTCGGAAGAAAAACCGGCCAGGGGTCGGGGCCGCCTCGAAAGCGGAGCGCGCCCAGCGGGGCGTGGGGTTCGAGTCCTCTTTCTTCCTCTCTCGATATCTCGAGATCGGCGTGCCCACGCGCGCCCCACGTCACCGTGGTGGAACGGCATACACGGCAGCTTGAGGTGCTGTGCTCTTCGAGAGCGTGAGGGTTCGAATCCCTCCGGTGACACCGCGCGACCGCGCGCCCCGCGCCCGTTCGCGGACAAGACTCCATCCCTCGAAAGGAACCCACGATGAAGAAGAGAAAGAGAAGGTGACCCATGATGCCCACGTTGATGCTGACCCCTTGGATGACTCCGCACCGGATCATCGGCTGGCAGCGCGCTGTCGTGCTCGCGTACCTCGGCAAGGTCGAGATCGTGGACACGTACGCGCACGTGCTCACCGGACCGAGCACGGAGATGAAGGCGCCCGCCGTGGTGCGCCTCACGAAGGGTTCGGTGTCGACGAAGCGGTCGGTTCGCTTCTCGAGGATCAACGTGTTCACGCGAGACCGCTTCCGCTGCCAGTACTGCGGAGAGCGCAAGGCCCCGCGTGAGCTCAACTACGACCACGTGATCCCTCGCGTGCGCGGAGGCAAGACGGAGTGGAACAACATCGTCACCTCCTGCTACGCGTGCAACGACCGTAAGGGGAGCCGCACCCCCGAGGAGGCGGGCATGAAGCTCCGGCGCATGCCCTTCAAGCCCGACTCCCTGCCCGTCGTGCCGCACCTCCGCACCGACGCGGGCGACATGCCCGCGCCGTGGCAGCCCTACTGCTTCGGCTTCGGGCTGCCGCACGGCGATGCGGAGTGAAGCGCGCGACGAGGCGCCGCCGACATGAAGAGGTCGGCGCGCGCCGCGCGAAACGGGAGCGCGGCTCTCGCGTCCTGGCCCCCAGACGTTAAACGGGGGCCACTCTATCTACGGGCGGCACGAAGCGCCGAAAGTCTCGCCCCTCGGGCGGCACGAAGCGCAGGCCGCCCCCTCAGGGCGTGGCTCAGCCTGTGAAGAGCGCCGGTCTGGGGGACCGGAGACCGCGGGTTCGAATCCCGCCGCCCTGACCATCGATGCATCTACACGGAAGACGACTCCGCGGTGGCGCGGAGCTCGCTTGGAACGCGATGCGCACGGCCCGACCGTGTGGGGTTCGAGTCCTCCGTCTTCCGCCGCCGCGGCGCGTCGCCTCTCTCGTCGCGGCTCATCGTGTCTCTCATCTCGCGAGAGCCGCGCTCTCCCCTCCTCCCTGTCCTGGTGGCCAGGCTCTGGTCTACGAAGCCAGTCGTCCAGGTTCGATTCCTGGCAGGGAGGCCGCCCTCGTCCTGGCGGTACCAGGACCGAGCGTCCGAAGCTCGTGACGTCGGGTTCGACTCCCGACGAGGGCTCTGAAGCCACCCGTTCGAAGTGTGCCTACACGCACCATGACTCGTCCAACGGTAGGACGTCAGCATCGCAAGCTGATGGTTCTGGGTTCGATTCCCAGGTCAACACCCTCGCGCTCGCCTCACTCGGGTGGCTTCTTCTTCGTCGCGTGGCGCGTCCTCGTCAGGGACGCGCCCACGTACCTCTCGTTCCTGTCGTCTAGATGGCCGAGGACACCGGACTCTCAATTCGGCAACACGGGTTCGAATCCCGTCAGGAACGCCACGACACGCGCGCGAGCCAGCGCGCGCCGTCACACGCAGCGTCGGAGCCACGGCGCTGCGCCTCACACGGCTCGAGAAAGGAGCGCGCTCACGTGAAATTGATTGCATACACATGGACGTACGAAGACGCGATCCGTTGCTGCGTCTCCCCGCGCTGCCTACGCCCGCCCAAGTCGTTCGGGCAGGACGGCCTCGCGACCGACCCGGCCGCCGAGGCAGGGCCGGATCACGTCTGCCGCCGACCCGGCGGCGCTTCGCGTCCCTCGCGCAGGGCTCCGTCCAGAGCTTCGCTCCGCCGCTGAACGACCGGGGCGAACCGGACGCAGTCCGGGAGGCCCCACACGGCTACCTCTCATCGCGCGAGCGGCACGAGGTCCATCGGCCACACATCACGTCGCCGTCCAGGCCCAGACAGCGGGGCACCTCATTGGTACCGAGGAGACGGAGGGTGCGATCCCCTCGGACGGCTCGAAGCGTCTGCGAGCACGGAGCGAAGCGCTCCAAGGTCGAAAGACGCACACTCGACCGCGGCGTTGGTTCAAGAGAAGAACACGAGGGTGCCAACCTCGAGATCCGGGTGCGATTCCCGGACGCCGCTCCAAGGGCTCGACGTCCGCGCAAGCTCGCGCGGGCGCCGGGCCCGCGAGACTGCGGGGTGGAGCAGGAGCAGCTCGCTTGGCTCATAACCAAGAGAACGCGTGTGCAAATCACGCCCCCGCAACCACGACGTGCCGCGCCCGACCGCGCGTCACGCTCGCGCTGCGCTCCTCGAAGGACGGCGCGCCTCATAAGCGCGGCCGCGGCAGTTTGACTCTGCCCGCAGCGACCGCCGCGCGCGACGAACCACGCTTCGAGCGCCGCGCGCGCGACGAGCCGCGCCTCGACGCGCGCGCGATCCGGAGTGGTCCAACGGCAAGGATGCGCGGCTTTGAACCGCGACGGTGGAGGTTCGAGTCCTTCCTCCGGAACCGCGCGGGGCTCGCCGTCTGGTGACGGCACCTGCCTCACAAGCAGGACAAGGAGAGTTCGATCCTCTCGCCCCGCACCGCGTGACCGCCGACGTCACGCCCCGCGCGAGCGTAGCCCAACAGCAGAGGCAGCCGCTTCAAACCCGGCCCAGTGAAGGTGCAACTCCTTCCGCTCGCACCCGATCCGCCGCGCGCCCCATCCTGCGACCCATCGCAGAAGGGCGCCGGCACCTGGAAACCAAACCGCGCATGGGCGCGGGCCCGGCCGCTACCCGGTGCGTGCCCGACGAGGGCATGGTGTTCGAGTCACCTGGTTTCCGCAGACAAGAGACTCACGAGCTGGCGCCGAGATGTCCGAGCTCGACGCGCGCTCCGACGCGCACGCGCGGTCGTCACGACGCGCGCCCACTGGATCGGACGCGGCAACTGGCTGGCCGCACGTGGCTGTAACCCACGGTCTTTGCACATTGGGGGTTCGAATCCCTCCCGATCCACCCCGAGCGGCCCCCTCGCGGCCGCGCCCGAGCCCTGCTGATCGACGCGGAGCGACTACAGTCCTTCTGCGTGCGTGCAACGGGAGGACCCGCGTGCGCCAAGGTCGCATGCGGGTGCGGTCAGCGGAGACAGCGATCGATGTCCGCCACGGCTCGCGCCGACCGCACGCAATCGAGCGCGCTCGTGGATACCTTCCTGCCGATACACTTTTCGATGTCGGTCTCGAGTTGTACGCGCATGTCCTTCTTTCGCGCGTCGACGACTGCGGCATCCGCGATCCCCATCTCCTTCATCTGGAGCTCGATGTTGACGTCGACGATCGCGAGGCAGTCCTCCCGCGTCGCGGCATGCAGCTCCTCGGTGTGAGCGACGAGCGAGCCTGCGTCGCGCGCGACCGGGGCTACGCGGACGACCTCGGACGGCTGCGCGTCGGCGGCGGGCCGCGCGGGCGAGCACGCGAGCACTGCGAACGCGAACACTGCGAGCCACGAACGCCTCCGCACGTCGCTCTGCGCGCGTCCGCCGTCCAACACATGGCGCGTCGCCAGGATCACGCGCCCGAGCGTAGCTCAACGCATCTCCCGAAGTCGCGTCGTGTGGCTTCTGACATTTCCCTGCTACGCTTTCACGATGCGCTGGTGTGTCTTGTCCGCGGCCACCGCCGTGCTCGCGGGCTGCTCGTTGATCACCAACCTCGACGGCCTGAGCGATCCCGGCGCTTCAGACGCGGGCGCCAGCGACGCGGTGGCGCCTGGGGACGCGAGCGCGACCGAGGCGTCGGTCGACGCGATGGCGGACGGCCCTCAGGGCGTCGACGCCGCGCAGCCGTTCTGCCAGACGGTGACCCCGGCACCGTTCTTCTGCGCGGACTTCGAGGACGGGCGGACGGCACGTCAGATCTTCACGAGCGTCGAGGAGCACCTGGGCGCGACCGTCAGCGTCGACAACACCGACGGCCGGAGCTCGGCCGGCTCGCTCGTGCTCCGCTTTCCGGGCACCGCCGGCGCCGAGGGCGCGGCTCGCGTGCCCCTCCCGGCCTCGCTCAGCAAGCTGTCGGTGGAGCTCGACCTTCGCATCGACAGCTTCGGCGAGGGCGACGAGCACGACTTCGTCGGCGTCTTCCGCAACTCGACCCGAGAGGCGGGCCTCGAGGTCAGGCCGTCGGGGCAGCTCGCCTTCGACGAGGACGTGCCCGCCGACGGCGGCGGCGACGAGGAGATCAAGACCGGCCTCGCGCGCGTGCTCACGTCGGGCTGGGCTCACGTGACGTGGGTCGTCGTCGTCGAGGACGACCTCGCCACGTCGGTGGTGTCCGTCGACGGCACGCAGATCGGCACCGTGCGCTCGAGCCCGGAGCCGTTCCTCGACTCCGAGCTCGTCTTCGGAGAGACCGTGATCGGCAAGCTCGAAAAGGAGTGGCGCTCGCGGATCGACAACATCGTCGTGCGCGTCGAGTAGCTCGGCGCGCGGCGACGATCGAGCCCTACTTGAGCAGGCAGTGACCCGCCTGGCAGTACGGCTTCGCGCCATCCTTGCAGGTCGCCGGGTTGGTGAGCGTGTGGCGGCCGCAGTCGCCCTCGATGAACTTCTGGCACGAGCCGGTGTTCACCTGCTTGAGGTTGTCTTCCCAGTCCTTCGTCTCGTTCTTCGGGATCGAGGCGCTCACACACTTGAAGTCACAGGCGATGGCGTTGACCGTCATGCAGTCGTCGTCGGTCTTGCACTCCTTGTCGACGGCGATGCGCTCCGCGTCCATCGCGCTCTGCGCGTCGTCGAGGAGCTTTTGGCAGTCGCCTGCCTCGAGCTTCGCGGCGGCGGGTGTGGCCGAGGGCACCGGACCGTTCGGCGGGTGCGCGACGACCGTCGTGCCGCTGCTGCCTCCGGTGGCCGGGTCGGGCTTCTGCGTCTCACCGCACGCGACGGCGGCGGGGACGGCGATCGTGGCGGCCAGCAGGCCCAGGCAGGTGGTCTTCGTCATGCGGGCAAACCTCGCATGACACGCGCCGAACGTGAAGGGGGTCTCGCGCCTCAGCGCTTCTTCTTGCCGGGCGCCTTCGCCGGTGCCTTCTTGGCGGGCATCTTCGCCGGTGCCTTCTTGGCGGGCGCCTTCTTGGCGGGCGCCTTCGCCGGTGCCTTCTTCGCCGGCGCCTTCGCCGGTGCCTTCTTGGCGGGCGCCTTCGCCGGCGCCTTCTTGGCGGGCGCCTTCACCGGCGCCTTCTTGGCCGGCGCCTTCGCCGGTGCCTTCTTGGCGGGCGCCTTCACCGGCGCCTTCTTGGCCGGCGCGGCCTTGACGGGCGCGGCCTTCGCGGCGGGCTTTGCCGGCGGCGCTTTGCCCTTCTTGGCCGTAGGCAGGAGCTTGGACGAGCTGGAAGCGGCCGGCACGACCCGCTTGGGCACGGGCTTGCGCGGGTCGGGCAGCGACTCGGCAAAGTAGCGGCGCATCGGCGCGAAGTACTTCTCGTGCCAGCCATCGCGATACTTCTCGCCCTGGCCGGCCGGGATCTCCGAGTGGAGGACGGTCACGCGCGTCCCCTCGTGCACGGCCTCGAGGTGCACCTCGAGCCGCGAATCCTTGGCGTCCCGTGGAAAGTCCTTCGTGCGCCAAGAGGCGACGATGCGCCGGCCCAGATCGAGCTGGATCAGCTTGCCGGAGATGTACCCATCCCACGCCGTGAACTTCCCGCCCACGGACGAGTCGATCTTGGCGGCGCCGCCGGTCATCGCGGTGTGCTCGCCGGAGTCGAGCCAAGCGAGATAGACCGTGGTGGGCGGCGCCGGGATGAGGATGGAAGCGCGCAAGGCCTCGAGGCTCATGCGTCCAAGCTTAACGTGTAGACCTCACCCTTACCAACTACGCGACAGACCCGAGGACGATCAGGTCCCGTCTGCCGGGGGCTGGGGGGCCTCTTCCGTCCACCACAGCACGCTGAGCGCGGCTCCGAACGCGGGCCGCGGAGGCGTCCGCTCCTCTTCGCGAGATCCGTCGAGGTTCGTCGTTTCTACGCAGTCCGCGTCCGGAAAGTCGTCACTCATGTCTGAGTTACTAGCGCCAGAACGGGCGAGGCGCAAGGCCCAGGAAACCGCGCCATTTCAGGCCTGCTGCTCTACCATGGCGCCGTGCACGATCCGCTCGACGACCTGTTGGTCTATCTCGGCGAGTCTCCGACGCCCTACCACGCGGTCGAGGCGGCCGCGCGCCGGCTGGGCAAGGCCGGGTTCATCCGGCTCTCCGAGGCCGCCGCCTGGAGCCCGCTCGCCCCGGGCCGCTACTACATCACGCCGGGGGGCTCGAGCTTGCTCGCGTGGATCGTGCCGGACGCCGCGCCGACGGGCTTTCGCATCGTGGGAGCCCACACCGACAGCCCCAACCTGCGCCTCAAGCCCAAGGCCGAGTACGCCAAGGAGGGCTACGACCAGCTCGGGGTCGAGGTCTACGGCGGGGTGCTCCTCAACTCCTGGTTCGACCTGGACCTCGGGCTCGCCGGTCGACTGCTCGTGCGGGGCGCCGACGGAAAGACCGCACCTCGCCTCGTCGAGATCCGCCGCCCGCTGCTGCGCATCCCCCGCCTCGCGATCCACCTCGACCGCGAGGTCAACGAGAAGGGCTTCTTGGTCCACCGACAGGACCACATGGCGCCGATCCTGGGGATGGCCTCCGACGGCGCGCGAGGCCTGCGCGCGCTGGTCGCCGAGGCAGCCGACGTCGAGCCCGCGGACGTGATCGGGCAAGACCTCATGCTCTTCGATGTGAACCCGCCCACGCTCGGGGGGCGGGACCGCGAGCTCATCTTCTCGGCGCGCCTCGACAACCTCGCGATGTGCCACGCGGCGATCGCGGCGCTCGTCGCGTATGCAGGCGACGCCGCGACGCGCGACGTCATCCCCGTCGCCGCGCTCTTCGACCACGAAGAGGTGGGCAGCGAGAGCGCGTACGGCGCGGCCTCGGGCTTCTTGCCGCGCGCCCTCGAGCGCATCGCCACCGCGCGCGGAGGCACGCGCGACGACTACCTGCGCACGCTCGCGGGCTCGATCTGCGTGTCGGCCGACATGGCCCACGCGGTCCACCCCAACTACGACGGCAAGCACGAGCCGCGTCACAAGCCCGAGCTCAACGCCGGGCCCGTCATCAAGGTCAACGCGCAGCAGCGCTACGCGACGTCGGGCGCCACCGCCGCGATGTTCAGTGAGCTGTGCCGCGAGGTGGTCATCCCCGTGCAGCACTACGCCCACCGTACCGACCTGCCGTGCGGCTCCACGATCGGACCGATCACGAGCACGCAGCTCGGCATCCGCACCGTCGACGTCGGCAACCCGATGCTCAGCATGCACTCGGCGCGCGAGATGAGCGGCGCCAAGGACCCGGCGATGATGACGCGCGTGATGCAGGCGTTCTACGGTGCACGAGACCC
The DNA here is from genome assembly GCA_020430845.1 of Myxococcales bacterium. Classification (GTDB taxonomy): domain Bacteria; phylum Myxococcota_A; class Polyangia; order Polyangiales; family Polyangiaceae; genus Labilithrix. The sequence goes on from JAGQJA010000202.1 coordinate 15,494, forward strand.
CGAGGCGACGTGACGGCGCGAGGGGGGAGCGCACGTCGAGGCGCGAGGGGCTCGCCCGCCCGCCCGCTCGGGCGTTTCGCGTCGCTCGCGCTCGTGGCCACGGTCGTCGCGCTCGTGGTGGCGTGCAAACCGAAGGAGGGCGGGAGCTGCCGGGGCACCGCCGCGACGTGCACGGACCCCACGACGGCGCTCGTCTGCCGCTCGGGCACGTACGTCGCCGTGACATGCCGCGGGCCGGGAGGGTGCGCCGTCTCGGGTGAGGCCGTCACGTGCGACGACTCGACCGGAACGGCCGGCGACACGTGCTTCGGCGTCAAACCGCAGGACTACGCGTGCAGCAGCGACGGCAAGGAGGCGCTGCACTGCGAGGACGGGCGCTTCGTGAAGTACCTCGCGTGCCGCGGGCCCCAGGCGTGCAAGGTCATCGGTCGCACGGTCTCGTGCGACACGGCGATCGCCGAGATCGACGATCCGTGCCTCATCCCCGGGCAGATCTCGTGCAGCACCGATCGGACGACGATGCTCCAGTGCGTGCAGAACCGCTTCGCGGTCTACCGCAACTGCCGCGGGCGACACGGCTGCTATTTCAGCGGCGACATCCCCGGCTGCGACGAGACCCGCGCGAAGGACGGGGACCCGTGCGGGCTCCTGGGGCTCACCGCGTGCTCCGACGACGGGACCCACGAGATGCAGTGCAACGGCACCCGTTTCTCGCGGCTGCGCCCGTGTCGCAGCGGGCCGTGCACGGTGGTCGACCACCCCACGCAGCCCATCGCCTGCAAGTGAGCGATCAGGCGGCCTTGGGCTCGCTGGGCTCGCTCGGCGTCGCGTCCGACTTCTGCGCGAGCTCGTCGCGCACGCGGGCGAGCAGTCCGGCGGTGCGGATGAGCGTGCTCGCGCTGAGCTCGAGCGCGTTCTTGCCGGCGTCGAGCCCGTAGGCGGCCCACCCGAGACCGATGTCGAAGACGGCGTCGGCGATGGAGCCCTTCGGCTCGGAGGCGGCGGCGGCGTCGGGGGTCTGGGGCTTGTCGTTCTCGTTCTGGCTCATGGCGTTCCTCATGCGGGTTTGGGGAGACAGTCGTCACATACGAAGACGCGCTCGGCTTGCGGCGCGTCCGTGAGGCCGAAGTGCGCGCGCTCGCCGATGGGCAGGTCGCACTCGCACTTGGCGCACGTCTGGGGCTTGGCGAGCGTCACGCTCTGGAAGGCGAAGACGCCGGCGAGCCGGTCGGTCACGATCTTCTTCTTGAGTCGCTCGCGCTCCTGCTCGAGCGTCCCTGCGGCGCGACGCAGGCGCTGCTCGACGGTCTCGGTCGCGTGATCGGCCGCCGTCACGGCGTCCTCGAGGATCGTGCGGACGAGGTTCGACACCGGGACGCGCAGGTTCTCGGCGAAGCGCTTGAGCTCGCGCTCGAGCACCGCCGGCACGCGCGTGTGGAGCACGCGTTCCTTCTTCTTCAGCTCGCTCCCGCTCGGTCGCTCGTCGGCGTCGGGGAGCTCCGACGCGGTGTCGGGCGCGCTGTCTCTCGGGTCCGGTGTCACGACGTGATACATGCGTCACAATGTATCACGCGTCAACCCCCTGGACGCGA
>JAGQJA010000202.1:17187-23943 GCA_020430845.1 Myxococcales bacterium
CTCGTCCGCCGCCGCCCTGGTCAGTCGTCGTCCTCGTCGTCGCGCGGGCCGTCGTCGGGCACACAGGCCGTCCCGAGCCCTTTGCACTCGTTCTTTCCGCGGCAGTCGTGGTCGTCGCCGCGGCAGCCGCCGAGGCCCTTGCACGCGTTCCGGCCCCGACAACAATCGCGAGGCTTGGGCGGCGCTTCGACCTCGACGCCGGGCTCCGTCGGGGGCGACCACGCGGCGCCCGCGTCGGCGGGCTGCACCCGCGCGACGACGACCTGCGGCGCAGACGCCGGCGCGCCCGCGCGACACGCGGCGACCGTGAAGGCCGCGAGCATGCCCTCGACCGCCACGCGCGCGACGCGCGCTCGGCGAGACGAACGCGCCCCGGGATCGCTCACGGGCACGCGCTCAAGAGTCGGATCCAGTCCTCGACCACGCGCGCCCCGGCTGCGTCGGGCACGAGCGTCGCGAACGGCGGCATGCGCCCGTCGCCCGTCGCGCGCAGGGTAGAGAGCACCAGGCTACCGTTCGGGTTGCCCGGAACGATGCGCGCGCCCACGTCGCAGACCGCGGCGTCCCGCAGCGGCGTGGTGTACCGCAGGTCGAACTTGCCTTCGCCGCCGCGGTGGCACGAGGCGCAGTTGACGTGGAGGTACGCGCGGGCGCGCGGCTCGGTGAGATCGACGCCGTCGGTGAGCGGCAGGCGCGGGTACGCGACGGCCGGGTCGAGCTGCGCAAGGATGCCCACTGCCGCGAGCGCCGCGAGCTGGTCGGCGGGGCCCGACGGGTAGTCCACCTGCCGATCGAGCTGCGCCACCTCGAGGCCGAGCGTGACGCCCGCGCCTTCGTTGTGGCACGCCGCGCACTGCTCGCGCGAGGCGATCACGTGCTCCGCGCCCGACGGCAAGCGCACTCGCGCGCCCGCGCTGGGCACGAGCGTGGCGTCACCGGTCCCGTCATTCCATGCATACGCATAAAATCGCCAGGAGCGATCTTCGCCGCGCTCGATGATCTGCGCCTCGACCAAGCGCCGCTCACGCGACACGAGGCGGAGCGCGACCGACCGCGGCGGCAGCACGAGGCGACCGCCCGCGAGGATGCCGACCTTGGACCCGTCGGGGAGCGAGAGGTAGCGCTGCGCGGTCGCGCCGTCGGCCCACTGGGGCACACGCACGTCGTAGGGCACGAGCCCGGCGCCCGCCTTCAGCGGATCGCTCGCCTCGACGCAGCCCGTGGCGGACAGCGACGCGGGCAGCGACGATGCGGGGTCTTGCGGCGGGCCGAGGCGCTGGAGCGTGCCGCTCGCGTAGTCGGCGAAGATCACCTCGCCGTCGGCGGCGATCGCGAAGACCGACGGGTTGGTGCGAGGCAGGCCGTCGTCGAGGCGCACCGGCGCGGGCACAGCCTCGTTGGCGGGGATCGACCACATCGCGCCCGTGGAGAAGTCACCGTAGACGTACTTGCCCGTGAGCTCGGGCACGCGCGTGCCGCGGTAGACGACGCCGCCCGTGACCGACCCGCCCTGGTTGCGCCCGTAGTCGACGATCGGGTCGATGAGCCCCGTCGCGTCACACGTCGCGGCGTTGTAGCAAGTCTTGCCCTCGCGGACGTTCCACCCGTAGTTGCCGCCGAGCACCACCTTGTCGATCTCTTCGCGCGCGCCCTGCCCCACGTCGCCGACCCACAGATCCCCCGTCGCGGCGTCGAACGAGAAGCGCCACGGGTTGCGGAAGCCGTACGCGTAGATCTCGGGCGCTCCGCCGCCGCCCGCGAACGGGTTGGTCGGGGGGATGGCGTAGGGATCGCCGCCGTCGACGTCGAGGCGGAGCATCGCGCCGAGGAGCGTGGCTTTGTTCTGCCCGTTGCCCGCGGGATCGCCGCCTCCGCCGCCGTCGCCGAAGCCCGCGTAGAGCATGCCGTCGGCGCCGAAGACGATCTTGCCACCGTTGTGGTTGGAGAACGGCTGGTCGAGCACGAGGATGCGCTTCTCGCTCGCGGGCTCGAGCGTGGCGCCGCCGTCGGAGCTGTGGAAGCGCGCGATCACCGACTGGAAGACGACGCCCGCGGGCGGCGGCTGCTGCGGGTGGGGCGCCGTGTACGAGAGATAGACGAAGCCGTTCTGCGAGAACGCGGGGTGGAACGCGAGGCCGAGCAGCCCTGCCTCCCCGCCCGTCACCGCCTGGGCCGAGAGATCGATGACGGTCGTCGCCGACTGCCCGTCGGGCGCGAGGCGCCGCAGCTTTCCGAGCTGCTCGGCCACGTACGTCCGGCCCGCGTTCACCACGATGTCGACCGGGTTCTCGAAGAGCTTGTCGGGCGTCAGGCGCTCGAACGAGACCCGCGCGGCGAGGATCGGGGCGACGTACGGGGCGCACTGCGGTCGCACGGGTCGCGCGGGGAAGGCGGGCGGCGCGCCGCCGTCGGTCGCGTCGGGCGGGGCCGACGTCGCGGACGGAACGGTCTCGCTGCAGGCGGCCACGACGCCGACGCCGAGCAGCGTCAGGAGGGCGAGCGAGGCGGAGACGGTCGGCTTCTGCATGCCGACAGGGTATCCGCGCAGGTCGCGCAGCGACCAGCCGAGAATGACGCGCGCCTCAGTGCGCGGGCGCGGCCGTCGCGACGCTGCCGACGAGCTGATCGAACTCGGCCTTGGCCGCCTTCACGCTCTTGACGGGACCAGTCAGCTTGAAGAAGTGCGGCATGCCCGGCGTCGCGACGATCGCGCCGAGCAGCGCCCACCCCTTCTCCGCGCCGGCCTTGGGACCCATCCCGCCGCTGAACGTGCCCTCGACCTCGACGACCGTCACGTCGAGCGAGCCGACCTTGCGCGTGGTGCGCTTGGCCGTGCGGCGGCCCTCTTCGCCGAACTGTCCCATCCAGCGCTCGACGTTGGCGTCGATCGAGCCGCCGGCTTGCGTGACGCTGAGCTCGGCGTCCTCGCCGTCGCCCTCGGCGCGCGGAACGCGGTAGGTCGCGAGGCGCATGCTGCTCGTGTTGGGGACCTTCTCCCAGCGCGGCGGCGCCTTCCACGTGAGCTCGGCGATGGCGGCGCCCGCCGCGGGATCGGCAGCGCCGGCGGAGCCCGACACCGGCGGGTGGCCGGGCGGCATGTCGGCGGGCGGATGGCCGGGCGGCAGATCGCCGGCGTGCCCTGGCGGCAGCGGTCCCGGAGCGCGGTTGCCCTCGGCGGAGTGCAGCGCCGGCGCCGCGGCGACCGACGGGTCGCGATCGGCCGACGCGGTGGACGACGGGCCCACCGTGGCGCGCCCTGCTGCGAACGCGGCCGCGCCGACGACCACGGCAAGCGCCAGGGCCGTCGACGCGCTCATCCTCATCTCTGACTTTGCCATGAAACCGAGTCACCTATAGGGCGCGAGCCCGCAGGTGTCACGGGTTGCGTCACTGCGGGCGCACGGGCAGCGCCACCGGCGGGTTGCCGGTGAGCTTGACGATGCCGTCGAACAGCAGCTGCTTGGTGTAGGTCGGGTTGTGGACGCCGAGGTCCTTGCCGCGCACGATGAGGAGGTAGTTGTAGAGTACACCCGCCGTCGCTTCGTCGAGCGGCGCGGCGTCGCCTCGCGGGTGGTCGAGCTGGAACTGCTTGTCGCCACGCTCCTCGTCGGAGAGCGGCGCGTACGGCGCCGAGGCCGACCGCGTGAGGTAACCGGCGTCGTTGAGCGCCACCTGCAGCTCGGCGATGAGCTTGGTGACGATCGTGCGGCCGCCCTGGATGTCGAAGTCGGTGCCCGTGTACGACGTGTGGCACGTCTTGCAGAAGGCGACCTGCGGCTTCATCGTGTGATCGCGCACGTTGCCGTTGTCGGCCACGGGCTGCATGTGGCACGCCACGCACGCGTTCGTGATCGCGCCGTGCGCCGACGTGGCGTACGTCTTCGTCGGGTCGTGGTACGCGCCCTTGCCCGAGTAGATGTCGGCCTGCGGCCCCTCGTGCGGGCCCCAGTGCGTCGAGAGCTTGTTGCCGGTCGGCGCGATGTAGAACGCGACGTCCTTGCGCGACTTGTGGCAGTACACGCAGAGGTTCGCCGCCTGGTAGCTCACGCGCTGGCCGACCGGCGCGCCGCCGTCGAGAGACTTCTCGATGTACGCGCCGTCGGCCGCGCCGCCGGCCACGCGGATGGGCGCCTGGCGCGCGGTGTACGAGCCGGTGACGTGCGGGTCGGTCTTGGGGTTGAAGTCGTGGCACGTCGCGCAGTGGATCCGCCCGATCGCAGACGCGCCCGCGTACGCAATCTCCGACGCGCCGCCCGTCGCCGTGGGGTAGTTGAGGTGTCCGTTGCCCACGTTGGTGGGCGCGCCCGAGTCGGGCGGCACGCTGAACTTGCCCGCCACGCGCTGCGCGATGCCGTCGATCGCGTGGCAGTTGCCGCACGATCCGCCGCCGACGTCGTTCTTCTGCGGGTGGGAGTGGTTGCTGAAGCGCCACTGATCGACGACGCCGTTGAAGGTGTGGCACGGCGTCGTGCATGCTCCGGGGAAGACCCCGCCGGCGTCGAGAGCCGCGCCCGGCGCTCCCGGCGCTCCAGGCGTCCCCGCGGGCCCCTGCGGCCCCGGCGCCCCGGCCGCCCCCGTCTCCCCTTTGTCACCGTCGCTTCCACAGGCACCGAGCGTGAAGCCGCCGGCCACGGCAGCGAGAGCGAGCAACAAGACCGTGGGTCGCGAGAACGTCATGACACCTCCCAGAGTGAGCGCGGCACATTTGCATTTTCCACGCCACCCGCGCAACCTTCGGGCGATGCGTCGGCTCGCACTCTGCTGGGCGTGGATCGCCGTCGGCTGCGCGCTCGCCGCGTGCACCACGACACGAGGCGACGACGCCGAGCGCGTGGGCTACCGCGGTCGCGTCGCGAGCCTCCTCGACGCAAAGTGTGCGCGTTGCCATGCAGGAGGTGCACCCGCGGGAGCGTGGCGCGCCGACTCGTACGTGCACGCGATCGGATGCGGCGAGAGCGGACGGGCGGCGACGGTGGGGCCCGACGCGCCGCTCGTCGCGGCCCTCGAGCGCGGAGAGCACCGCGGCCTGCTCACGCCCGACGAGCGCGCGCTGCTCGAGCGATGGATCTCGCTGGGCGCACCGGGCACCACAGGCGGCACCCATCCGCCGTCGTTCGCGGACCCGCGATCGCCCGACGGACACGCGCGGATGCTCCGCGATCGTAAGTACCGACCGATGATCGACGCGACCGACCGCGACGCGTGCGGCCGCTGCCACGACGGCGTGGCGGCGCGCCCGGGCAACATCGCGTTCGCGGCGCCCGGCGCGACGGCGTGCACCACCTGTCACGATCAGCCCGGCGGCGCGCTCGCGTGCGGAACCTGCCACGGGTCGGGAGACCGCGCGGCGCCCCCGCGCGATCCGTGCTTCTTTCCGGCGGCCACCGCGAAGAACGACGCGCACGCGGCGCACACGGGCGCGAGCCCCTCCAAGGCCGGCGGGCTGCCGTGCGGCACTTGCCACCCGGTGCCCGCCGCCGGCGAGCTCGGACCGCTGCACGTCAACGGGTCGGTCGAGGTCTGGTTCGACTACGCCCTCGCGGGACGCCTCGCGAGCTTCGACCCGGTGACCGGCGCGTGCACGGGCACGTGCCACGAGCGCGGCGGCGGACGGCAGACCCCGTCGTGGCGCGAGCCGCCGGCGGCCTACACGTGCACGGGCTGTCACCGCACGCCGCCGGATCAGCACTTTCCCAAGCCGTGCAGCGGCTGCCACGCAGAGCTCGACGCCGACGGCGCGCTCGTCCGGACCAAGCTCCACATCAACGGGCAGGTCGACGTCGGAGACGGCAGCATGCGCTGCGGCGCGTGTCACGGATCGGGCGACGACCCGTGGCCGACGACCGGTGCTCACGCCGCGCACGCGAGGCCCAAGGACGCGGCCCCGGTCGCGTGCGAGACCTGCCACGTGGTGCCGCGCGCGGGCGTCGCGCACCCCGTCGGCGGTCCGGCCAAGGTGCGCCTCGCGGGGCTCGCGCTGGTGGACGGCGCGCGCGGCGTCTGGGATCCGTCGACGCGGTCGTGCGCGGGGACGTGGTGTCACGCGGGTCGAGGCGCCGTCGTCCCGACGCCCGCGTGGGACGCGAGCCCGGCCGCGCGCGCGTGCGGCGCCTGCCACGCGTTGCCCCCGCCGCCTCCGCACCCGGAGTCGGACGCGTGCGGCTCTTGCCATGCGGGCATGACGTCGACGTCGGTGTCGCCCGCCGCGCGCGTGACACACATCGACGGATTCGTGACACGCGGATCGCAGTGAGCGGCGGTCACCTGCGGAACATGTGGCAGCCCTTGCACGTCGCGGCCTCGGGCTGGTGGCCCTTGCGGTCGGCGTGACAGGCCCCCACGCACGTCGCCCGATCCGAGCGTGGTGCGGCGTGGCTCGTGTGGCACGTCGAGCACGGAGCGTGGGCGCTCACCGAGTGAAGGCCGGGGAGCTTCGTGGGGGCGTGGCACGTGGTGCACGCGGGCGGTGACGCGGGCCCTTTGGGGCCGTGCGGTCTGTGGCACGTCGCGCAACCGCCGGCGATGCCGCCGTGCTGCGCCTTGGGCTTGTCGGCGTGGCAGCTCGCGCACTCCTTGTGCGTCCCGAGCGATCCCGAGTGCGCGTCGTGGCAGCTGGCGCAGGCGGCGTGACCACGCGGCGCCGTGCGCGCCTCGTCGGCGTGGCACTTGGAGCAGGCGGGCTTGGGCGTCGGGGTGTGCGCGGCGCCGTGACACGACGCGCACGCGGCGTGGCCCTTGCGTGAGGCGACGGCAGCG
>JAGQJA010000203.1:0-452 GCA_020430845.1 Myxococcales bacterium
GCGACTTCAACGAGCTCGTGCGCGGTGGCGCCGAGCACTACGTCGACAAGTTCGGCGCCACGTTCGAGCGCGCGCGCGCCGAGCGGCACCGCATCCCGGTCGACGACGCGTGGGACATCCCCTGGGGCGGCCGCGGCAGCCCCGAGCGAGGGCTCGACCAGCTCGGTTCGCTCGGCGGCGGCAACCACTTCATCGAGCTGCAGCGAGACGAGGCGTCACACAAGCTCTTCGTCCAGGTGCACACGGGCAGCCGCGGCTTCGGTCACGGCATGGCGACCAACTACTTCGACCTCGCGCGGGAGGCGCGCCCCGGCGAGATCACCGACATCGACCTCGGGTACTTCACGCCCGACAGCCCGCACTTTCGCGACTACCTCAACGCGGTCGCCGCCGGCGGCAACTACGCCATCCTCAACCGTCTGGTCATCTTCGAGCAGATCGCCGAGGCGTTC
>JAGQJA010000203.1:534-1691 GCA_020430845.1 Myxococcales bacterium
CCCGTCTGGGTGCATCGCAAAGGCGCGACGCGCGCCTTCCCGGCGGGGCACCCCGCCCTCGCGGGCACGATGTGGGAGGCCGAAGGCCACCCGGTGCTCATCCCGGGCAGCAACCGCGACCACAGCTTCATCCTGCGCCCGCTCGAGGGCGCGGCCAAGAGCGGCTACTCCGTCAACCACGGCGCCGGGCGGCGCATGTCGCGCGGCGAGGCGCTCCGCGTGCTCGATCAGCAGAAGGTGAACGAGCAGTACCGGCGCGACGGCATCCTGGTGAACGAGGACGGCGAGGTCCCGCTCGACGAGTCGGCCCAGTGTTACAAGAGCGCCCGCGAGGTGGTCGACGCCGTCGTCGCGGCGGGGCTCGCGCGCGTGGAGCACGAGCTGTGGCCCGTCGCGTCGCTCAAGGGCACCGAGACGGCCGCGCGGCGCGAGCGCCGGCGCGCGCGCGACGGCAAAGACAGGAAGCGCGATCTCGATCGTCGCGAGCAGCGGCGCGCAAAGCGCGGAAGCTGAGCCGCGATCAGGCGCGTGCGCGCTGCGAGACGGAGATCCCCCCGCGCGAGCCGATGACCGCGCCCGCGGCCACGAGCGCCCAGCAGAGGTTGATGTCCGTGATCTTGAGGGCCAAGATGCCGATGATGATCAGGGCCAAACCGAAGAAGATCATCGCTGTACCGCGCTGCATGGCACCGTTTGTACATCAGCCGGGCCGTCCACACAAAGTGCGTTCTGTCTCCAAGAGGCGGGAATGGTGCGCGCCCGGCCCGGGTTCGCGGTGTTTGTGGTAGACCGCGAGGGACTACATCCATGAATCGCGAACTGAACGAGCTCGTCGCCCGCGAGAGCGCCTTCGTCGACCGCATCCTCGTCGAGGTCGGCAAGGTCATCGTCGGGCAGACCTACATGATCGAACGCGTGCTCATCGGTCTGTTGACCGGCGGCCACGTCCTGCTCGAGGGCGTCCCGGGCCTGGCCAAGACGCTCACGGTCCGCACGCTGTGCGACGCCATCAGCGCAAAGTTCGCCCGCATCCAGTTCACGCCCGATCTGCTGCCCGCCGACGTCATCGGTACGGTCATCTACAACCAGCAGAAGGGTGAGTTCACGAGCAAGCTGGGCCCCGTCTTCGCCAACCTCGTGCTCGCCGACGAGATCAA
>JAGQJA010000203.1:1732-1887 GCA_020430845.1 Myxococcales bacterium
GAGCGCCAGGTCACCATCGGCGACAAGACCTACCCGCTGCCGCAGCCGTTCATCGTGATGGCGACGCAGAACCCGATCGAGCAAGAGGGCACGTACCCGCTGCCCGAGGCCCAGGTCGACCGCTTCATGCTCATGGTCAAGGTGGGCTACCCCAC
>JAGQJA010000017.1 GCA_020430845.1 Myxococcales bacterium
GCGCCCTCGTGCCCCTCGTTGTAGGAGCGGCCCGCGCCGAAGTTGTTGGGCATGCTGCCCGCGCGCGTCGGGTACTTCCACGCGATCGACGCGGTCGCTGGCGGGACGCTCTCGCGGTTCAGCTTCTGGAACGGGATCGCCGAGAGCGTCGACGCCGTGCGGTCGGGCGGCGAGTGCGAGCACGCGCTGATCGCGTCCTCGGACGAGCCGACGTCGTCCCCTTCTGTGGTAGCCGCGCACGCGGCGAGGACGAGGACGGCGGCGGCGACGACGGACAGCGAGCGGTTCATGATGGGTCTCCTTGGTCCCGCCGGCGCGGCGGGCTCGTCCCACCTCTCAGCACCGTGTGTGCCAAGCGCGAATGACGCGCGACGCCCTTGAAATCAGGCGTCGCGGGTCGCGCGTGCTGCGCGGCTTCCCGGGTCTGCGTCCACCGTCAGCGGGGTCGTGCGTCGTCCGCCTGCACGCGGTAGCGGCGCACGTACGCGCGCTTGCCGCGAAACCCCGTGACGGGGCTGAAGCCCACGTACGGCCAGCGAATGTCGTCGACGAGGAGCACGAGCACGTACTCGCCCTCTGCGAGCGGGGCGAGGGGTCGAAGGTCGAAGCCCGCGCCGTTGAAGCACATGTGGCCGCCCGTATCGCCCGTGATCTTCGCCGGGACGCGCGCGCCCGCCGCGTCGACGAGGAACCACGTCTGCTCCGAGATGCCTGACGCCTCGAGGATCACGTCGGACGAGCGCTCGCGCCGGAAGTCGCCCATCAGACGGAACGTCTCCTTCGGTTTGACGACGAGCGTGCGCGCGTCACTCTCGGCGCTGACGTCGGGGCAGTCCTTGCCGCACCACTCCGAGAGCGACGCCTTCTGCCGTCGCACCGCGCCGTCGCAGTGACCGCAGCCCGCGAGCAAGACGGCCGCCGCGAACGAGGCGAGGGAGGCGAGCGAGAACGGGACCATGACCACGCGCGGACGCACGCCGTGATGATAGCCGCTCAGGGCGAGGGCGGCGCGGGGCGGTACGTGTTGTCCTCGTCGCCCGTGACGACCGCGATGTGCTTCGGGTCGAACGTGCGCAGGATCTGCTGGTAGGTGCTCGGTCGCGCCACGTCGCCGAGCATCTGGATCATGTTCGCGGCCTCCTGCGGGAACCACGTCGGGTTCGCGGGCGTCACGTTGGTGATCATGTCGAGGTACCGCGTGCCGTTCGGGTCGTCGGCGTTGAGGCGCGCGCGCTCCTGCGCCATGTAGCCGTCGACGTAGGCGAACGAGTCGCAGCCCATCATCGACACGATGGTGTACTGCCCGGTGACGAAGCGGCCCTTGCGCGTGAGCGCGCGGACGTTGTCGCCGAACGCGGCGTGGCCGTTGTAGATGATGAGGTCTGCCGTCGACGACAACTCGGCGTAGCGCGCGTCGAACGCGGGGTTGTACGCGCCCAGGCTGTCGACGAGCAGCGCGTTGACCTTGACCTTGCGGCCGTCGGGGAACGAGCCCTCCCACGTCACGTCGGGGAAGTCGGTGCCCGGCGCGCCCGGGATGTCGACCGGCGACGGCGTGAGCTTGAGCCCCGCCTGGTACATGCGCAGCTTGACGTTGAACTGACCGTACGCCGAGACGCCGAAGTCGGTGAAGCCGCTCGCGCCCGCGCGGTCCTTGCCGAAGATCACGATCGCGTGGAGCAGGCCGTCGGCCCAGATGCGATCGTACTCGGGGTACGTGCCGTCGCGGTTGTCGTCCGAGCGCGTGATGGTGACCGGGATCTTCACCGCGTCGGCATCGTCGAGCGCGCAGCCGCGCACGTCGGTGCGGTAGTAGTACCAGTAGTTGCCGATGCTCACGTCGTGCGCCGACCAGAGGTCGATGCACGTCGCGCCGTACTTGGAGAGGAACGCGCGGAGCCCCTGCTGCGACACGTCCCGCGGGAGCTCGAGCGTGTACGCGGTCGGCAGCCCGTACTTCGCGCCCCACCCCACGGGCAGCACCGCGTGGTAGCGGATGCGTGTGCGCGCGCCTTCGGGCTCGGCGCGCACGTCGGTGATCTTGACGGCGTCGAGGCGACCGACGGAGTTGCGGCCGTTGAGCGCGCCCACCGAGTAGTAGAGCTGGTTCTGGATCGCGGCCTCGGGGCTCGAGCCGGCGGGGGCGAGCACCTCGCCGTCGAAGGCGAAGTCGAGGAGCGTGGCCTTGTCGCTGGTGAAGCCGCTCTCGGACGACGACGTGTCGTCCGCCGAGGGCACGGCGCAGGCGGCGAGGGTGAGGACGAGCGAGAGGCAGCCGAAGGTACGCAAGGACATGGTGGTTTTCCTAGGTGTCAGGGACACGCACCATGTAACACCCGAACCCACACTGTCAACCGACCGGTCGGTAGTTTTTCTCGATGGTGTGGACCTCCCGCGGCTCACCGATACGCCTTTGATCCGCGAATAGCTCCTTCACGGCTGAATCATTTCATAGGCTTAGGTCGCGCACATGGTGGTCTGGTGTGTGCAGACCTCCTCCCCATGCTCGGAAGTACCTCGAAGACCGGCCTCGCGGCCGCGACGCTGGCGATCCTCGGACTCTCGGCCGCGTGCGGCGCGTCGGACGCGAACGACAGCGGCGCGACGCAGCCAGAGATCACCTCGAGCCCGCCGCCCGGCTCGACGCCGGCGCTCTCTCCCGACGGCGACGGCGGCGCGCTGCCTCCCGTCAAGGGCACCTTCCCGCGCGGGTTCGTCTTCGGCACCGCCATCGCCGGCTTCCAGGTCGACATGGGCTGCCCCACCGTGCCCGGCTTCAAGTGCGAGGACCGACGCTCGGACTGGTACCAGTTCATCACGACCGAGCGGCTCGTGAACAACCCGCTGCTCTTCCAGTCGAAGGATCCGCCGAGCGCGGGTCCGGGCTTCTTCGAGCTCTACGAACAAGATCTCGATCGCGCCGGCGGCACGGCAGACGGCCAGCTCGGCACGGGCGCGCTGCGCCTCTCGATCGAGTGGAGCCGCGTCTTCCCCAACCCCACGTTCGGCATCACCGACCCGGCCGCGCTCAAGGCGGCGGCCGACCCCGCGGCGCTCGCGTACTACCACCGCGTGCTCGCGGGCCTCAAGCGACGGGGCATGACCCCGTTCGTGACCGTCAACCACTACAGCCTCCCGCTGTGGATCCACGACGGCAACGCGTGCAACCAGTCGCTCTCCAAGTGCATCGAGGACGGCCGCGCGGGGTGGGCCAACCCGAACCGCAAGATCATCGTCGACGAGATCGCCAAGTACGCGGGCTTCGTCGCGCGCGAGTTCGGCGGAGAGGTCGACCAGTGGGCCACCCTCAACGAGCCGTTCAGCGCGGTGGTGATGGCGGGCTACGTGCTCTCGTCGCCGATGCGCTCCAACCCGCCGGGCCTCAGCGGGCCGTGGATGAGCCTGTCGGGCGCCAAGACCGCGGCGGTCGCGATGATCGAGGCGCACGCGCGCATGTACGACGCCATCAAGGCGAACGACAAGGTCGACGCGAGCGGAGACGGCAAGGCCGCCGAGGTCGGGCTCGTGTACGCCTTCAGCGACATCGCGCCGCTCACCGACAACGAGGGCGACGCGCGCGCAGCCGACAACGCGCAGTACTTCTTCCACGACATGTTCATGGACGGCGTCGTGCTCGGGAAGGTCGACGAGAACTGGGACGCCGGCCGCGGCAACACCAAGGTGCGCGCCGACCTGGCGAACCGCTGCGACTTCGTCGGACTGAACTACTACTTCCGATTCGAGGCGCAGAACACGATCGCGCCGCTCCCGTTCATCTCCAAGTTCATCACCTTCAACATGCTGCGCCCGTTCGACCAGGACGCGCCCGAGGGCATCTACCGCGCGCTCAAGCGCGTGCACGAGCGCTACAAGCTGCCCATCATCGTGAGCGAGGCCGGTCGCGTGCAAGACGACGAGCAGAAGGCCGCGGCGTGGTTCGTCAAGAGCGTCGCCGAGACGCGCCACGCGATCCAAGACGGCGTCGACGTGCGCGGCTACTTCGCGTGGTCGCTCACCGACAACTACGAGTGGAACCACGGCATGCACATGCCCTTTGGCCTCTACGGCGTCGACACGAAGACGAAAGTCCGCACCCAACGCGAGTCGGGCCACGTGTTCGCAGAGATGGCCAAGTCGCGCGACGTGTCCGCGTCCCTGCTCCAGAAATACGCGGACACACTCAAGAAGTAAGCAGAGCGCACGCCCGCGACTCGCGCGCGCGCTCGCGCACGTCCACGCGCTCGCCCCATCATCCGTGCACGTCGCACGTCGCCGTCGCACGTCGCCGTCGC
>JAGQJA010000204.1 GCA_020430845.1 Myxococcales bacterium
CGGCTTCCCTCTCCGTGGGCGGCGCCACGGGCGGCGACGGCGGACGCGTGCTGCGACGCGGGGGCCGCGCCGAAGGCTGCGCCTTGTCCGCCTGAGACTCTCCGTCCGCAGAAACCGCTCGGCCCGCGAGCGGAGTGAGCAGCTCGCTCGGCTGCCCCGCATAGAACACGTGCAGCTCGTCGCGCGCCCTGCTTGCCGCGACGTAGAACAGAGAGCGCTCGCGGAGCAGCGCCTGCGCGCTGAGGATTGCGTCGTCAGAACGCAGCTCTGGCGTCGAGAGAGGCAGGTCGTGCTTCGTGATGTTCACAAGCATCACGATGGCAAACTCGAGCCCCTTCACGCGATGCATGGTGGCGAGCCGAACCCCAGGGAGACGCGGCTCCTCTTGCTCCAGCACGACGCACGTGAGCCCCGCGCGCTCGAGCGCAGGCGCGAACCGATCCCGCAACGGGCCGTGGGTGCGGGCGACAATGCAGATAGACTCGGCCGCCGTCCCCGCCTCGATGGCTGCCTTCACGGCGGCCACCACGGCGGCAGCTTCGTCCGCATTAGATGTGCACGCATGGATGCGTGGAGATGGCCCCTCGCGAAGGGACACGTGCCCGCGGCGATCTGCCAGGCCGTCATCCAGATCGTCGACCGAGACGTCCTTTAAGACTCCGAGCGCGAATCTGCAGATCGCCCCTGTCGTCCGATAGTTCACTCTCAGCGTCTGGGAGCGGCGTCCGCGCACCTGGATGCCACACCTCGACAGAGCGACGGGCCGCCCATAGATTCGCTGATGCGCGTCACCCACCAGAAACAGGTCGTCCGGGCGCTCCGGCCCCGCGATCGCCCGGAGTAGCTTGAGGGCGTCCGCGGAAAAGTCCTGCACCTCGTCGACGACGACGGACCGATACCGAGGCTCGCCTCCTGCAACTTCCAACTCTGCGCGCGCCTTGCGCAGAATGTCGAGCGGCTCCAGCAGACCCGCGTGCTCGAGGTTGTCTCGATACGCGGCGAAGACCGGCCACAGACGACGGCGATCGGCGCGGCCGAGCGGCACGCCACGGCTCTTGCGCACCGCGCCCACATACTCGTCCTCGGTCTGAAGGCCTTGTTCTTGAATCACATCGCGCCACTCGGCACGGTAGAAGTCGGCGGGAACGCCATCTTGCCCGTACACCTCGTACGCGGCGTCGAAGTGTGGCTTTTGCTCCTTCTCAAAAGCAGGCCGCACGGCGACGCCGCGCTGGCGGAGATAGGTCGAGGCCCACGCGTCGATGTTCACGACCTCAACCCGTGCGAGGGCGTCCGGCTCGAGGAGCTTGGCGAGCTGCGTGCGAAGGTCCTGGGCGAGGTTCACGGTAAACGTCGTGAAGAGCACCTTGTCGTCAGGCTTCGTGAAGACCTCGCGGACCAAGAACGCGGCGCGGTGCAACGCCACGACGGTCTTGCCCGTGCCAGCTCCTCCAAGCACGCGCGTCGGCCCCTTGGTGCGCGCGTACGCGAGGCGGCGCTGGCGCGGATGAAGAAAGACGCGCCAGACGTCCAGCGGATGTCGCAGCGCAGCATCGAGGTCGAGCCCCTCGTCGACGAGCTTGAACTGGCGCTGCGTCGTTTCGCGCTCCAGCGCGGCGGGAACGTCCGTGATGTCGATCGCCGGCAGCGCGAGGGCGACTGCGGGTTGCGCGGGCCGACCAAGAACCTCCTCGAGCGCTTCGTCCAGCCCTATGCCTGCAGCAAGAGCGGTGAGCACCTCCGCAGCCTCGGGCGGCAGGTACGGAAGCAGTCGGTCGAGCTCGGCGTCGGACGCGAGCGCTCGAACGCTGGGGAGCAGCGCCCGAGGCACACCGGCAATGAAGATGTCGTCGTCCGAGTGTGCAGAGAAGAGGCCGTCGCTCTCGTCGATGGCCAACGTGGCTGGTGTGGCGGCAGAGGGCTCCTGCGCCGGTACCGGCTCGGACGCGGGTGCTGCCCACGCGGCGGCGACCTCCTCCGGTGCAGTCGTGACTGCTTCGGTGGCCTCGGTGACATCGAAGATCTGGAGGCTGCCCGTCGCCGGGTGCACTGCCGTCTGTTTCGTTGCGGCCCAGCGGTAAGCCTCGTCGTGATGATCTGCCCACAGAACGAGGAAGATGTCGCCCTCCTCCGGCGCCCTCAAGATCATGCGATAGTCGTCACCGATCCGGGCCGAACGAAGCTGGCGATCCACGGCGCGCTTGATCGGCTCTAGATGAATTGCCGTTGCGGTCGAGTCTTGCTCGAACTTGCGCAAGAACTCATCGGCCTTGCGCTGCGCCTTTCGCGGTAGCGACGCATACGCAGGAAAGTAGTCCTTGCTGATCGCGAGGCGTGCCATCTCTCAGCCCTCCCCTCCCGCGTCACGATCGCTCGACAGCCCGAGCGCCGTCTCGAGCGTTTCGGCCGTGATTCCACTCTCGACCGGGAGCACCTTCCACCCCGCATCGCGAAGCGCAGAGGCGAAGGCGGACTCCCGGTCGAAGTAAGCCGCAACCTTTCGCGTGCCGAAGGCGAGCTCCACGTCGCCCGTAACGCCGAAGGCAGGAGGCCGAAGCTCGAACGGTACTGTTGGCGGCTCCAGGCTCGGATGCTTCTCGAGGAGCGTCGCGACGGCCGTCGCCAGCCCCGTGTCCGCGATCTCCGAGAGCGCGTCCTCGATGGCTTGGCGCGCGCCCGCCGTTCGCCCCTCAAATGCCGGTGGGACCGGCGCTGTGCTGGCCTGAGGTGCGGGACCGACCGGCCGCACGGACGAGCCCGCCGTGAGCTGGCTCTGCGTGAGAGCCACGGCACCCGGCAGGGCCTGAAGCAGGTTCCACGCGCGAAGCCATAGGCGCCAGCTCAGCTCGAAGGTGCTTTCGCGACGCTCCGCAGGCCCGTCCTCGAGGCGCAGTGTGGCGCGAATCGGCGCCGCGTTCTGAACCAACGACGCGAGCTTGGAGCGCTCCACATCCAGCAGGAGTCGCGCGTGCTCTCCGAGGCGGAGCTGCACGACCGCGTTGTCGCCCTCACTTTCTAGTACTGCAACATCTGACGCGTGATGTGACGAGCGCCAGGCCTCCTGCGCATCTGCGATCGTGCCCGTCGACTGGCGCTTGCCGCGGTGGAGCAGAGCGAAGCAGGAGACGGCAGCTAGGTCCGTGAGCCGCGTAGGAGCACTGAGATATTCAATGAGCGCGCGCAGTGGGTCGGCATCGAGCACGCGGAGGAGTGGGGTCAGCGGCGCCGTGCTCGGCGCGGCGTCGAGCTTCGTGACCATCGACTGAAGCTCGGCAAACGGGGCGCCATCACCGAACCACTTGGGCACCGCGGGCGCTTCCGGCGAGACGACGTCCTTCCATGTGAGCGACCACGAGAGCATCGAGCCCCCTTGCGAAATTCCCAAGCGCTTCCGCGCGTCATCGCCGAGTCGGGCCTCCGCGCTCTCGGGCATCACATGATAGGCGAGACCGTCCGTGAAGATCGCCACGGGCCGCGCCTCGGCCTCCTGCTCTTCGGGGAAGAGGACGAAATCGGCCCGGCACGGGACGGCGACCTGATCCGCCTTCAGCTCCACCTGAGCGCGGACGAGCCACCGGCGATCGCCGAGGCGAAGACGCCACCTGCCTTCGCCTTCCTGCAGCCACTCGCCACGCGCGTCATCGACGCGATCCTTGAGCCGGCGAATGAAGCGCTCCTCCAGCTCGCTCTCGAGGACGCGACTCTGCGTCATCGTGCCGATGGTCTCGACCTTGGTCAGCGCGTCGAAGGCTCCCATCGCGTCCTCGACGATCTCGAGCGCGCGCAGGCGGTCGAGCAGCGCGAGATCTCGCCCCTCGCGATAGGCGTAGAGGCACTGGTAGCAAGCCTTGACGGGCGGCTCACGCCGTTGGCACGCGCAGGCACGTAACGTGTCGTGGGCCTTCTCAAACGCCTCTTTGAGCTTCGCTCCCTTGTTGACGCAGAGCTCTGCGAGCAATCCCGTCCCGCCAGGCACGCGGTCCATGATGACCACGAAGCGCCGGCGGCCTTCTCGCGCTGATAGCGGCTCGTCGTAGGTGAGCACATCGAGAAAGTCTGGATCTCCGCCATAGAACCGGCGCAGGCCGACGCGCAACGCTGCCCGGAGGTTCGCCAGATCCGCCACGAGGTCCTCGCCGTCGGCAAAGGGCACGACCATTCGAAGCGCCTCGGACTTGAGCTCACGCAACAGGTGCAGCGCGCGCGGCGTCTGCTTGTCGGCGGCCTTCTTGCGCTCCGGGCACCAAGCTCGGTGCGCGGGAGGCGCAGGTCCCGCGCGCCGATGCTCGCCGTCCGGATCTTGCGCCTGACCACAGGTGCCGCACACCACGAATCGCACGTCGGGCACGCTCTGCCCTGCCAGCGCTGTGAAGTGCAACCGCTGGCCATCCTCGCGCTTTCCGAGGTTCAGCTGGCGCAAGACCATGGCGCGTTGGAGCTCGAATCCGAAGCCGGCGCCGTCGTTTGACCACGCGTCGTCCGCCTCGCTCTCTGCCTCGAAAAGCGACACCGTCTCGTAGAACTGCCGCGCACGGTCGTCGCCGTCGTCACCGAGCACCGCGTCTCTGTGGCTTGCGATCGCGAACACTTGACCAAGCGCGAGGACATCGCGCGCTTGGCCGACGTCGCCCCACAGCGCGTCGCCGCAGGAGGGACAGGTGTCCTCCGGCGGGGCCGCGCTCATCACGGCCGCCGCATGATGGCAGCACTGACAGAAGCGCCAACGTGCGGGCGGCGCCTCCTTCTTCATCTCTAGGCCGTCGATGCGTACGCGGCGCGCGCTCGCATAGAAGGTATTGAACGGTGCGAGCTCTGTGAGGGCCGCCGACGGCGCGCGCACCCACGTGTGATGCTCGGGATCCGACCCGACGCCCTCGCGCCGAATGTACGCGTCGAGCTTCACCCCGCGCTCCGGAAAGGCGTAGTTCGGCAGTCGGCTCTCTTCCGTGAGCCAGCCCCAAAGATCCTTGTCGAGGAGCCCGAGCAGCTGGTGGTTCACGAACGCGCGCTCGTCGCGGAGGCGTCGCTTCTCGTCCTCGATGTCCTCCACCTTCTTTGCTTCAACTTCGTTGGACGCGAGCTGCTTCAAACGCTCATCGAGCTTTCGCACGAGGCCCCGCAGCTCTTCACGACGCAGGCGGGTGGCTTGCGTCGTGCTCGCGAGCGCATGCTCCAAGCTCGAGAGACCGTCGGCGCCAACGTCGAAGGCGGCGGACATCTTCGCGAGCGCCGTACCCGTGAGCTCCCCTCGAAACAGCTCGAGGAAGGCGTCGCGGAGCTTGTCGCGGCGCGGCGCAACGAAGTCGAACAGCGGCTGGGGAAAGCGCTTCGCCTCGTCGCCCCCGAGGGCCTCCCTCACTCGACCCTCGAGCTTGCCGCCCTCCTTCGCGAAGCTGTCGAACAAGAAGGCGAGCGCCTGGCGCTTGAGCACTTCGGGCGCGCTGAGGTAGCAGCCCGGCGGCGAGATCACGCCCGCCATGGCCTCGAGCGGCTCTTGAAAGAAGTAGAGATCGTGGGCGCGGCTTGCGGCGAAGGCGAGCACAAGCGCGTTGCCCGTCTTTCGGCCCGCGCGTCCGACGCGTTGTACGTACTGCGACGTACCTGGGGGCACCGAGCACAAGAGCGTCGCGCTCAGATCACCGATATCGATGCCCATCTCGAGCGTCGGGGTGCACGACAGCAGGTTCGGCGAGTCGGGGCGCGGCCTCTGCTTGAACTCGAGCTCGAGCGACTCGCGCGCGCCGCGCTCGAGCAAGCCGGTGTGCTCGCGCGACCACAGACGGCCAAGCGTCTCCCGCTCGTAGAAGCGCCGGTAGTAGCTCACTAGTGGCAGGGACTGCGAAGCGTCGACCTCGACAGGCGACGCGACCTCACGCAGCCGCCCGTTGCATCGAAACCGCAGACAGGGGCGATCACGCAAGTCGGTCACGCTGCCATCCACGACCGCGAGCTCGCCGCCGCACGCGTCACACTTCCGCACGGCGTGCTTGCGGCTGACCTCGAGCGCTTCGGGCGCGAGACCCCACGCGGTCGCCTTTCCGCCTTGCACGGGCGTCTTCTCGTCCGTCGTCATCGCGCGCACAAGGCCGTGGCGCGCGAGGACGGGCATCAGCGCCGCGTAGATCTCAGAAGCCAGCCCCACGTCCGCCGGAGGCGCGAGGCATCGCGCGACCCAGTCCACGGTCCAAGACGTAAGACGCGGACTGCAGACCGAGTCGAACTGCCGCGGCTTCGGCGCGTTGGTCAGAAAGAGCGGCCGGCTCGTCGCCGGACCAAACGGTGAAAGGAGGGGCGCTTGGCGCTTAGAAAGCAAGAACGTGTTGCCTCCCGACGCGACGTACGGGTCGAGCAGCGGATCGCACACGCCGCCGCGGAGGCGCAGGCGCGTGAGGAGCCCGGCAACGAACGGCCGGAGAGCCTCGGCCGTCTGCGTCTCGGTCAGTCCCACTTTCTCGCGAAGCATCGTCGTCGCGTCCGCGACGGCCGCTTCGAAGCGGCACCGTTCGAGCGAGACGCTCAGGCATCCGCTCTGCTCGAGCGTGCGACCGATCCGGGATGCGAGGCCCAGCTCACGTGTGCATTCCCATCGAAGGCGCGCTCGCACGTCAGAGACAAGCTGCGGGCTGGGCTCGGGGAGCGCCCGGGGGGGAGCTTCGCCAGCTTGCTCCGCGCGGTGCTGACTCCGCACGTGCTCGTCGAGCCGATCGTGCCACTCCTCGGCGCTCGCGAGCCAATGCATGTCGATCGGCAAGAGGCGCGCGGTGAGGTCGGCCTCGGCGGAAACATCGTCTCGTCCCGTCTTTGGAAGCCAGTGTTGCCACGTGGCTTCGGGGAGCTCAGACAGCGCAACCGCGGCGCCGTCTCGAGGCACGCCGGCGAGGATCGCGGTCCGCACGGCAAAGCGAAACGTGCGTGCACCATAGAACCCCGCGCGATGCGCCGCGTCTTGAACGCTATCGCTGAACGCGAGCAGCTTTTGGTCGGTGTTGAGCGGCGTGGTGAAGAGATGCCCCACGGCCACGCTCGAGAGCGTCGTGCTGCGCGCCGCGATCATGCGCACGGCGTCGGGCGTGCCGCACGCCGGGCACTGCACCTTCGTGTCGTCAGGCTCGTGGACGAAGAGGCGCGGACACGCGGCATCGGGGGCCTTCTCGAGCAAGCGGCGCGTCCTCATGTCGAGCCACGCCGTGCGGGGCGGCGTGCCGTGCAATTGTTCTTGCTCGTCGGCGAGCGACGCGTCGTCGTGCACGAGGCGTAGCGAGGCAGCGCGCTCGCCAAACGCGCGGGCAATTTCCGCGTACGACAGCCCCAGCAGATCGCCCGGGCCAGACTCGGTCACGAGCCAGCCATTGTGCCCACAGTCGCGGCACGCGTACCTCGGCGTCCACGCTTCGTCCTCGGGCGGCGGCGCGTCGTCGAAGAATCGAAACGCGGGCGCCTGGCCCACGTGCGAGAGCAGGCGCCGCACCTCGCGGATCCAAAGAGTCACCTGCACGCTGACGAGCGGCATCACGTGCCCCGAGACGTCGCGCTGGGCAAAGGAAAGCATGGTGAGCGCCGCGGCAAGCCATCCGCTACGGTGCGCCGCGGAGCCCGCGGCAAACGTGGGCAGCTCCTTTTGGAGCGCCGCATCGACGTCTGCGCCGAGCACCGGCCGGCGATGCGCGAGTGAAAGGAGGGCCCGCGCCACAGGCAGCCGCATCGCCCATCGCCCAAGCGCGACGCGGTCGAGCGTCTCACCTGAACCGTCGACAGCGGTGGGCAGCACCTCCGCTTGCGCCGCGGGGCTGAGCCACGCGCGAACGACGTCCTTCACGTGCGCCTCGGCCGTCTCTCCGCCGTCCGGCCACGGGCCGGGCTCTGACGGATAGCTCTCCTCGAGGCGCTCTGAGGGCAACAGCTCGCGTGGCTCGACCCGCGTCTCGCCGATGAACGCGTCCACCGGAAAGACCTGATCGAACAGCGTGCTCGCAAACGCGAGAAGCTCCGTGCGCGTGTCGGCGCCGCCGCCGACCGTCGCGCTCGTGCCCACGGGGCACAGGGCCTCGGCGCTGCCGAGGCGTTGGCCGAGCCGCCGGATGAGGCAGGCGACGTCCGTGCCCTGCGCGCCGTCGTACGTGTGCAGCTCGTCGAGCACGAGATAGCGCAGCGTGTCGGGCCCGTTGTGCTTCCAGAGGGGCGCGTCCTTTGGCCTCTGGAGCAACAGATCGAGCATGCGGTAGTTCGTGAGCAAGATGTCGGGCGGTTGGGCGCGCAAGCGATCGTTGTCGTCGATGACGTGCGCGCGGCCCATCTCGCGGTGCTGCCCCTTGCCCCCGATAAAGAGCCCCACCCGCAGACGCCCACGCAGGCGCTCGTCACCGTCGATCGTCTCCGCAAACCGCTGCGCCTGATCGGACGCGAGCGCGTTCATCGGGTAGAGGATGATCGCCTTGATGCCGGCCTTGCCCGCCGCGTGCTCGCGATACGCGTGGTCGAGCACGGGGTACAAGAAGCACTCGGTCTTGCCGCTGCCCGTGCCAGTGGTGATGAGCGTGGCTTGGGGCGTGCGTGCCCGGCTCGAGAGCCGCTGCCACGCCTCGAGCTGGTGCAGGTGCGGCGCATAGGGCGGGAGGATCTCGAGCGGCATGGCCGCGCCCTCGGGCGCCGACGCAAAGGGCAGCCCGATCTTGAGGTACGGGCCCTGAAACAGGCCATGGGGGCCCGCAAGAAACGAGAACAGGGCGCGCTCGAGGTCCGCGCTGCCGATCGACCACGTGCTCCGCAGGTAATCGAGCAGCGTGGCGCGCAGCTCGCGTGCGACGGCCCAGGGGATCACGTTGGCTCCCCCACGCTGAGCGCGCGCGCGAAGTGCTCGTAGGCGTGGCCCATGTCTTCCTCACGGTCGCGCACTTCGAACGGCGGCGTGAGCCCCTTTGCGTCGAAGTCGGGGGGGAGCGGCGCGCCCGTGCGCAGGTGCTCTTGCCAGAGCTCGAACGACTTGCGATCGAGACCGACGCCGACGAGGCCCTTGCTGGACGTGAACGCGATCCGTCCGCGAACGTCGAACCACGTGTCGCGCTCATAGTCGCGGAGCACGGGGAACTGCGTCCGGTAGATCGTGCACAGCTCGTTGAGGCTGAGGCCGAGCTCGAGCGCGGCGAGCGCGTCGATCTCGACCAGCGCCCAACGGCGCTCGAACGCATTGCGGACGGCGCTCGCGCGCGACCACTTCGCCGACCTCGCGGGCCACGGAGAGAGGCGCGGGTCTTCTAGCGTCCATCCTCGAGCGCTCACACTCGGCCACACTTCGTTCCAGAGTTCGGCGTAGTGGTTGGTGAGGCAGTTGAGGCGTAGTCCGCGAGTGGAAAGCGCTCTCGCAAATTCGCCGCGCGGCCTGGGTAACAGTAGCGCCTGCGCGGGCTGAAGGTGGCCGGAGCCGCGCGAGCGCACAAAGAAGTCGACGCACAGCGCAGAAGCGAAGGCTGACCACCCGCACAGCTCTGCGTGCTCCGCGAACGCGAGGGACGCGACTGTATGAATGTGTCCGGGACCGGGCGGGAGTATGCATGGCACGACGGTTCGTTCGCCAGTCACGGCGATCATCTCACGGTGAAAGTGTCGATAAAACTCCGTCACCGGGCGCCCGCGAAACTTGGGCGTGCGCGCACGGTACGTCTCCGCGTCGCACGCGGGTACGTAGTTCGTCCGCGGAAGGTAGTCGTCGGGGATCGACTCGAGGTCGATCACGGCGTAGTCCTGATTGTGCTTGCAGCCCTCCCGAGGCGTCTTGTTGAACGGCGTGCCGACGTAGAAGTGCGGTCCCGAGAGGATCCAGTCGCGAGGGTCGTCGATGAGGCGCGTCTCGCGCCGGATGGTGCCGTCTTTCTGCGCGTTGGTCTCGTTCCACATCATCGTGCCGTAGACGCCGTCGCCTAGGTCGCCAAGTCGGTGCGGGTGTCGTGCGAGCTTTCGAAGAACCTCGAGCGCCTCGGTGCTGTGGACAAGGGGGAGGCGCGCGCGCGACGCCGGCGTGCCGGGCTTGTCGAAGAGCGTGGCGAACAGAGCGAGCTCCTCTTCCGTGATGCGAACCACCCGACTGCGGTGGCCGCGCGTCTCGAACTTGTTGTCGTCCGTCTTGATCCCCGGCACCACACCGGCCCCGTCGTGCACGAGCGACGTATCGATGGTGGAGGGATGGAAGAGGTTCGCGATCGTTACGGCATGGGTGGGGCCTTCAGCTCCCGAAACGGTGAGCACGTACGGGCGGAGGTGGTGGACATCGGAGAACAGCTGAAGCTCGTTCTTGAACCGGAATACAAAGCGCAATCGGCGATAGGCCGCCTCGCGCAGCGCGCCACCTCGCGGGTCGTCGAAGATCCCGTCTTGATGGATCAACGCGGTGACGGCCTGCGATCCGCCGAGCTCCCAGCTGCGCGTGAGGAAGCACTTGTAGAGGTTGGTCCTCACGCCTTCGAGCAGCGGGTAGTTGCTCGGCGCGTTGAGAAACGCCTGCGCGCCCTGCGTCGTCGACGCCTCCTCGACGTAGTCGGCAATCCGCGATGGACTGCTGAGCACGGTCATCCGCCGCCTCGCGACGTCGCTCGCGCTCACGTCGTCGAGGGCGATGCGCGGTTCGATCTCGCCAAGCAGGCCTTGCTCGTTCCAGTTCAGTTGAACCCACGGCGGATTCCCGAGGACGAGATCGAAGCCGCCGCGCAGAAACACCTCGGGCGCCTCGAGCTCCCACGCGAGCGGCCGCACGCGCGTACGGAGCGCCGTCACCACGTCCCAGAGGCCCTTGTTCTTCTGCTCCGTCGGCTCGTCCGCGGCGGCGTCATCCTCGGGCGGGGGGACCGAGAGCGAGAGCTGCGCGTCGTCGGCCACGGGGCTCGGATCGAGCTCGAGCACTTCGGCCGCAGCGTCGATCCAGGTCTTTCGGCTCGGTAGCAGATCGACGTCGGCGAGAGGCCAGGCCCACATGCACGTCCACAGATCCGTCAAGCGGCGGAGCTGGCCGTACGCGGTCGCTTCCGCGCGTGCGCTCGCGAAGAGCTTCTCGCGCTGCGCCACGCCGAGCCAGCCGCCGAGCGGCCGCTCCGCGGGCCCCTGGCCCCATACCTCGATCGACGTGCGCGCGCGCGCGAGGACCTCTTCGCGGTCGGCCATGCGCTTGCGGAGGCGCGCGTCGATCGTCGCCGACAGCTCGACGAGACGGCGCAGCTCGGCCGGTTTCACCAGGGCGAGCGCGTCCTTCTTCCAAGCCTTCAGCCGCTCGATCTCGTCGGGCATGAGCGACTTGAGCGCCTTGTCTTTTTCGAACGGGCTCATGTCGGGGTGCGGCAGCAAGAAGTGGTAGACGGCCTCCGGCGGGCGCGCACCCGTGATGATCTGCTCCAGGCTCAGCGGACGCGGCGGCCGGCGCTGCCACCTCGGAACCTTGAGGTTGGCGATCTGCTTTTTGAGCAGCTTGATGAGCTCAGCGCCCTTTTCTTCGCGCGCGTCGCCTTCGTTGCCTTCTGCGCCGCTCTCCTCTCCCTCGTCGTCGTCGTCACCGGCCGAGAGCGTCGCTTCGATCGCTGCGCGGACCTCGGCCACGCCCTCGGGCGCAGTCTTGTCCCATGCCGCGAGCACGGGCTCGATGTCCTCGGCGATCGTGTCGGGCCCGCTCTTCTTGAGCACCAGCGTCAGCGCTTTGGCGAGCGGCGCGTCGGTGCCGAAGTCGTCCTTCGCGTAGACCGCAAAGCGCGCGCCCAGCAGACTGTTGCCAACAAAGAGGCGCGCCGCGAAGCTCGGCGCGGGCTGGTGTTGGTGCATCGTGGCGAGCCAGAGGCTCACGGCCGCGAGGCGCGTCGCCATGGGGTTGAGGTCCACGCCGTACACGCGCTCCTCGGCCAAGAAGGCCTTCACCCGCTGCTTCTCGAGCGTGTGCTCGCCCGCGGGGATGTACTTGCCGAGCTCAGACTGCTTTCGTTCGAGGTACGCGTCCGCCAGCTGATCGATGGCCTCGACGAGAAACGCGCCGCTGCCCATGGCGGGCTCGCAGAGCGAGAGGGCGAGGATGTCGTCGGCCGACTTGCCGGGCAACAGCTCTTTGAGCGCGTAGGTGACGAGGCAGCGCGTGAGCACCTGCGGCGTGTAATAGCTGGCGCTCTTCTCCCGATCGCGACCGGCGAGGCGAAAGATAAACGTGCCCTGGGGGAATCGCCGTTTCGTGGGCAGCCCGTCGTCCCCACGGAACGTAAGCTCCTCTTCTTTGTATTTCGCAAGCTCTCGCTCGGGAACGAAGTGGCTCTGCTGCGTCTTGTCGGACGTGTCCGCGCCCGGCTTGTGGACCTCGTAGAGCGTCTCCTTGGCGAAGAAGCCGCTGTAGCTGAGCAGCCCCTCGTACACCGCGCCGAGCTCACCGATGCCGAGCTGCGCATAACTGATGCGGCCGCGGCCCCAAGCCTTGCCACCCTCCGGGGTGAGCGACAGAAGGCGAATGATCCGCTGCATCGTCTCGTTCCGAAAGCGCACGCGCGACAGGCGCGGCGTGGTCGACGGCGAGAAGAGCGTGCTGTGCAGCCCCTTGAGCGAGAAGCCGCGATCCAGGAAGTCACCCGAGCGGTCCTGCATCGGCGCGAGCTGCGCCTGAAACGGCTCCCAGCCCTCGTTGACGAGCTGAAAGAGCTTTTGCAAGCTCTCGTGGAAGAAGAAGCCCTCGCGCGCTTCGGGCGTGGTGAGCGGCACTTGCTCGAGCTCGCGCAGCACCTCGAGGCTGTAGCCGCGGGCGTACTCCTCGGCCCCCATCGGTAGCCCCTGCAGCTCCTTGGCGCGCGCTTCGGCATAGAAGAGAAAGAGGAGCCGAAAGAGGTACACAAGACACTCGCCCGTGAGCTCTTGGGCGACGCGATCGCCGTAGAGCGCCTTCTTGGACGTCGTGCGCACGTAGTGAACCGCCTCGTTGGCGAGGAGCTCGACGGCCTCACGCGCGGCGAACTTGAGATCGCTGCTCACGCCGACGGCGTGCTGATGGGAGCTACTCATCAGGGCGTCCGCCAGGCCCGCGCCGGGGGCGAGGAGCTCGCGCGCGAGCAGTGCGCACGTCACGCGCAGGGCGGCCGCGTCTCGGCGCCTCAAGAGCATCTCGATGTCAAAGCGGAGGAACTGCCCGCGGCCCCACCGCCCGCGCTCGGCGAGGATTGCTTCACGCGCGCCGACGACGATGATCCACCGCGGCGGCTCGGCCCCGGCAAAGATCGCCCCGATCGCCTCGTCGAACGAGACCCCGGATGGGAGCGTCAGCCCCGCCGCGGCGGCGTCTTCAGGCAACGCGCGCGCGTGCGCGACGTCCTGCTCGAGGAGCGCTTCGTCCTCGTGGGTGAGCCCGCCTTCGAGGACGTAGACGTACGGCTGGACCCCCTGTCGGACCTCCGCGAAGAGGGGCACGGCGTGATTCGCGGCGTCCAGCCGTTCGAGCACGGCATACGCGGAGCAGCGTTCGTAGCCCAGCGCCTCGAGCGTGCGGACCGCGAGATCGTGCGCGCCCTCCGTCCGTGCCGTCACGGTGGACGTGCCCAGCTCGGCGAGCCCACGAAACAGGTGCGCGCTCACCGCGCGAAGCTTCGCGGCGCGTTCGTCGATCACGGCGAGCGTCGGCGCGTCCTGCGCCTTGATCTCGTCTGGCAGCCGCTCTTGAAGGTAGTGCGCGCTGAAGAACTCGCCCGCGTTCTCGATGCCCGTGAGATCGGCCATCACTCCCCCACGAAGGCGGCGACGATCCGGATGTACGGCTCGCCGAGGGCTTGCAGCGACTTCAGCAGCTGCTTGTGGTTCTCTTCCACGTGCTTGACGTGCTGGCGCTCGCGTTCGAGCCGGCGATGCACGTGTTGCGGAATCTTGCGCTCACGCGCCGCCCACGCCTTCTCCTCCTCGTCGAGGAGCGCCGCGCTCGCTTGCGCCCACGCCTCGAGCCGCCGCGTCTCCTTGCGCGCGCGCTTGCTCAGCTCGTCCTTCACGTGATCCCTCCGCCCCTGGACGACGCGCGCCCGCGCTTCGGCCACGACGGCGGGCACGAGCGCCTGGAGCGCGCCCAGACGCTTCGATCCCTCGCCGCTGTTGACGAGCACCCCAGCGAGTCCGGTGCGAGCGATCACCTCGTCGAGGCTCAGCGTCTCGCTGGAGATCTTGTCGCCGACGACCGGCAGCCCCAACCAGCGCGCCTCCACGGCCTCCGACTCGTGGTTGAACATCATCCCCTGCAGGAGAAAGATCGCAGGCTGCCCGGCCAACGAGGCCATTCGCAAGATCGGAGCCTCGCCGCGCGCATACGCTGCGCCCAACGCGTCGAAGAGCCACTCGACGAGCGGGTGCTGCTCCCAGAGAAGGTGCCAGTCGGGCCACCGGCCCTCGTCGTCGAGCGCTGCGCGGAGCTTCTCCCCGACGAGCTTGCGCCCCATTGCGAGGCGATACGGCTTTCCCTTGGCCGGCACGCCCTCGCGCGGAAGAAAGCCCTCGCGGTGGCGCCGAAAAGGCTCGGGAGCGTGGAGCTCGACGGACGTGGTCGCGTCATCGTGCGTCCACTGGAGCGGTTCCGGCCCGACGACGCTGCTCTTCTCGAGGTGACGGAGCGCGGCGACCACGAGCTCGTAGTCGTTCTTGAAGAGGCTCGGCATCTCCGACGTGAGCTCCTCTGCGGGCGGCGCGACGCGCTGCTCCCGCTCTACCTCGGCGAACAACGCGAGAAGATCGACGCCTTCGTTCGCGCCAGGATCGCTGACCGCGTCTGTGGTCACGCCGAGCTCCTTCAGCTGCGTAGCGGCTGCGCCCGCGGGGAGGGGGTGGTCGGGGAGCAGCTCCTCCGCGCTCTGGCCCCTGGCGACCCCCCTCGTGACGAGCTCCTCCTCGGCCTCCGCGTCGTACAGCCCGAGGAGCGCCCCCGAGTCTCCGAGCTGCCGCTCGATCTCGCGCTCCTTCTCGATGAGCCGTTCGACGACGCGCTGGTCTGCGGTCTTCGCCGCCGTCTTCGTCACCATGTAGCGAAGTTGCGGCGTGTGGTGCTGCCCAAAGCGATCGATACGCCCGTTGCGCTGCGTGAGGCGGATGATCGACCACGGCACGTCGTAGTGAAAGAGGTGATGGCACTGGTGATGAAGGTTCACGCCTTCGGACGCGGCGTCGGAGCAGAGCAGCACGCGGAGCGGGCTGTCGGCGTGGCCGAACGACTCGACGATCTCGCGGCGCTTCGTCTCCTGCGTCGCGCTCGACGCCGTGTACGTGGCGATCTGCTCCGGCTTCATCTTCAGTCGGGTCGCCATCTCCGTCGCGAGCATATCGAGCGTCGCGATCCTCTCGGAGAACACAACGACCCGCGGCGAGCTGGGCTTGCCGTCGAACCCAATCGCGTCGAGCTCCCGAAAGAACCTCTCGAGCTTGCTGCTCCCCTGCGCGCGCGCAGTGTCGACCAGAGCCCTCGCCTCGCGGAGCCGATTGCCATCCGTGACGAGCTCCTCGGCGCGCGGGTGCTCTTCGTCGCCTTCCACCGCCGAGCTCGTCGCGGCGATGCGGTTGTCGAGGCTCTCGAGAGCCGCCTCGGCGCTCGAGAGAAACGATTTGACCAAGGTCCACTTCACGAGCGGGTCCTTGTGACCCGACCTCCGACCGAGGGTGGAGAGCGAGAGCGCATGAAGGGCGGCGAGAGCTGCCTCCTCTTCGCGGGTGGCCTCCACCGTGATGGCAGCGACCTCACGGGCCTGGAGTTGGCTGCCGGCCTCGGCCTCCACGTCCTTCTTGAAGCGCCGCACGAAGAGGTGTCCCACGTCCTCCCTCGTGAAGCTCTGCGGGTCGGCGATGCTCGTCGGGTCGAGCATCCGCATGAGGTTGGCAAAGCTCTCGGGCCTGCCGTTGTGGGGCGTCGCGCTGGTCAGGATGAGCGCGTCGCACTGCGCGGCCAAGAGGCGCGCGAGCTCGGCGCGCTGGCTTCCGCGATTGGCCACGTTGTGGCACTCGTCGACGACGATCGCGTCCCAACGGATCTGCTCGAGCCATGTGCGATAGAGCCCATTGTTCTTGAGCGTGTCCATCGACACGATGCACCGGTCGAAGTAGCTGAAGGGGTTGCGATTGGCGGGGATCTTCGACTGGACGCGCACGAGCCCCTCGGAGTCGAGGCGCACGAGCGGCAGCGTGAAGCGCGCCCATAGCTCGCGTTGAAGCTGCGCGAGCATGCTCCGAATCGCGACCACGAGGATGCGACGGCCGCGACCGCGCTTGATCAGCTCCGTGAGGAGGATACCGACCTCGACAGTCTTCCCGAGCCCCGTTCCGTCCGCGATGAGGATGCGCGGGCGCAGGCTCGCAAGGCTCTGCCGAGCCGGCACGAGCTGGAAGGGCATGACGTCGAGCGCGCCGCGGTGGCCGATGCTCACGCGATCGTGGATGGGCGGTGTGCGACGAAGGAGCGTCTCGAGATAGAGCGTGCTCTGCCGGTAGCTCGGGGAGGTGTCCGCGACGAGCTTCGTGTCCTCGGGCTTGAGGGGCTCGATGTCCGTGTCGAGCGGGCTCATGAAGATCGCCTGGTGGTGGCGCACCAGCTCGCTCACCCCCTGCACGTAGACGGAGTAGCCCCCCATCGGCAGCGGCAAGCACTTCTGTACGGCCCACTCCTCGCCCCGCACGCGAACGCGTGATCCGGGCGCCGGCGGTGTCTGATCGGTTCGGGTCCCCATGTTCAGTCCGTGATGATGAGGTCGTCGCGCCCGAGCAGACGCACAACGTGGTTGAAGACGGCGACGTCGTCGTCGAGCCCCGTGCAGGAGTCCTCGTCGGGCTTTTCGTCGATCGACGAGACGAAGTAGCGGCTGGCCCCCACGATGTGGGCGCGCGACTCGGGGTCGAGCAGGTGGGCCATCTTGAGCAGCTCTTCGAGGCGCACGCACAGCGCCTCAGCAAGGTCGACCGCGATGAGCTCGTTGGTCTCCTGCGCGACGACGAGCGCCTCGTAGTGGGTGCGCACCTCACCCGCGAGCGTCGTGAGGGCGGCGGCGGTCAAGTCTTCGCGGAGCGTGGCGTAGATCGTGAGTGCTCGAGGCATCCCCCCCAACGTCCTCCGGGTGCGCGAGGCTCGCCAGGGCCGGCTAGCGTTCGCACGTCTTCGCGTGTGAGACCTAGAACCGCAGGACAGCACGTCTCAGCCGCGCGCGCACCCCCGTTGGCGGTGGCGCCTGGCGACGGGCAACTGGCGCCGATCGCATGGACTTGTGGCACGCATCGCGGCGCCAAGCGCAGCCCTGCTTGGGCGCGACTGCGCATGTGCGTAGGGGGCGCAGACAAGGCCAAGGCCCGCGCCACATCGCGCCCGCCAACGAGCAAGCGATGGTGTCAAGGGAATGGCCTCACGGACCGCTTCGAGATCGTCTGCTCGCCCCAGAGATCGCGGAGCCTCCCGGTTCTCGAAGTGCTCCCTCGGGTTGCCAACGCGTGGAAGATCGAGATGGACGACCGCGCGCTTCCACAACGCGTACGCGCGGGTATAGCCCGTGTCGATAGGTTCGCCGGCGAGGCGCGGCGAGGCTCGCTCTATCGTCGGGGGGCGCCCGCGATGCCGCCCGGCCTCGCCGTCCTCCAAGCAGAGCACCTCGCGGGCGAGGACGACGTCGCGCGAAGCCGAGCGACCGGCGCGTAGAGTCCCGCAACTCCGCGTGCGGCGCGCCGAAAGGGGCCCAACCATGAAGCGCACACTCCACATGACCATCACGCTTGGGGCGTCGGACTTCGAAGACGAGCTCCACATCGGCGAGCCGTACCCGCAGCTCAAGTCGTTCTTTCGCCACGAGGTGGAGCACAGCGTGCGTTCCTGCGAGAACTGGCTCGCCGACGTGCGCACGGCCCTTGCCGGCGAACCTATCGACACGGGCTACGGCAACGCGTGGAAGATCGAGATGGATGCGA
>JAGQJA010000205.1:0-179 GCA_020430845.1 Myxococcales bacterium
CGCCGTGCGCAGACGCAGACGTGGGCGACGCGCGCAGACGCGGGCGCGGGCGCCGCGCGCAGACGCGCGTGCGCGCGTGCGCGCGCGGACGCCGCGCGCAGACGCGGCGAAATGTCAGCCGAAGGAGATGCCTTGCGCGAGCGGCAGCTCGCGCGAGTAGTTCACGGTGTTGGTGGCGC
>JAGQJA010000205.1:274-2312 GCA_020430845.1 Myxococcales bacterium
GTTGGCGATGCCGCAGTCCGAGCCGTCCGCCGCGAGGAAGCGCTCGGCCTCGCGCAGATCGTTGGTGAAGATGCACGACGAGAGGCCCTGAGGGACGTCGTTGTGCAGCCCGATCGCGTCGTCGAGCTCCTTGTAGCTCATGACATAGAGGATCGGCGCGAACGTCTCCTCGCGCACGATCTCCTCTTGGCCGCGCATCTCGACGATCGCCGGACGCACGTAGTAGCCGGCGTCGCAGCCCTTGATCTTCACCCGCTCGCCGCCGGAGATCTTGCCGCCCGAGATCTTGGCGCGCGCGAGCGCCCCTTGCATGTGCTCGAACGCCGTCTGGTCGATGAGGGGACCGACAAGCGTCTTGGCGCTCCGCGGGTCTCCCACGGGCACCTGCGCGTAGGCCTTCTTGAGGCGGGCGACGAGGGGCGCCTTGATGCTCTCGTGGACGAACAGGCGCCGCAGGGACGTACAGCGCTGACCGCACGTGCCCACGGCGCTGAAGAGGATGGCGCGAACCGCGAGGTCGAGGTCTGCGGTGGGCGCGACGATCATCGCGTTGTTGCCGCCGAGCTCGAGGAGGACGCGACCGAAGCGACCGGCGACGCGCGGACCGACGGCCCGGCCCATGCGCGTGCTACCCGTCGCGCTGACGAGAGCGACGCGCGGGTCGTCGACGAGCCGCTCACCCACGTCGGCGAGGCCGTGGATCACCTCGGAGAGCCCGTCGGGGGCGGCGCCGCCGGCCTTGCGGTAGCGCGCGAGGGCGCGCTCGAAGAGCGAGTGACACGCCTCGGCGCAGAGGGGGGTCTTCTCGGACGGCTTCCACACGACTGTGTCGCCGCACACGAGCGCGAGCGTGAAGTTCCACGCCCAGACGGCCACGGGGAAGTTGAACGCGCTGATGACGCCGACCACGCCGAGCGGGTGCCACGTCTCCGACATGCGATGCCCGGGACGCTCCGAGCTGATCGTCAGGCCGTAGAGCTGTCGCGAGAGGCCACACGCGAAGTCGCAGATGTCGATCATCTCCTGCACTTCGCCGCGCGCCTCGGCGACGATCTTGCCGGCCTCGAGCGTGACGACCTCGGCGAGCTCGTTCTTGGCCTCACGGAGCACCTCACCGAAGATGCGCACCAGCTCGCCGCGCTTGGGCGCCGGTACCGTGCGCCACTGCCGAAAGGCCGCGTCTGCACGCGCGATCGCGGCGTCGACGTCGGAGCTCGACGTGGGCTTGACGCGACCCAGCTCCGCGCCGTTCACCGGCGAGCGCGAGATGATCGCTCCCTTGGTCGTGGTCGGATCCTTCATTCCCAGCGTGCGCCACGGTTCTCGGTTCGGCATGGCGCGCACTCTACAACAAGGCACCGCGCGAGAATGCCGTTCGACAATCGGCGTGGCCGATTTAGGATCGGACGGTGCCGCCCGTCGAAGGAGCCATCCTCGCGCTCATCGGGCTGGCCATCGGGGCCGCCGCGTTGGTCTACCTGCGTGCGCGCAGCAGGGCGCTATACCGGGCGAGAGCGCGGGTCTTTCGCGATTTCGCCTCGGCGCGCGGCCTCGTGTTCCGGGACCTGGACGGGGCCTTCCGCGCCGGCGGCGCCATGCGAAGCGTCGAGGTGCACGTGCACGTCGAGCTCAGCCGCGGGAAGTACGCGACCGCGCGATACAGCGCGCGGCCGATGGTCCCCATGCCGCGCGTCGTCGTGCTGCGCCGCGCCGAGGCGCGGCCGCCCGAGGGGCTCGCCGAGCTCGCGACCGGCGACCTCGCGTTCGACGCGGAGCTCGTGGCCTACGGCGGAGACGACCCGGTCACGCGCGCGGCGATCTCGGCCAGTGCGCGCGCCGAGCTGCTCGCGCTCGTGAGCCCAGCGTGCTCGGTGTCGCGCCTCGAGCTGGGCCCGAACGACGTGCTCCTCGAGCTCGTCGCCGACGCCGACGAGGTGTTCACGGAGCGATGGCTCGCTGCCTCGCTCGACCTGGTGACGTCGTTCGCCACGGGCCGGAGGCGCTCGTGACGGTCGGGACCTCGCCCAGCGGCGTCACG
>JAGQJA010000205.1:2386-21552 GCA_020430845.1 Myxococcales bacterium
CCAGCGGCGTCACGCCTCCCGACGGAGCCTCGCCTGTCACGCCGCCCGCAGAGCCAAAGCCGCCCCTGCTCGAGCGCCTCGGCGTCGACTACTTTCGGCGGCTGTCCGAGGCCCACGGCCCGGTCGAGGCCGAGGATGAGATCCACGTGCTCAACGCCGACGAGCGCGCGCGCCTCAAGCGCATCCAGCGGGGGGCCATCATCCGCTCCGCCGTCGCAGGCGCCCTCTCCACCGTCGTCGCCGGCGTCGCCGAGATCCTGGCCCAACCGCTCTTGGGGGCCAACCCCGATACCGCGAGCTGGTCCGATCAAGCGCGCTTCTGGGGCATCGTCGGCGGCGCCACCATCCTCGCCTCCATCATCGAGATTGGGTATATCTACTGGGATACATTGCGCGCGGTGCACGATCTCTCGCGCGCAGCCGGCCTCGATCTCTTTCCGGCGCAAGACGACGACGCCGCGACCGCCGCCGCGATGGCGCGCGCAGCCCTCGAGATCCCCAACCCCAACACGCGGCTCTTCGGTGTCGACCCTCACCGCGAGACCTCGCGGCTGCGACTCGTCGCGGCGTCGCTCGCCTACAAGGCCAAGATCAGCGTCTCGAACTTCCTCGCCAAGGTGCTCATCCGGCGCGCGCTCGGCCGCGCATTGGTCCGCACGTGGCTGCCGTTCGTCGCCGTGCCGATCACCGCCGCG
Source organism: Myxococcales bacterium (assembly GCA_020430845.1). GTDB lineage: Bacteria > Myxococcota_A > Polyangia > Polyangiales > Polyangiaceae > Labilithrix. The sequence continues at coordinate 3,082 of JAGQJA010000205.1, forward strand.
TGGAACGGCGTGGTCAGCTACCTGGTGCTCCGCGAGGCGACGCTGCGCGCGATGGGCCCGTCGGCCGCGCACCAGCTCATGGAGTTCGCGTTCCGCGACATCGACGAGCCGCTCTCGGACGCAGGCCGCGCCGCGGTCGTGCGCGCCGTGGCCAGCTCGATCGTGCGCACGGAGGACATGCACCCCAACCTCGTCGCGCTCCTGCGCGAGGTGATCCGGCGCGTGAGCGACGCGGAGTCGCCGGCGAGCGGAGCGCCGCGGCGACCGCCCAACGAAGAGGTGGCCGACATCGACGACCCGCGCGCCTTCGTCGCGCTGCTCGCGGCGCTGCCCAAGCGCGAGAGCACCCTGGCCGTGAAGGTCGTCGGGGTCGCCGCGATCATGGACGCGCGGCTCACGCGCGCCGAGAAGGAGCTCGTGCACGAGGCGCGGGCGGCCGTGGGTCTCGCGCCCGAGAGCGACGCCGTGGGCGCGCTGCGCAAGGTGTTCGCCTCCGGTCAGCCGCTCGACGCCGAGCTCGTCGACGCGCTCTCGCGCTGAGCCCCGCCGGCGCCGAGCCGCGCGCTCTCGCGCTGAGCCCCGCCGGCGCCGAGCCGCGCGCCGCGCTGGGAAAGCGGCCACGCCACAAAAACGAAGCGGCCGCGTGCTCCCTGCACACGGCCGCTCTCGCGTCGCTCGACGGCGTGACCGTCAGGCGCCGATCAGAAGCTCCACATCGGCTGCTTCGTGTTCTTGGCGCGGACGATACCGGCGTCGGTGTCGCCGCCCTCGAGCGCCTTGACGAAGTTGTCGACGTTGAAGTTGGCGCCCAGGTAGACGCGCATGTCTTGGTAACGATCGAAGAACGGGTTGCCGTACTTGCCGTCGCCCGAGAGCGCCGAGCGCGACAGCCAGTACCCGACCTCGGCCGTGAAGTACGAGTTGACGTTGTAGTCGAGCCACGCGCTGAAGTACGACGTCTGCCGCACGGCGTTGGGGCCCTCGGGCGTGGAGCTCGGGATGACGCGCGTGTCGTTCACGCCCGGCACCACGTCGCCGTACGTCGTGCTGCCCGGCGTCGAGTACGTCCACTGGCTCGCGCCGAGGTAGTAGAGCGCGGGCGAGAACTTGCCCCACTCCCCCGTGACGAGGAACGCGTACGCGAGCACGTCGGACGGGTTCTGCGTGCCGGAGAGCAGGTCTTGGCAACCGCTGCTGCCGCCGGCGCACTGGAACGCGTACGGGCGCGGGGTGCGCACCTCGGGGTTCTGGCTGCGGTAGATCGGGTGCGAGTACGAGTAGAAGTTGAGGAAGAGCAGCTCGCCGCCGAGCACGTGCTCGACCACCTTGGAGAGCTGCAGCGTGGCGCCCGGGGCGATCGCCATGGTGCGCGCGCGCGACTCGGGCGACGTGGGCAGGCCGAGGTTGGCCGCGATCTGCGGCTTGATGCCGAGGACCGCGGGGATCTTCCGGTAGAAGAGCTGGAGCGTCGTGTCGCTGAAGCGCGGCTCGTTGCGCGTCACCGTGTCGTCGGAGTTGGTGTACTCGTAGCTGAAGATGAGGCGACCGCGGACCTGGAACGCGTCGTTGATCGTGTAGCGCGGGAGGAACCAGATCGCCTGGCTCACCGTCGGGTTGTACGACTGCTCCTGGTTCTTGAAGAACGTCGCCGTCGTCGCGCTCGTGGTCGCGTAGAGCTGGGTGCCCGCGAACGGGCGCGGCTTGGCCTTCTTGGGCTCCTCGGCCGCGGCCTGCGTCGTGTCGGTGGCGGGCGTCGTCGTGCCGGTGCCGATCGAGATCGCGGGCTGCACCGTGGTGGGCTCGGGCTGCGGCGGCGTGGTGGCCGGCGCGCTGTCGGCGGGCGCGGGGGCGGGCGTCGGGTTGGCCGGCGCGGGCTGCGTGTCGGACGGCGCGGGATCGCCCTGGGCGACGAGCGTGGGCTTGGCGGGCTTCTTGGCCGGCTTCGCCTGCTGGGCGTGAGCCGCAGAAGACGCGGCGAGAGAAAGGACAATTGCCAGGGCCGTCAGACCGTACGAACGCTTCATCAGTGGCTCCCGCGGGACGACAGCCCGCCTGGGCGCGCCCCAATGCAATTCACGTGCTCAACAGGTGACAACTCTAAGTACTGAATAAGACTGGGACAATCGAGCCGTGCGGCAAATCACGTCAAGTTGTTAACGACCCTTCGGCCACGGCCGGCGTGCCCACACGCGCACCCCCCTCGGCGACCCGGCGACGCACCGAGCCCGCGAGCCGCCCGCGGCGGCCCCCGTTGCCTCCCCGCGCTTCCCCCCAGAGGGTCACCCGAGGACGGCGCATCTACCCCTGGCGAGACAGGCGCGCAAGGGGAATGGCGTGGTCGCGGGGGGCGGTCCGAGGGGGCGCGGCGCTCAGTCGCTGAACGTCTCCCACCAGTCCTTGCGCTTGGGCTCCTCCGGCGGCGGAGGGGGCGGCGGCGGCGGCGGCTTGACCTCGGGCTTGACCGGCGGCGCGTCGTCGTCGTCGTCGTCGTCCGATGGCGGAGGAGGAGGCGGCGACGGCTTGGGCGCCGGCTTCGCGGGCTTGTCCGTGTCGTCGTCGTCGTCGGCGTCGTCGTCGTCGGAGGGCGGCTTGGGCGCCGGCTTGGGCGCCGGCTTGGGAGCCGGCTTGTCCGCGTCGTCGTCCTCGTCCTCGTCCTCGTCGTCGTCCTTGGGCTTGGGCTTGGGCGTGGCCTTCTTGGGCGGGGCGGCGCCGGGTCCCCCGTAGCCCTCCTCGTAGTCGTTGCCGTACTCGACCTTGCGCTTTCCCCCGAGCAGCTCGTCGAACGTGACCGTCACGCCGATCGAGATGATGTGCGTGAAGCCGCGGTACGAGCCCTCGTTGACCGGCGCGAAGTCCTGCCCGTTGGCGTCGACCGAGTCGCCCTGCTTGGTGCCGTTGACCGGGCGCACCTCGCCCTGGGTCACGAGGCGGGGCACAGACGCGACCGCGGCGTAGGCGAAGTCGACGCCGAACGCGCCGCGCCGGTAGCCCACGCCCAGCGTGCCGGCGACCTTGGCCAGCGTGTCGAAATCGAGGCGCGTGAACTGCGGCGCGGTGGCCGTGGAGTCGTAGTAGGCGCCGCCGCGGAGCGAGAGCACGCCGTCGAACTGCTCCATGTTGTACGCGCCGCCGAGGCGGATGCTGTACGTGTTCTTGTAGCCGTGCACGACGAGGGTCTCGATGTCCTTGTACGGACCGAGCTCGGGGATGCGCACGATGGGGCCCGTGCGCTGCGCGCTCCCCCACCCCTCGTAGGTCACGTCGAGCTCGAGGTCGTAGAGCTCGAAGGTCCGGTCCATCTTGATGTAGCGACCACCGACCTTGACGACGTACGGGAGCTGGAGCGCGAGCGAGGCCGGCCCGGGCTTGACCTCGATCGTCGGCGTCGCCGCAGGCGGGCGTGAGCTGATCGTCCCGATCGCGTTGATGGTGGTCGGCGTGCGGACACTGGCGCCGAACTGCATGCTCTCGCTGGGGCGCACCATGACGCCGATGCCCGCGGCGAACGACGTCGCGCTCGCCTGCAGCTCCCCGCGCGCGTCGCACGGCTGGTACTCGACGTTCTTGCACGTCTCGCGGTTGAGGTCGGCCGACGAGATCGTCGTCTGGTCGAACTTGGCGACCACGAGGTGCCCCGCGAGGCCCACGTCGAGCCACGGCGTGACGCGAAAGGCCGCCGCGGCGGTGGGGTAGAGCAGAAGCGAGCGCGACTGCACCGCGTCGTAGCGTGAAGGCGAGGGCTTGCGCTCGATGCCGAGGGGAAAAGTGCGGTTGCCGACCGCCGACGGACCGAAGACGGCGAGGCCCGCCGTCAGGCGGTCGAAGTACCCGAAGTCGCTCGTGAGCGCGAGGAACGGCGCGGCGAACGGTCCGCCCGCGTTGCGTACGGTGGGGAACGGCTGCCCGCCCCACGGCGTGTTGGGATCGTTCGGATCGTCGGGGTAGGTGCCTGCCCGCTGGAACTCGGTCGCGTGCAGCAGCACGTTCGTGTTCACCAGGAGCCGCGTGCCGCGCTGCCGCGCGATGCCGGCGACGTTGTGATAGATCGCGGACGGATCGTCGGCCTTGGCCACGAACGTCGCGCCGCGCCCGAGCGCCTGCGTGCCGTTGTCCGGCAGCTCGAAGCCACCGGCGGACGCGCGCGACGGGATGGCCGTCACCGCGAGGAGCGCGAGAGCCCCTGCCAACCGGTCGCGCGAGATCACGACGTCACTATATCGCCCCGCGGCTCACGGAGGCATTTCACGGCAGGTTCGGTGGTGCGTCAGGCGCGGGCTCTCAGTTGGTGCAGCCGGGGGCGCCGGAGGGCTTACCGGAGAGGGGGTCGGTGCAGGGCGCGCACTTGTTGCCGCTCGGGCAGTTGCCGCTCGAGAGGGCGAGACCGGCGAAGCCGAACTCGACGCACTTGCTCACGCACACGCCGCTGTAGTTGCCGATGAGGAACGAGCTCGCGGTGCACGTCTGCGGCTTGAACGTCGGGTCGAGGTTCTCGTTGGGCGCGCACACCTCGCCCGTCGGGGCGCAGTTCGGGTCGTCGTCCTTGAGCTTCTTGGCCTGATCCGGCGGCACGAGGCTCTTGGGGACGCACTTGCCGCGCGCGACGCCCTTGTCGACGCAGCACCCGGCGAACTGCTTGGCCGGCTGCGTGGGCGCGTCGCACGAGGCGGTGCGGCACGCGCCGGTCTCCTTGCCGTCGATCGGGCTGAAGCACGGCGCGCACAGCTCGTTGGCGTCGCACGTGTCCTTGGGGAGCATCGCCTTCTGCGCGGCGACGTCCGGGATGTTGATGTTGGTGCAGCGGCCCTCGGCGCCGCCGACCGACGCGCACGTCTTGGGGACGTAGTTGCCGCCCGCGGCGATGGCCTTCTCGGGCGCGCAGACGCTGGTGCCGTCGGGGCACTTCTTGAGGATGGCCGCCTGCTCGGGCTTGACGGCCGCCGCCGGCGCGCAGCGCATGCCGTCGCCGCAGGCCGCGAACGTCGAGGTGTCGACGATCGGCGGACCGGTGTACGGGCACGCGAGGGGCGCGCCGCCACCCGGAGCTCCGCTCGAGCCGCCCTTGTTGTCGTTGCAGACGGCGGCGGGCTTGCCGATCTCGCACACGCCCGTCGGCTCGTTGCCCTTGAGCGGGTTGAGGCACGGGACGCAGCGCTCGTCGGTCTCGCAGACGTCGCCCTCGCCGCGGTTGAGCAGCGTCGCGTTCTTGGCGACCTCGGGCACGCACAGGTCCATGCAGCGGCCTTCGCCGAACGCCGACTTGCACGTCTTGGGAGCCTGCCCGCCCGTCTTGACGAGCGAGTCGGGCACGCACGCGCCGGGACCGCCGTCGCTGCACGCCTCGAGCTGCGCCGAGAGGCTGTCGGGGAGCACGCCCTTGGGGATGCAGCGGGCCTTGCCACCCGAGGCGCACGCGCACTTGGGGAAGTCGTCGGGGTTCTGCGGAGGCAGCGTCGTCGGGGTGCTCGTCGAGCCACCGGTGCACGTCTGCTCCGACGATCCCTTGGTGTTGCTCGCGACGCCCTTGCCGTTGACGGGCGTACCTTCGAGATCGGCCATGGTGCACGCCATGAGCACGAACCCGAGACCCACGAAGATGGAGAGACGCTTGATCATGACCGCTCGCCCCCCTCCTTCAAGAGTCGGACCACGAGGCGAAGCGCTGTTGTTTTTGCGGATGGATCACGGGAACAGGGCCGAATCACAAAAGACCCGCGCGAGCGCGTGTAGGTATAGGAAGGCAGAGCGCACACATGATGGCGCGTCGCCTCGAAACATCCGTGATCCACGTGGGTTACGGCCGCCCCGCGACCTCCAGGCGTCACAGAAAAACGAGCGTGTCTCTTTGAACGCCGCTCCCCCCTTGCGCCCTTCGAAAAAGAGTACATAGTACTTTTATGACGACGAGACGCGACGCGGCGGAGGGGGCAGTGATGGGGGCGCTGGCAGGCGACGCGGCGGGCGCCGTGCTCGAGTTCATCGGGCGACCGATCACGCCGGGCGACGTGGAGCACGCGATGAGCATGCCGGGAGGGGGCGTGTGGAACGTCGCGCCGGGCCAGATCACCGACGACGGCGAGCTGACGATGTGCCTGCTCACGGCGCTCGCGGCCGGAGACGGCGCGCGGCGGCGTGCGGCCGAGCGGTACGCGGCGTGGGTCGCCAGCGACCCGTTCGACATCGGCGCGACCACCGCGGCTTCGCTCGGCTCGCTGCGCGACGTCGGCTTTCGCGCGATCGCCGAGGTGCACGGCCCCGACGTGGCGATGGAGCGGGCGGCCGCGGCGCGGTGCATGGCGTCGAAGGCCAACGGGAGCCTCATGCGCGCGTCGCCGCTCGGCGTGTGGGGAGCGCTCCACGACGACGAAGCGACGGCGGCCGCGGCGATCGCGGATGCCAAGATGAGCCACCCCAACGCCGCGTGCACGGACGCGGCGGCGGCCTACGCGATCGCGATCGCTTCGCTGGTGCGCGCGCCGGGAGACAGAGAGACCGCGATCGCCCGCGCGAAGGCGTGGGTTGGCGCGCACGCCGACGGCGAGGTGCGCGGGTGGCTCGGCGACGCCCTCGACGGCCGCCTGCCGGGCTTCACGCCGCAGGACGGCTTCGTGCGCATCGCGTTCACGCACGCCTTCGCGCATCTGGCGCGGGGCAGCGACTGGGAGAGCGCCGTGCGCGAGACGTTGGCGGGCGGCGGCGACACCGACACCAACGCGTGCATCGTCGGCGGGCTCGTCGGCGCGGCGTGCGGCGTGACGGCGATCCCCGCCCGCGCGCGGAGCGCGGTGCTCGAGTGCGACCACACGCGCGCGAGCTCGCCCCGCCCCGAGTGGCTCCACCCGCGCGCGGCCCCGGCACTCGTGGCGACGATCCTCGGCGGGGCGTGAGGGGCGCCGACGTCAGCGACCGATGACGTCGAGGAACATGTCGGCGATCTGCGCGTGGCCCTTGGGCGTCGGGTGGATACACGTCGCGTCGAACCACAGCTCGGCGCCCGGCCCGCGGTAACACTGGAGCGACGCGTCCTTGCGCTTGTAGCCGTGGCCGCAGAAGCGCTCGAGCATGAAGGCCATGTCGGTCTGCGTCTCGACCGCGATCTTCATGTACTGCTCCTGGAAGTGCACGACGGCGGGCTTGCCCTGCGGCCAGCTGCCCGACATGCCCGCCAGCGTCGCGGTGGGGCAGCTCGCCATGTCGCCCGACGTGTCCGTGTACTCGTAGACGTTGGCGAAGACGACGTACACGCCGTTCACGAAGCGACCGGGCGCCTTGAGCCAGTCGATCGCGCCGCGCAGCAGCGCCGCCGACGTGTCCGCCGCGGCCGTCGCCTGCGCCGTCGTCAGCTTGTCCTTCGCCCAGCTGGCGATGTCGTTGCCGCCCATCGTCATGACGACGAGCGTCTTCTTGTTCTCGGTCGCGCCCGGGAAGCACGCGGCGAGCTCGTCCTTGCCGCCGATGAAGTCGTCGTTGCGCGCGCCCCACTCGGCGCAGCTCTTGATCTCGAGACCTTGGCCGAACTTCTTCTGGAGCTCACGGGTGAGCACGCTCCGATAGAAGTCCGCGGGAGCGTGGGCGGCGTCCCGACGGTGACGGAGTCGCCGAGGAACACGACCTTCTCGACTCCCGTGATGGCCTGGTGCGCCGTGCCCGCGCAGTGGTCGCCTACCTTGGGCTTGAACTGGTCGTAGTCGGGTCCCGCGACCGGGCCCGTGAGGTCCTTGAAGCACTCCGTCGCGGTCTTCGCCTTGGGCGCCGGCGGCGTGGCCGGGGGCGCACCGGTCGGCGGCGTCACGGGCGGAGACCCCGTGGTCGGGGGCGCGTCGGGGGACGGGACGTCCTGCGCAGACGGGGGCGACGTCGAAGACGGCGGGTCGGGGGGCGAGACGGGATCGGTCGCGCCGCAGCCCACGAGCAGGGCCGCGCCGACGAGGGCGTGCTTGTACATCCGCGTGGTCACGCCGCCGTCGAGACCGAGCTCCCGAGAGGCGGCGCGCTCCTCGAGATGGGCATAGCGGCCGCGGCGCGGAGGCTCAATGAAAACAACAGCGTTCCTATGACCGGTGACGCTTTCGAGACGCCGCGCCGCGCGTCTCTCTGTGTCGGCGCGCTCGGTACGGCACCGAGCGCGCTCGGTGCGACAGAACGTGATAGACCGCTGGCGTGGTCAAGAGCTCGAAGACCGTCAAGCGCGCCAAGGTCACGGCGCCCAAGGCTGCGGCCAAGGCCAAGTCGGCGCCGCACACCAAGGCCGCGACGCGCTCGCGACGCGACGCCCCCGACGCCCCGCGCGCGCCCGGCCGCGGAAAGTACGACCGCACGCGCTCGCCCGATCAGCGGCAGAAGGAGCAGCTCCACCGCCTGCTCGAAGCTGCCGCGCGGGTCTTCGCCGAGAAGGGCTACGCCAACGCGACGGTAGAGGCGATCGTGAGCGCGGCGGGCATGAGCCGCCGCACGTTCTACGAGCACTTCGAGGACCTCGAGGGCTGCCTGCTCACGCTGCACGACAAGGCCTCGCGCAACGTGCTCAAGGCGGTCGAGGCGCACGTGCGCGCGCAGCCCACGCCCGACGGGCAGACGCGCGCCGGCGTGGAGGCGATGCTCGGCGGCGTCGCGCAGTTCCCCGCGCTCGCGCGCGTGATGTTCCGCGAGCTGCGCGCGGCGGGCCCGCAGTTCGAGGCGCAGCACCAAGCGATGCTCGAGCGCTTCGCCGCGATGATGCACGAGGGAGTGGCCAAGGCCCACGCCCAGGGCGCGTGCAGCCTCCCCCCCGACGAGCTGCGCGTCTTCGCCCTCGTCTCGGGCATGGAGGCGGTCGCGATGCGCTACGTGATGAGGGGCGAGGAAGCCAAGGCGATGGAGGCCGCTCCCATCCTCGTCGACATGATCCAGCGCACCTTCGCCTAACCCGGCCCCCCGTGCACGTGCCCGTGCTCGTGCTCGTCCCTCGTGCTCGTGCTCGTCCCCCGTGCACGTGCTCGTGCTCGTGCTCGTGCCCGTCCCTCGTGCTCGTGCTCGTGCCACGTGCTCGTGCTCGTCCCCCGTGCACGTGCCCGTGCTCGTGCTCGTGCTCGTCCCTCGTGCTCGTGCTCGTGCTCGTCCCCCGTGCTCGTGCTCGTGCTCGTCCCCCGTGCTCGTTGCCTCCGCCCCGAAATCTTGCGATACGCCCCCCCTATGCGACGCGCCCTCTCCCTCGCCCCCCTCGCCTCTCTCCCCCTCCTCTCCCTCCTCTCCTGCGGCGAGTCCCCCCCCGCGACCGACGCGTCGAAGTTCAAGCCCCTCACCCGCGACGTCGCGTCTCTCCCTTCTCCCCCTCCCTCCGGCCCCGTCGCGCTCGGCCCCGGCGTCGACAAGTCCGCGCTCGACGAGAGCGTCGACGCCTGCGACGACTTCTACCAGCACGCGTGCGGCGGCTGGATCAAGGCGACCCAGATCCCCGGCGACGAAGCCCGCTGGTTTCGCAGCTTCAGCGTGATCCGCGACCGCAACGAGGAGATCCTCAAGGGAATCCTCGAGGGTTACGCCAAGGGCGAGGGCGCGAACGAGCCCAACGCCAAGACGCTCGGCGACTTCTATGCATCTTGCATGGATGAGCCCGGCATCGAGAAGGCGGCGACGAAGCCCGTCGAGCCGTGGCTCAAGCAGATCGCGGCCGTCCGCGACGTCGCGTCCCTCACCAAGGTGATCGGCAAGCTCCACGTCGACGGCATGCCCACCGTCTTCGAGCTGTCGTCGGCGCAGGACTTCGGCGACGCGACGCAGACCGTCGGCATGATCTGGCAGGGCGGCCTCGGCATGCCCGAGCGCGAGTACTACCTCGAGGACTCGCCCAAGATGAAGGAGCTCCGCGGCAAGTACGAGGAGCACGTCGCAGCGATGATGAAGCTCGCCGGCGAGCCCGAGGCCAAGGCCAAGGCGTCGGCGCGCACCGTGCTGACGATCGAGACGGACCTCGCCAAGGCCTGGATGACCAAGGAGGACCGCCGCGAGCCCAAGAAGATCAACCACCGCGCGACGCGCGACGAGCTCGCAAAGGTCGCGCCGGGCATCCGCTGGGACGCGTGGCTCGACGGCGCGGGCGCCAAGTCCGTCCCCGTCTTCAACGTGGCGCAGCCCGACTACATGAAGGCGCTGGGCGAGCGCCTCGCCAAGGCTCCCCTCGCCGACTGGAAGACGTACCTCCGCTGGCACGTGTACCGGAGGCAGGCCTCTTCGCTCCCGCAGCGCTTCGTCGACGAGGCGCAGAAGTGGCAAGGCGCGCTCACCGGCACGCAGAAGCTCCCCGACCGCTGGAAGCGCTGCGTGCGCACCGTCGATCACCTCGTCGGAGAAGCGCTCGCGCAGCCCTTCGTGAAGAAGACGCTCGGCAACGAGGGCAAGAGCACGGTCGTCGGCATGGTGCAGCTCATCGAGCAGACCATGCACGAGAACCTCACCGCGCTCGCCTGGATGGACGAAGAGACGCGCAAGGCCGCGTTCGTGAAGCTCTCCAAGATCGCCAACAAGATCGCCTTCCCCGACAAGTGGCGCAGCTACGACGGGCTCGAGATCCAGCGCGGCACGTACCTCGCCAACGTGGCGCGCGGCCGGGCGTTCGAGCACGCGCGCCAGCTCGCCAAGATGGGCAAGCCCGTCGACCGCGCCGAGTGGCTCATGAGCCCGCCCACCGTCAACGCGTACTACGAGCCCCAGCTCAACGAGATGGTCTTCCCCGCGGGCATCTTGCAGCCGCCGTTCTACGCCAACGCCGTCCCGCTCGCGACCAACTACGGCGGCATCGGCATGGTGATGGGGCACGAGCTGACGCACGGCTTCGACGACGAGGGCCGGCAGTTCGACGCCGACGGCAACCTCAAGGACTGGTGGGCCAAGTCGGTCAACGCCGAGTTCGAGCGGCGCGCCGAGTGCGTCAAGAAGCAGTTCGACGACTACGTCGTGCTCGGCGACGTCCACGTCAACGGCAAGCTCACGCTCGGCGAGAACATCGCCGACCTCGGCGGCGTCAAGCTGTCGTTCCGCGCCATGAAGGCGGCCGTCTCCGACCACGGCAAGAAGCCCGTGAGCAAGACCGACGAGCGCGCCTTCTTCTACGGCTTCGCGCAGGGGTGGTGCGGAAAGATGCGCGACGAGGCGCTGCGGCACCAAGTCGCGACCAACTCGCACTCGCCCGCGCACCTTCGCGTCAACGGTCCCCTCTCCAACCTCCCCGAGTTCGCCGCCGCTTTCGACTGCGGCGCGAAGGCCAAGATGGTGCGCAAGGATCGATGCGAGGTGTGGTGAGGCTGGGGTCGCCCTGACACATGGGGGCCCGGCGCTTACATCGCGCCGCGCCTCGCCGCGCCGACACGCGACGCGCGGCGCGTGGGGTTGCTACACTGCCCAGGTGGACGCGGCGACCGACGACAACCAAGCGGGAGCTCTGAGCCCCGGCACGATCGTCTCGGACCGCTACAAGATCATCTCGCTCCTCGGCGAGGGCGGCATGGGCTCGGTGTACCGGGCCGAGCACGTCCACATGAAGAAGGCCTACGCGCTCAAGGTCCTCTTGTCGGACCTGGCGAAGCAGCCCGAGATCGTGGCGCGGTTCGAGCGCGAGGCGATCGCCGCCGGCAACATCGAGCACCCCAACGTCGTCGCGGCGACGGACTTCGGCCGGCTCCCGGACGGCGCGTTCTTCCTCGTGATGGAGCTCGTCTCCGGGCGCGGGCTGAGAGAGGAGCTGGCGAAGGGCCCCCTCGAGCCGGCGCGCGCCCTTTCGATCATCCGCGGTGTGCTCTCGGCGGTCGAGGCCGCCCACGCCAAGAACATCGTGCACCGCGACCTCAAGCCCGAGAACGTGATGCTCGTGGCGCGCGACGACGACGCCGACTTTCCCAAGGTCCTCGACTTCGGCATCGCCAAGATGGACGTGTCGGTGGCCAGCTCGGGCTCGACCGACGCGCCCGCGCCGGGCGGCGCTGTGCTCACGCGCATGGGGATGATCATGGGCACGCCCGAGTACATGGCGCCCGAGCAGGCCCTGGGCCAGGACGTCGACGCGCGCGCCGACCTCTACGCGCTCGGGATCATCTTGTACGAGATGCTCGCGGGCAAGCCGCCCTTCCACGGCGAGCCGCTCATGGTGATGCGCGCGCAGGTGATGAACGACGCGCCCCCGCTTCCCGAGGCGATCACGCAGGCGCTCCCCGGGATGAGCGGCGTCATGGCGCGCGCGCTCGCCAAGGAGCCGACGGCGCGGTTCCAGACGGCGCAGGAGCTGCGCGCCGCGCTCGAGGACCTGTCCGTCCCCTTCGCCGCCCCGAGCGCGCCCGATCTCGATCGGCCCACGATGAACGCGTCGCCGCAAGCCATCGCGCGCAGCGCCGCCGGCGGCCCGGGCGAGGCGGTCGACGCCATCGGGCCGACGAGCGCGTACGCGCCTGTGGTCGTGCCGCCCGCGACACGGGCGGGCGCGTTCCAGCTCAAGAAGTGGCACGTCGCCGCCGCCGCGGGGACGACGCTGCTCGGCTTCTTGCTCGTGACGCTGCTCTTCGTGCGGAGCGGCAGCTCCCGCGCCGCATCCACCGCGCAGGCGGCCACCGTCACGACAGAGGCGAGCCCCGCCGCCGACCCGTCGACCGCCGCCGACCCGTCGACCGCCGCCGACCCGTCGGCCGCCGCGAGCGCCCCGGCCCCCGAGGCTTCCGCCGCCGATCCCGCCGTCGCCGCGGCCGACTCGAGCGACGTGGTCGACCTCGACGACGAGCCCGCCGCGAGCGCGAGCCCGACCGCCGCGACGAAGAAGAAGGTCACGAAGCCTCGCGCGGTCAAGAAGCCTGCGACGCGCAAACCCGCGCCCAAGCGGCGCACCGGGCCGGGCGGGATCTACGTGCCGCCGCCCAGCAAGTGGTTCAAGTGACGCCGCTCACCACGTGAGCACGGCTCCGCGCCGCGCAAAGAGCGGCCGTTCGCGCGACACGCCACGCACCGCGAGATCGATGCCCCACGCCACGGCCAGTCCGGCGACGGTGCCGATGCCGTCCCACGCGAGGTCCTTCCACGACGGCGTGCCGTAGCCCGCGAGGTCGAGCGTCTCTTTGAGCACGCCTGCCGACACGGCGAGGCCTGCGCCGAGCAGCAGCGCGTCGCGACGCTTGTCGAAGACCCACGCGCCCACGCCGTAGCCGCCCGCCGCGATGCCCGCCGACACACCGAAGTGCAGCGCCTTGTCGCGACCCCACCACGGGTCGTCGTCGGCGCGTGCGGTCCGCGCGACGAAAGACATGCAGAATACAACGATTGCGCAGACGACGGCGCGGCGTGTCACTGCCCGGGGAGGGTATCGAGCGGCCGCACGTACGTCGAGACGAGCTGCCTCAAGATCTCCACGTTCTGCACGTAACGCTTGAGCGCTTGGTCCCCGCCGGGGAAGTCCGGGTTGAGCTGGGCCTTGCCCTTGGCGTCGAGCTTGAGCTTGGGCGTGCCGTCGGCGTTGAGCAGGTAGTAGCCCTGCGCGTCGGTCTCGACGATGTACGCCTCGTACACGAGGTTGTTGGCCCACTCGAGCACGCGCGCGCCGAGCGACTTCTCGCGCGTGAACCCGAAGATCGCCTCGGTGCCCGTGCTGCGCGCGCGGTAGGTGATCGACGTCGCGGGGTCGACGAAGGTGTACGTGTCGGCCGCCGGCCAGCTGATCTGCTCTCCCGCGAGCGCCGTGATGCGCGCGTCGTGGATGAAGTCGTACGACCAGCTCGACGGCAAGAAGAGCGCGCTCCACACCATCGCGTAGAGCTGCTCGTTGAAGCCGAGCGCCGGATCGATGAGCTTGGCCGTGGCCGGGCGCGTCCCCGGGGCGAGCTTGTGCCACTCGGGGTACGTGATCTCGGCCGTGGGCGTGGGGCCCGGCGCGTAGGTGGCCCACGGCGCGAGCACGTCGAGGTCGCCCGCGTAGATCGACGCGAACAGGCGGCGGATCTGCTCGGGGTACACGGTGGCGAAGTTGACGTTCTTGTAGCGGCCGTCGACGAAGTCCTCTTTGGAGTTCGAGATGAAGGAGTCGAACGCCTCGGTGAGGTAGTAGATCGACCACACCTTGTCGTAGAAGCTGCCGACCTGCGTCTGGTAGTCCGACCACCAGTAGCCCTGGCTGTAGTCGAAGTCGTTGTGGATGAAGCGCGCCGCGCCGAGCGGCAGCTTGAAGTCGTACGGCGTCTCTTGCGGCGTGGGCACGCTGTCGGCCACGTGCAGATAGCTCTCGAGGCCGTACGGCTGCGTGCCCGGGCACTGATCGCTGGCGGTCGAGCAGTAGACGCCGGGCTCGGGGCGCAAGAGGCTGCGCGCGAAGAGGTCGAGCGCGACCGTGCTGCCCACGGCGAGCGGCCCGTAGTTGCCGTCGACGACGAGGCCGGGCGGCGGCCGCGTGGGGTCGTCGACCTCGAGCACCATCGCGAACGCGTACGTCTTGGCGATGAGCTGGATGGCGTCGAGGTAGTGCCCTTGCGCGCGCGCGGTGACGTCCCACGAGTTGAAGGACGTGCGACCGCGCCGGAAAGAGTCGAGCACGTAGCGGTTCTCGTAGGCCGACTCGAGGAACCGGATCTGTTCGTAGGCGTCGGCGCCCGCGTCGTAGGAGAACGCGGGCACGTTGCCGCTGTCGGCGTACTCGTCGGACGAGAACATGTAGCCGCGGCGGACGCGACCCGACGCGTCTACGGCCGCCGGGACCGTCGCGATCGACGCGTACTTGGGATCGGCCGCGAAGCCCGCCATGTCGCGGTAGTCGACGACGTCGAGCGGCGCGCCCTTGCACGTGCTCCCGATGGGAGAGTTGGTGTCGGCCGCGCACTCGCCGATGAGGCCGAGCTCGTTCTGGTACTGCGAGTAGTGGATGTACCGGGGCTCGGAGCTGCCCGGCTGCGGAAAGGAGTAGACCCCGAAGAGGCCCGGCGACTCGGCGAGGGCGCTGGCCGCGTACGCCTTGCGCTGCCCGTCGCCGCTGCCGGTCACGCTCCACCCCGGAGCGTTCCACACGTCGACGACGCCGCCGTAGCCGAAGCGCACGGCCGCGCGGTCGTACTTGCCGAGCAAGAACATGTCGAGCGTCTGGTCGCCCGGGTAGTCCATGACGCTCGACGTCGCGAACGCGTTGATGGGGCCGTCGATCTCTTCTTGGGTGAGCGGGTCGTTGTAGCGGGGCCCGACGCAGTCCGCCCCGTTGGTCGTGCCGATGGCGCACGGTCGCGTCACCGTGCCGTTCTTGGTGCGGAGCTGCCAGTAGGCGTTGTCGTAGTTGAGCGAGTCGAACGTGCCGGCAAAGTTGTGACGCAGGCCGACCGAGTGGCCGAGCTCGTGCGAGAAGACGCCCGCCGAGAACTGCCGGCGCGCCCACTGGTACACCTTCTCGCGCTTGGCCTGGACCGCGCCGGGGCTGTTGAGGTCGACCGTGCCGAAGAGCCGCTGCGCCTGCCGCGCGAGCCCGAGCACGTGATCGACCTCGGGTGCCTCGCGCTTGCACGAGTGGCGCTTGGCGCGTCCCACGAGCGCGCGGTGCTCGAGCGAGCGGCGCACGGCCGGGCTCATGCGCGACAGCGGCGACGCCATGTCGATCGACTGCCGGGTGGGCGCGCTCTTGGGGTCGAAGCCGGCCGCCTGCGTCAGCTCGGGGGTGACCATCTTGGCCTCGATCTCACCGCCGCGGAGCCTGCGGATGCGCTCGGCGAGCGCCGTGTTGCCCGCGGAGAGCTTGCCCGCCGACTCGAGCTCGTTCATCCGTGCGCGAAAGCGTGCCCGCGCAGGCCCCTGTTTGCGCGCGCCGGGCTTTCCGGTGGCGAGCGGGGTCATGGCCTTGGGATCGAACGCGCCCTGACGTCCCGCGAGCTCCGCGGCCGACATCGCGCCGCCGCCGCCCGCCGAGGCGCGTACGCCCTTGACCCAGTCCGACACGTCCTTGCCGGCGATGAACTGCTCGGGCGACGTCTCGCCGTTGAGGAGCGACACGACGTCGCTCAGCTGCGCGGCCGCGCGGTCGAGCGTGGCGCCCCACTGGTTGACGCTGCCGGACAGCTTCTCGCCGCTGAGAGGGTCCTCGGCGTCCATCATGATGCCCCACGGCCTCTGCACCTGCGGGCTGTCGATGAGCGCGAACAGGTTGTAGCGGAGGTCGCCGAGGCGCGGGCTGACGGGCTCCTTGCCGCAGATCGGGTCGTCTTTGGTGGGGTCGACCGGGTTGTGGCAGAGCACCATCACGCGAGGCACGTCGGCCGGAGACGGCGTCTCGGTCGACGCGAGCGCGCCGGGCTCGGTCGCCGTGGGGTAGCTCTCGGGCACGGGCGGCGCCCAGTCGTCGGCCCAGCGCGAAGGCCAGCCGACCTGCGCCTCGCAGCCCTTCTCTTTGGTGCGACGACACTCGGCGAGCCGGCCCGCGACGATGCCGACGCGCATCGCATCGCTCCACTTCTCGACGACCTTCTTCGAGTCCTCGAACAGCTCCTCGGGGAACCCTCGGTTGACGTGCCACACGACCGTGCGCACGAGGCGATCGCGCAGAGGGATGGTGCAGGCGTGCACGGCCTCGTCGCATCGCGAGCCGCGGCCCACGCTCGCGCACTCGTCCTCGGTGCCGTCGCCGTTCGTGTCTCGGTGCGGGTCGGCGCCCACGGGCGTCGTCTCGGCGGTCGCGCACACAACGGGGCCGTCGACGTGGGAGCGCTGCCACACGTTCCAGCGGCTGGCGAAGCGGTGCCACTTGTCGTCGACGACGCCGTACTTTCGGTCGTAGCCGAAGCGGTCGTTCGTGAAGAAGCCGAAGAGCTCCATCTTGCGACCGTCGTACTCGAGCGGCTCGTAGTCGGTCGGCGTGACCTTGCGGAACGACAGACGCAGCTTGACCTCGGAGGTGTTGCAGCTCGTCTGCGGGAACGCGCCCGTGAGCAGGCACGCGGGGAAGTCGCCCCACTCGGGATCTTCGATCAGCTGCGGCGCGGCGAACGCCTTGTTCGTCACGTCGAAGTAGCCGCGCTCGATGTCCATGACGGGCGCGTCGGCGTGCGCGGGGTCGTTCACGTGGTAGGCGAGCGGCTCCCACTTCACGCCGCCGTAGAGGCCGAGCTGCGACGTCGCGTCGAGGTCGTAGGCGCTCGTGACGCGGTTCTTCGACCAGTCGACGCGGATGAACTCGCGGTCGTGCCAAGGGCGATCACGATCGTTCTCGACGATCGTGTTCATCTCCTCGCCGGTCTGCTGGTTGTAGTCGCGCCGGATGTCGAAGTGCTTGACGATGTCGAAGGCGGCGACGATCTGCCCGTCGGTCGTGGTGCGCGAAGGCGCCTTCTCTGCGGGCGTGGCGGCGCGCGGATCGTCGGCGCGCGGCGGTCCCAGGAGGCCCTTGCCGTCGGTGCCGTCGACGAGCTCGTACGAGAGGCGCGCGAGGATCTCGTGCTCGGTGATCTCCCAGCGCACGCGCACGGTGGGCTGCGAGTCCGAGTTGGTGAACAGGCCCTCTGCGCCGGCGCCCGCGGCGACGTCGACGACCGTCGTCTTGAAGTAGAACTCGGGATCGTCGGCGGCGGAGGTGAAGTCCTTGCCGATGAAGAACGACTTGGGCAGGACGCCCACCTGCACCTGGTTGATGGGGTCACGCTCGGTGGCGCAGCCGCCGCCCGCGATCGACGCCGACAAGGCGAGCGCACCGAGCACGGCGCGCGCGAGAAACGCACGAGACTTGGACACCTGTGCCACCGCTTCTTCCCCACCCGTCGGCGCCGCCCCTCCCAGGACGCGTCGGCGGGCGCGGCATGTAGCACAAGAGGAGGGGCGTGCCAGGAGAGGACAGGCGGCGCGAGGGACCGGTCGCCGAATACGTCTTTTAATTCAATGAGATGGGGAGACCGCGCTGCCGGCGCCAGGCCGCTCAGGAGATCTTGCGCCCCGAGCGCAGGGCGACGAGCCCCCACACGAGCGCCATCGCGAGCAAGACGCCGAAGCTGACGCGGGCGCTGAGATCGCCGCAGAGCGGCCCGCCGAGCAGCGCGCGCAGGTGTCCGCGTGGCGCCACGAACGCGCCGACGCCTCCGCCGCCGAAGATCCAGTCGACGGCGAGCATGCCGCTGCGCATACGGCCCGAGCCGAGCGACGCGCCCGCGCAGAAGAGCGCGCCGTAGGCGACGCCGCCGAGCGCTCCGACCCACGTGCTCGCGAAGAGGTCGGCGCCGAGCGGCGGATCGCCGGCGCGATGTGCGATCGCGCACACCATGGCGCCGAGGATCGCGCCGAGCACGGCCGACGCGGCCACCGACGCGAGCGTGGCACCGAGCGCGGCGCGGGTGCGATCGCCGCCGAGCGAGACGAGCTCGCGCACCGCCTTCTTCATCCCGCCGGGACCGACGATGGCGCCCACGACGCCGTAGCTCGCGAGCGGTAGGACGAACGCGCCGTAGGTGCCGAGCATCGCGCGATCGACCCCCGCGCCGCCGCGCGCGGCGAGCGCGCCGACGAGACCGC
>JAGQJA010000206.1 GCA_020430845.1 Myxococcales bacterium
CCACGCCGCCCACGCCGCCCGCGCCCGCTCTCGCCGCGTCCACGGCGGCGAGCGCGCCGGCGTCGCCCACTGCCGCCGGAACGCCGGCGCCGACCGCCGACACGGCGTCCGAGCCCACCGTCGTCACCTTCAAAGACGATCAGGGCGTCGCGATCCAGGTCCCCGCGTCGACCTCGGCCGCGGCCCCGTCGCGCGCCGTCGCTCCCGGGCCAAAGCCCCAGGCGCGCCCCAAGGCGCCGACGTCCGGTCCGCCTCCGCTCTTGCCCGACACCCCCGCGGGCCGTCCGGCCGGTGTCTCCAAGGTGGCCAACGGCGCGCCCGTGCCTGCGCCCAAGTCCGAGGCGCCCGCGCGGCGTCGCCCCCTCAGCGCGGCCGAGCGCCTCGCCGAAGAGCAGCTCCGCGCGGCGCTCAAGTAGCCGCCGGCGATCGCCCTCGCGTCACGCCGAGCGCGCTTCGCGCTGGCCACGCATGAGCAGCGCGTACACGCCCGCCGCGCTGCCGGCGCCCACGAACCACGCGTAATCGAAGAGCGGCTTGAGCGCGGGAACGACGGCGCCCACCCACGAGAGCGCGCACCCCACGCCGGTCGCGATGAGCGCCGCGGCGTGGAAGCCGCCGGTGTACTTGTACGCGCCGTCGCGGCGGTAGAGGTCGGGCAGCACGAGGCGCGTCCGGCGGATGAAGAAGTAGTCGCACACGAGCACGCCGGCGATCGACCCGAGGCCGCCCGAGTAGCCGAGCAACCACTTGAAGATGTAGCCGTCGGGATCCGAGATGAGCTTCCACGGGAGCATGAAGACGCCGAGGATGCCCGTGATGAGCCCGCCCGTCTTGAAGCTGATGGTCCCGGGCTTGATGTTGGCGAAGTCGTTGGCGGGCGAGACGACGTTCGCGGCGATGTTCACGCCGAGCGTCGCGACGACGACCGTGAACATCGAGAGCGCGACGAGCCATCGCGAGGTGAACTGCCCGACGAGCTCGATCGGGTCCCACATCGGCTTGCCGTAGATCTCGGCCGACGCGCTCGTGATGATGATCCCCATGAACGCGAACGCCGTCATCGTCGTCGGCAGCGCGACGACCTGACCGACGGCCTGCTCGCGCTGCGACCGACCGAAGCGCGTGAAGTCGGGCATGTTGAGGCTGAGCGTCGACCAGAAGCCGATCATCGCAGTGACGCTCGGCACGAAGATGGGCCAGAACTCTGCGAAAGTATGGAACTTTCCGGAGTCGACCATGATGTTGCCGAAGCCGTGCGCGCGGCGGACCGCCCAGATGACGAGCGCGACGGTCATCACGAGCACGTAGGGCGCCGCGATGTTCTCGACCTTTCGCACGAGCTCCATGCCGCGGTAGACGATGAGGATGTTGAGCGCCCAGAAGAGCGCGAAGCTCACCCACTCGGTGGGGTAGTGCCCCGCGAGCGCCCACTGCAGGAAGGAGCCGCACGTCGGCACGAGCCCGCCCGGCGGTGCCTGCCACACGCACATCGCCGTCTGTCCGCCGAGCATCGTGGGCCAGCTGTCCCAGAGCGAGCGGAAGAGGGTGTTCAGCGCTTGCCCGCCGATCCACGTGTTGATGCCGAACCAGCCGCACGCCACGAGCGCGCGCATGATCGCGGGCACGTTGGCGCCGAAGGTGCCGTAGCTGGCGCGCGCGAAGACGGGGAAGGGGATGCCGTACTTGGTGCCCGGGTGAGAGTTGGCGAGGATGGGCGCCAGCACGATCGTGTTGCCGATGAGGATCGTGACGAGCGCCTGCTTCCAGTTCATCCCGGCGCTGATCAGGCCCGACGCGAGCATGTACGTCGGGATGCAGTGCGCCATCGAGATCCAGAGCGCGGCGTACGTGTACGTCGTCCACGTGCGCTTGGCGATGCTCGTCGGCGCGAGGTCCTCGTTGAAGAGCGCCGGATCGTCGAGGACGACGCCCTCGGTGATCTCGACGCGTCCGTCGGCCCGCTCTACCTGCTCGGTCTCCGCCACCCGAGCTTCCTACGCGATCACTTCTTGCGGCGGAAGAGGGATGCGATCCGCACCCATAGCCGCTTGAGCCGTCCGCCGAACGGCGCGCGCTTGGCCGTGCTCGTGCGGTGCACCAGGTGGGTGGGTCGCGTGCCGGGCGTGAAGCCGTAGAGCGAGTAGAGGTTGATGAGGTCGGTGACGAGCTCGCTGATGCCGCGCGTCTCGAGATCGTGCGCCTGGCAGTAGCTGTCGGGCTTGTTGCGGATCATGCAGCGCGCGATGACGAGCATGACGTTCGGGTCGATGAGCTCGCCGTTGCCGTCGAGGTAGTGCTTGTACGAGAAGAAGCGGTCGGCCGGGGCGACCTCGGGCGAGCCGTCTTGCGTCTTGGGGGCGCGCAGCGAGTTGATGACGCTGTACTCGTGCCGCAGGTACGACTCGATGGTGTTGTTCTCGTCGGCGCGCTCGTACTCGATGAACTTGTGGAACGCGTCGTAGAGCGTCTTGGGGTTCGCGTACGCGCCGCTGATCAAATAGTAGAAGGTGGCGCCGAGCGAGTAGATGTCGGCCGGGCGGCCCACGCTCTTCTGCACACGCGCGCGTACGTTCGACTCGCTCGGCTCGCGGTAGGGCCGCGAGAGCACGAGGCGCTTCCGCGCGCGATCGGCGTAGAGGACGCTGTAGTTCTGGTCTCGGTTGAAGATGCCGAAGTTGTCGTTCTTGGCGATCTGGATGTAGAAATCCTCGAAGAACTCCACCTCGGGCGAGCCCTGCTGCACGTTGACGAGCAGCTCGATGATGTTCGTCTCCTGCTCGGGGCTCTGGAAGAACAGCGTGCCGGGCACGGCCGTCTTCATCTGCGTCATCCCGTACGAGACCTCGTTGTCGCTGAGCTTGGCGACGTTGAAGTCGGCGAGGCGCACCTGCAGGGTCGAGCCGCGAAGGTTGGCGTCGGCGAGGCCCACGAGCACGTTGGCCGGCTTGATGTCGCGGTGGCAGATGTTGCGGACGAGGTGCGCGTACTCGACGGCGCTGGCGATGGGGATCGTGTAGTCGAGCACGCGGAAGAGCCGCTCGCGAAAGCCGTACGCGAGCAGGTCTTCTTTGCTGCCCTTGTCGCGTGAGCCCTTGAGGCGCTCTTCGAGCGACATGTCGAGGCGCTCGAGGATCATGAACTCGGGCTCGACCTTGTCGCGGATCGACGGCGGCAGGAACGTGGGCTCCTCACCCTCGCCCGACGCGTAGAGCTCGATGATGTTCGGGTGACCCTGCACGCGCTCGAGGAGCTCCTTCTCCATCTGGAAGCGCATGTGGTCTTCTTCGGAGACGCCCTTCTGCAGGATCTTGATGACGATCGGCCGGCGGAAGTCGGTCTTGGACTCGAGCCACCGCTCCTCGCCGAGGTACGCCTTGGCGAAGCGGCCGGAGCCGAGCTCGACGGGGTTGCCGCGCGGGTCGAGGATGAAGGCGTAGGCGCGCGAGCGCACCGTGTGGAAGGGCGAGCTCTGGAGCTCTCGCGGCGCCTGGTCGGGGCGCACCGCGAGCGGCGCCTGCTGCGGCATCGCCATCATGCTCGTGCCGCCGCCGGAGCTGCCCGCGAACGACACGTCGGGACGTTGCGGCTTCTGCGGCGGGGGCGGGGCCGGAGCGCCCTCGGGCGACAGACCGAGGGGCTGTGCGCCCTGCGACGGCGGGTGCCCGAGCGGCTGCGCGCCTTGCGACGGCGGGTGCTGCGGCTGCGCGCCCTGCGACGGCGGGTGGGCGTGCGAGGGTGCGTGCTGTGCCTGCATCCCTTGCGACGGGTGCCGCTGCGACGCGGGCGGCGCACCTTGCATCATGGCCGAAGGCGGCGGGTGCGGACGGTGGACCGCCTGCGGCCCGCTGCTGCCGCCGCGCGGCCCTGGGGGGCTCGAGTGACTGGGCGGCTCGCGGTGTGATCCCGGCGGATCTGGCGCGCGCGACGGGACGGGCGGCGGCCCCGGGACGGGCGGCGGGCCCGGAGTGGGCGGCGTCCCATGCGGCGTGAAGGCCG
This sequence comes from Myxococcales bacterium, assembly GCA_020430845.1. GTDB lineage: Bacteria > Myxococcota_A > Polyangia > Polyangiales > Polyangiaceae > Labilithrix. The sequence continues at coordinate 3,997 of JAGQJA010000206.1, forward strand.
TCGGCGTCGAAGGCGACAAGAACGAAGCGGGCCCCGCCGGGGGCGGCGGCGGCACGTCCCCCGTGACCGTGCGCTCCTCCTCGTCGTCGTCGATGGGTTGCGGGAGCGAAGGATCCCGAGCGGACACCAGAGCACCTCTCAGCGACGGCACATGACGATGATCTCAGGTCCACCAGTCATCATGAGGACCACGGCCTGCCGCGCCTCTTCATAGCGTATCAGAAGCCTCCTACCGTCCACGACAAAGGCGCGGCCGTCGGCCTCGGCCTGACCGAGCTGCCAGCGCACCTCGCCGAGCCGTTCGCCCCGCGCGCTGACGAAGTCTGCCGCGCCGTCGGACTTGACCGTGATGGCCGGGTTGGGGCGCTGTCCGCGCTTCGCGACGAAGCAAGAAAGCCCTTTGATGTTGAGGGCTTGCCCGCCGGGGAGCATCGTCACTCGGAAGCGGACGTCGCCGGCGTGCGCGTCGCGGAACGCGAGGTCGAGGCGCTCGTGGACCTGCACGAAGCGAAGCGGACGCGCGCCGTACTGCGAGACGCGCTCTTGGATCGGCTGGCCGCCGCCGTCGAGCGAGATCTGTGGGAGCACGGGGGCCCGCGGCACCTCGGGCTCCGGCGCCACCTGCGGCTCGCGCGGCAGCTCGCGGGGCGACGAGGGCGCGGAGTCGGGTGCGCGCGCGTCGGGCGGGCTCGGTGCGGGCGGCGACGCAGGCTCGGCGACGGGCGCGGTCTGCTCTGCAGGCGGCGCGCTCGCCTCGGGGATCGAGCTCACACGCCGCCGAACGCGGAAGGCCGCGCGGAGCGCCTCGGCCAGCTCGGTGACCGAGGCCGTGCGCTGCTCCTCGCGACAGTCGAGACCGCGCATGAACGCCTCGAGCGGCGCGCCCGTGAGGCCGTCGCGCGCGAGGCGCTCACGCACCAGGTCGTCGGATCGCACGCGCTCGTTGAACGTCGAGCGCACGTCTTCGTCGTCGAACAGCGGTCGGCCGCGCAGCATGAACGCCGCGAGGAGCGCGAGCGCGTAGACATCGGTGTACGGCCCCTCGCGCGCCCCACAGAGCTGCTCGGGCGCGGCCCAACGGGGCGAGAAAAGGGCGACCGTGCTGAGCGACGCGTCAGGAGCGTCGGCGCCCTGCGTCGTGCGCCGTAGATCGGTGTGGGCGATCCCGAAGTCGGCGAGCTTGGGGACGAGCTCGTCGCGCACCTTCACGAAGAGGATGTTCGAGGGCTTGATGTCGCGGTGCAGGATGCCGACCGAGTGCGCCTCGGCGAGGGCGTCGGCCATCGACTCGAGGATCTCGAGCATCTCGGCGGGCGCGTAGGGCCCGTGCGCGCGCACGTGCGTCTCGAGGTTGCCGCCGTCGAGGAACTCCGACACCTGGAAGGGCTGACGATGACCGCCCGCCTCGTAGTAGCCGAAGTCGTAGATGCGGAGCGTGTTGGGGTGCTGCAGGCGGCTGAGGGCGCGCGCCTCCTTGAGGAAGTGCGAGTACGTGGCCTCGTACACGGCGCGACCGCTCGTCGACCCCGAGCCCTCGACGAGCGTCGTGCGCAGCAGCTTGACGCAGACCACGCGATCGAGGCGCTCGTCCTCGGCGCGATAGATGAGCGCCATACCGCCGCTCCCCGCGCGGTCGAGGATGACGTAGCGATCCAACAGCCGCGTGCCGATCTGGATTTCTTCTCGGCGCTTCGAAGCCATGGAGGGCCTCAGCGTACCGTACGCGTGCCCGGAAGCTCTAGCGCGCGCCACATGTACCAGCTGGCGACGCTGCGGTGAGGTCGCCAGCGCTCGGCGTGCGCCGCGAGGCGATCGCGCGCCGGCAAGCCCTTGTCGCGCTCGTCGGCGCGTAGGCCGTACACCTTCCCGAAGCCCTTCTGCACGCCGTAGTCGTCGATCGGCAGCACGTCCGGGCGGCCGAGGCGGAACATCAAGAGCATCTGCGCGGTCCAGCGCCCGATCCCGCGTACGCGCGTCAGCGCCTCGATGATCGCCTCGTCGTCCATCTTGGTGAGGGCCGCGACCGACGGCACCTCTCCGCGAACGGCGCGCGCCGCGAGGTCACGGAGGCCCGCGAGCTTGGCGGCCGACAGCCCCGCGCCGCGCAAGGCAGCGTCGGATACGGCGTCGAGCGCCCGCGGCGAGAGGCGCCCCCGCGGGAAGAGCGCGCGCACCCTCGCGAAGATCGTGGCCGCGGCCTTGCCGGAGAGCTGCTGGTAGACGATCGACTCGGCGAGGGCGTTGAAGGTGTCGAGCGTGTCGCGGAGCTCGAGTCGGAACGGGCCCACACGATCGATGAGCCGGGCGAGCTTGGCGTCGCTCGCGCGGAGGGCGGCGACGGCCGCCTCGGGGTCGAACGGGAGCGCCTTGCTCGGCGCGCGTCCGGGGGTGCCGAGGGCCGTCTGACGCCGCTCCGAGAGCGCTCCGGCCGCCCCCTCGATCTCGAGCAGGCGCCGCTTGGTGTCGACGCCGCCGTACGCCGTGAAGCCGCCCGGCTTTCCTTGCGCAGCCAGCACGCGGTGGCACGGCACCAAGATGGGCGTCGGGTTCTTGGCCATCGCCTGGCCGACGGCGCGGGTCGCGCCGGGGGACTCGGCGAGCGCGGCGAGCTCGCGGTAGGTCACCGTGGCGCCGGGGCCCACACGCCGCAGCGCCTCGTAGACGCGGCGATGGAACGGCGGCGCGCCGTGGTGATCGACGACGACGTCGACGAGCGCGTCGAGCCGTCCGTCGAGGTGCCGCCGGATGCGGGCGATGGCGCGACGGATCTCGGGGGGTGGCCGCTCGACGGGCGCGGCGCCCGTACGCCGCTCGAGGGCCACGCGCGTGTCGGCGGCGGAGCCCTCTGGAAGGTGGACGGCCACGACGCCGGCCTCGCTCCACGCGATCCCGCACGTGCCGAGCGCGGTGTCGAAGTATGTAGAGTGCACGACCCGCGCAGGCTTCCGCGGCTTCACGACGGGCCCGGCCCCAGCAGGCGCCCGCGGCTCTCGACCTTGGACGAAATGCCCTTGTGGATCACGATGTTGCGCCCCTTCTCGCGCCCGCGCGCGTACGCCTCGCTGCGGGCCTGCCCGGAGTAGCGCACGTTGCGGACGTACGGGTGGCGCGCGCGGAAGTACGTCGCCAGATCGCCGTCGGCGACCCACACGAGGCCCGCCTCGGCGTTCTTCTTCGACTCGCGCGCGAGCTTGTCGGCCATGCCCTGCATGACGCCCGCGAGGAACGTGCGCCGCTCCTTGTTCCCGCGGATGCCGTGGTCGCGTTTGTGCTCGGCCCACAGCCGCTCGGCCGTCGAGATGAGGTAGGCGTGCACGTACTCGGCGATCTCGAGGTTCTCGGGGGTGCCGCAGATCTCGAGCACGCTCGCGCGAGTTCCCTCGGCGGGCCGGTAGACGGGGATCCAGATCGCGTCGACGAAGAAGTACTGCGAGAGCAAGAGCGAGAGCGTGCGCTCGTGCTCCTGCGTGCGACCGCTGGGCGTGCCCAGGTGGCGCCAGCCGTACCCTCGCGCGGCGCGCGTGCGCACGAGCTCGATGTTGTGCGTCAAGAGGAGGCGCTGCGCGGCCGCCATCGCCGCCTCGGCCTCGTGGGCGTTGGGGCTCTCGGCGAGGGCGAGCAGTCGCGCGATCTTCTCGGCCACGCGCTCGCGCTCGGGATCGTGCGGCGCGGTGGGAGCGGGCCTTCCCGTGGGCGCGCCGTCGATGCCGAGGCGCGCGCACACGGCGCGAAAGCGCGGACCGTGCGGCGCTTCGTCTTCTTCGCCGAGCACCTCCCAGACGTACTGGTGCGCCATCTCGTGCTTGAGCACCTCGACGACGACGCCCCAGGGGCTCTCGAGCACGAGCGGACGCGAGATCTCGATCGTGCGCGTGTCGGCGACGAAGCGCCCGAGCCGCGAGCGCGCGTCGACGAGCTCGATGGCCGGCGGGCGGAGGGCGCCCTTGAAGATCGCGCCCGCGACGTGGCGGTAGGTGTCGGCCAGCTCGCGCACGAGGGCCGCCTCGAGCTTTGCGGAGAGCCCCCGCATCTCGGCGGTGCGCGCGCCGCGGGTCACCGCGGCAGCTCGATCGAGTAGACCCAGTCCGAGTAGTCCTTGCGGTTGTCGTGGCAGCCCGTGCAGACCTTGGGCCGGCCGCTGAAGAGCGTGTCGCCGTCGCCGTTGTACTCGGCGAAGAACCACCCGTCGGGGCGCTTCTCCATCACGGCGACGATCTTGAGCGTGTCGCCCTTGAAGCCGTCCTTGACGACGATCGACCCGACCGGCCACTCGGTGATGGCCTGGCCCGCGGTGAAGGTGTCGGCCATGGGCTTGTTGATGAACAGCTCGATGGCGTCGGCGTGGGCGGTGAAGCTGGGGATGCGCTCGGGCACGGCCGGCGCGCGGCTCCACGAGCGGTAGCCGGGCGCCGCCTGGATGCGCTGCCACAGGTCGGCCGCGCCCGCGGGGTCTTGGTCGTCCCCGCACGCCGAAGACAGCAGGCCGGCGACGGCGAGGGAGGCGAAGAGCGCGCGTCGCGTCGTCGGGGCCGATCGCATGGGGCGGAGTCTCTCAAAACACGGCGCCGGATTCCAGCGCGTTCAACCGGCGCCGTTGCTCGGCTCGGACGGCGCGGGAGGGGGCGGCGCGTCTTCGGCCTCGGCGCCCGCGGGCGTGTTCTCGGCGCGGGTCTTCTTGTACGCCTCGCGCGCCTCTTCGATGGTCGCGCCGCGCAAGAAGTACGCGCGCGCCGCGGCGCCGATGGCGAGCGTGCCGGCGAAGGCGATCGCGCCCGAGATCATGACGCCGCCCGCGGGGAAGACGAACTTGATGAGCGCGCGCGCGCCCTCGCGGAGCACGAAGGCCGCCCCGACGTTGACGCCGAGCGCCGCGAGGAACTCTCCCGCGGCCTTGAGGTCCATACGCCGGCCGCCGAGCCAGCCGATCGACGCGACGAGCGCGATCTGCAGCGAGGTGATCGGGATGAGATCCGCGACGGGAAGGGGGAGCGCGGCGACGCCGGCGCAGAGCGTCGCCGTCGCGCGGGTCATGTTCGTCGCCAGCTCCTCTTGCAGGCCGCGCACGCGTGCGATGCGCGCGAACGTTCCGCGCCCCGCGTCGGGCAGGTGCTTGAAGAGCGTGGTCGTGAGCTCGTCGACGCGCCAGCGCTCGTCGGCGCGTACGGTGCCGTCGTCGCGGAAGGAGAGGTACGTGCACACGCCGCGCACCCACTTGAGGTGGTCGGCGAGCGGCTTGCGCTCCTTGAGCTTGGTCTCGAGGTGTCGCTCGGCCTCGACCACGTGCAGGAGCTTCTCGGCGACGTCTTCTTGGTTCGTCTCTTCGCGTTGCGCGTGCAGGCGCACGGCCTTGGGCTCGAGGAGATCGCAGTGGGTGAGGATCGCGACGAGCGGGGGACGAAAGTGGTGCTCGCGCTCGATCTCGGCGTGGATGCGCTCGAGCGCGTCGAGGTCGGCGTCGATCGCGCTGTCGACCTCGGTGGCCTTGACCAGGAACACGACGACGTCCGGCGGCTTCTTCCGGAGCTCGACCAGGATCGACGCCATCGCGTCCTTGGCGTCGTCGGCCTCGCTCGGCGTCGAGCCCTCCTGGATGCCGCGCGTGTCGAGCACGCTGAGCTTGCCGCGCTCGCCGGCGTGGTCGAACCACTTGCCCCGGCCCGTCTGCGCCTTGACGTGCCCCACCTCGGCGACCTTCGCGCCGAAGAGGGCGTTGACCATCGAAGACTTGCCGGCGCCGCGCCGCCCCACCAGGGCGAACGCCGGGGGGCGCTGCTCGAGCATGACGGTGCGCAGCAGGCCGATCTTGGCGCGGAGATCCTTCACAGTGTCGCCGTGGAGCGGCAAGAACTGGAGCATCTCCTCGATTCTCTTGATGTTTTCGGCAATGGCCTTGAGCGTTCGGCGCTCGTCCTCGGTCGTGTCGTCGTCCGGGCCTTGGGCGGGCATGCCCTCATACAGTAACCGCTAGATGGCCACCGTCGAGACGTCGATGACGTCCTTCGTGCACGCGCGGAGCGCCGAGACGACCTCATCCGTCGGCGCGCGATCGACGTGGATGCGCGCGATCGCGGCCTTGGCCCCCTCGAAGACCACGTTCTCGGTCTCCTGGACGTTGATGCCCGCCTCCTTGAGGCAGTCGAAGACGGCGGCGAGCACGCCCACCCGATCGAGGTGACGCACGGCGAGCACGTGCGTGGCCGGCGACTTGGCGGCGAGGTTGACGACGTTCGCCGGGCGACCGCGCTCCTTGTACATGCGCACGACGCGCACGGTCTCGTCGGCGATCGCCTCCTGCGCCTGCTCGGTCGACGCGCCGATGTGGTGCGTGCCGATGACGCCGGGGAGCTTGAAGATGGGCGCGTCGACGGCGCCCGCGCCGCCGCTCGGCTCACCCGCGAAGACGTCGAGGCCCGCGCGAAGGGAGCGCTCGGCGACGGCGCGCTCGAGCGCCGGCTGGTCGACGACCTCGGAGCGGGACGTGTTGATGAAGAACGAGCCCGGGCGCATCGACGCGAAGACGCCGTCGCCCACGAGGGCGCGCGTGTCGGACGAGAGCGCGAGGTGGACCGTGAGCACGTCGGCCGCGGCCGCCACCGCGACGGGGGAGTCGGCGCGCGTGACGCCCAGCTCCTCGGCGCGCTCGTCGGTGAGGCTCCGGCTCCACGCGACGACGGGCATGCCGAACGCCGCGGCCCGCGTGATGACCTCGCGCCCGATCGAGCCTGTGCCGAGCACGCCGAGCGTGCGACCGAAGAGGCCGCGGGCCTTGCCGTACTCCTTCTTGTTCCACTTGCCGGCGCGGAGGTCGGCCGCGCCGTCGACGACGTGCCGGTCGAGGGCCAGCATCAGCGCGAACGTGAGCTCGGCGACGGCGACCGCGTTCTTGCCGGGGCAGTTCGACACCCAGATGCCGCGCTCGCTCGCCGCCTCGACGTCGATCGTGTTGTATCCGGCGCCCGCGCGCACGACGAGGCCGACGCGGCCGCTCTCGAGCGTCGCGCGCGTCACCTTCTTGGAGCGCACGACGAGCACGTCTGCGCCCGACGAGCGCGCGAGCTCCGGTAGCGCCTCGGCCGCGACGTCCGGCTCGTACACGACCTCACACCCGATCTCCGCGAGTCCTCGGCGCGCCGAGTCCTCGAGCTTGTCTGCCACGAGCACCTTCATGCGCGCGAGGATACTCGGGTTCGGCCTTGGTTCGACGCTTGTCAACGTGCGCCATCCTCCTATTCTGGGCCGTCATGGCACGCACGCTGATCAAGGGTGGGACGGTGGTGACGGCGGTGGACACGTACGCGGCGGACGTCGCGATCGAGAACGGGAAGATCACCGCGATCTTCGGTCCGGGCTCGGGCGCGTTCGGCAAGGACGCCACGTGGGACCGCGAGATCGACGCGACCGGGAAGTTCATCATGCCGGGCGGCATCGACGTGCACACGCACCTCGACATGCCGTTCGGTGGCACGACGTCGAGCGACGACTTCGAGACCGGCACCCGCGCGGCGGCGCACGGCGGCACGACGTGCCTCGTCGACTTCGCGATCCAGGCCAAGGGCGAGGCGCTTCGCACCGGAGTCGACGGCTGGCACGCCAAGGCCGAGGGCAAGGCGGCCATCGACTACGGCTTCCACCTCATCATGACCGACGTGAACGACGCGACCTGCAAGGAGATGGCCGAGGTCGTCAGCGAGGGCATCACCTCGTTCAAGCTCTTCATGGCCTACCCCGGCGTGCTCCACGTCGACGACGGACAGATCTTCCGCGCCATGCAGCGCGCGGGCGAGCTCGGCGCGCTCATCTGCATGCACGCCGAGAACGGGATCCCCATCGACATCCTGGTGCAGCAGGCGCTCGACAAGGGCCACACCGCGCCCGTCTACCACGCGCTGACGCGGCCGCAGATCGCCGAGGCCGAGGGCACCTTCCGCGCGATCTGCCTCGCCGAGATGGCCGGGACGCCCGTGTACATCGTGCACCTGTCGGCCGAGCGCGCGCTCGAGCAGGTGGTCGAGGCCCGCGATCGCGGATTGCCTGCATATGCAGAGACGTGCCCGCAGTACCTCTTCTTGTCGCAGGACGACCTGGCGCGGCCCGACTTCGAAGGGGCGAAGTACGTGTGCACGCCGCCGCTGCGCCCCGCGTCGATGCAAGAGGACCTGTGGCGCGGCCTCAAGATGAACGACCTGCAGGTCGTCGCGACCGACCACTGCCCCTTCTGCCAGAAGGGCCAGAAGGAGCTCGGCAAGGACAACTTCGCCAAGATCCCCAACGGCATGCCGGGCGTCGAGACGCGCATGCACCTTCTCTGGGATGGCGGCGTGCGCGCGGGCCGCATCAGCATGAACCGCTTCGTCGAGATCACCTCGACGGCGCCCGCCAAGATCTTCGGCCTCTACCCGCACAAGGGCACCGTGGCCGTGGGCGCCGACGCCGACCTGGTGGTGTGGGACGGCGAGAAGCGGCACACGCTCAGCGAGAAGACGCTCCACATGCGCGTCGACTACTCGCCGTACGAAGGCCGCGAGGTCGTCGGCGCGCCGTCGCACGTGCTCTCGCGCGGCAACGTGATCGTCGAGAACGGCAACTACCTCGGCAAGAAGGGCGACGGCCGCTTCATCAAGCGCGGCACGTTCGGGCTGTAGGCGCGGCCGGATGGCCAAGCGGTGGACCGTCGCGGAGGCCGAGGCCGTCCTGCGCGGCGGAGAGGGTGATCGCGGAGCAGTGCTGCGCGCCCTGCCCGCAGGCGTCGACGTCCCGCTCGTCGCCCGCGTCGTTGTCGATCTCTTGGACGACAACGCCTGGTACTGCGGTCGCTCGTGCCGGGCGCTCCCCGCCCCGTTCATCCGCGCGACGCTCGCGGCTCTGGCCGAGCGGCCCGAGCTCGTGTGGGGCACCTTCGTCCGTGCGCACGTCGACGGACGGCGCGACATCCAGGAGGCGTGGGCCGAGGCGCTCGAGGCGGTGCTCGACCTCAACACGACCTACGCGTTTGGCTCGAAGCCGCAGCGGGCGAAGCTCGCCAAGATCGCCAGCGACCCGCGCGGCCTCGCGGCGTGTCGCGCGGCGGCGGCGAGCAGGAGCGCCGAGGTGCCGTGGACCGTGCTGGGCGTGCTCGTGGTCGACGGGCACGAGGCCTCGCTCGACGCGCTCATCCCGACGATCGGTCGCGCGATCGCCGACGAAGACCGGTCGCTGGACTTGCTCGAAGACCTGCGACGCCATGCATCGCCCGCGGCGCTCGCGCTGCTCGACACCGCGGCCGAGACGCTCGCGGGTCGCCGCGCGCGCTCGCCTGTGCTCGAGCTCGGCCGCGTGCTCTACGGCGTCGACGCCCCGGAGGAGCTTCGTTTCTCGTTCACGCTCACCTCTGAGGAAGTCGCGTTCGACGGTCTCGCTCTCGTGCAGGCGCACGTGAAGGTCGACAGCACCGCGGCCGACCCGTTTCGCGTCAGCCTCTCACGGCGGAAGGAGTGCGCGCTCGCGGCCTGGGCGATGACAGACATCGACCTTGGCGGCGCGCGCAGCGACGAGCTGCAGCTCGGTGGCACGACGCTCCTCGAGCTGCCCGAATACCTGGCGCGCGCGGCCGACCGCCTCAGGGTCCGATGGCGCTGGGACGAGCTCGCGCCGCGGACGAGGCTCCGCGGCGAGCGGCGCAAGCGGCTCGTTCAGTGGCTCCGCGGAGGAGCCTAGGACCCAACGCAGGGGCGGGGCGGACCTGAGGCGCGGCTCAACCGGGCGCGGCCGGTCACCCCGGCGGAGGGGGCAGGACGCTGTCGCTGTCGGTCTCCGGTAGCTGCACCGTCGACGGCGGCGGGCCGTCGGTCGCGCGCAGGTACGCGTGGGCCACGGCGCCCTCGTCGATGAACCCGACGATGCGGTCCTCCTCGTCGAGCACCGGCAGCTCGCGGATCCCCTCGGCGCGCATGAGCTCGAAGACGGCGCGGAGCGACGTGCCCGTGTGCACGGCGAACGGCGGGCGCATGAGGTCTTGCGCGTTGACGATGAGCGCGAGCTCGGGCTCGGCGGCCAGGATGCGTAGCTCCTCGTTGGTGATGACGCCGATGATCTTCCCGTCGACGTCGACCACGGGGAAGACGTCTTGCCAGGTGGGGTGGCTCGTGCGGCGGAGCACGTCGCCGGCCTGCGCGTTGGGCAAGAAGCTCACGAACGCGCGGTCCTTGACGACGAGATCGTCGAGCGTCAGCTCCTCGAGCGCGTGCACGAGCTGCTGGTCTTCGAACGTGACACCGTCTTGGCGGAGCAGCTCCTCGTAGATGGTGCCTGGGCGCACGTGTCGCGCGATCACGTACGCGGTCATGTTCGCGATCATCAGGGGCAAGATGAGCCCGTAGCCCGCGGTCATCTCGACGATGATGAGCACGCTCGTGATCGGCGCGCGGATGGTGCCGCTGAACATCGCGCCCATCCCGACGAGGGCGAAGGCGCCCATCGTGCGCTGCGGGTGGTCGAAGAGCGTGTGGTCGAGCGAGCCGAAGGCGCCGCCGAGCATGGCGCCGATGAAGAGGGTAGGGGCGAAGATGCCGCCGGAGCCGCCGCTCGAGTACGAGAACGTCGTCGTGATGATCTTGGCCGCGCAGAGCGCGAGCATGATCTTGACGGGGAGCCCGCCCGAGAGCGCGCGCTTGAGCGTCTCGTAGCCGCCGCCCGCGGCGCCGTCGGCGCGGAGCGCGAGCAGGACGACGACCGCGACGACGCCGGTGACGAGCCCCCCGATCGCGGGCCGCGCCCATTCGGGCACGCGCCGCATGTGGCGGAAGCGCAGGCGGAGCTTGAGGAGGGATTCGCTGAGCACCAGCGAGAGCAGGCCGGCGGCGATGCCGAGCCCCACGTAAAGGGGGAGCGACCACGCGTCGTCGAGCGCGTACGTCTGCGGGACGTCGAAGACCGGGTGCTCGCCGAGGATGCTGCGCTCGACCATGGCGGCGATGGCCGCGGCGACGATGACGCCGCTCAGCACGGTCTGATCGAGCTTGCCGACGACCTCCTCGATGGTGAACGTGACCGCGGCGATGGGCGCGTTGAACGCCGCCGCCACGCCGGCCGCGGCGCCCACGGGCAAGAGCCCGCGCTGCGCCTTGGGCGACACCCGCACGAGTCGACCCATGGCCGAAGCGAGGCCCGCGCTGATGTGTACGGTGGGCCCTTCGCGCCCGAGCGACGCGCCCGACCCGATCTGCACGGCGCCGAGCACGAACTTCCCGATGGCGTCGCGCAGCTTGACCCGGCCCGACTTGTTGGCGAACGCCGCCTTGACCTGCGGGATGCCCGACCCGCGCGCGCCCGGCACCAGGTACGTCATCGCCGCGCCCGCGAGCAGACCGCCCGCCGTCGGCAGCACGAGCATCCACGCGATCCACGCGTAGCCGCGGTCGGGCTTGGCCGCGGCGGCGGCGACGCGGGTGATGAGCGAGCCCTCGGCAAAGTGGATGACCTTGTGGAACGCCACGGCCGCGAGGCCACACACCAGCCCGACGATCATCGTGAGCGCGAGGAGGCGCTGCGCCTCGGACGGAACCAGGCGCAGCGCGGCGATCGTGACGCGTCGTCGGGCCTCCGTCATCCAGGTCCACGCCGCGCTGCGGGCGTGAACTGAACTCGGGGGGGTCTCCATGCGCCCTTGTATACCGCGGTGGCGCCCAGATGGCTCCGCATGCCTGCGGCGGGCGCCCATCAGGCCGGCCACGCCGTGAGGCCCGCGGGCCGCGGGAGGGCATTTTCGCCGATCCTTCGGGTGCGAACGGATCCTTCACGATCCGTCGTCATTTCAAGCGATTGCGAAAGATGCCCGCAGCCCTTGCGGCTCCGCTTGCCTTGTGGCTTGCTGCGCGTCGACCTCGCCTCATGCACACGCCGCTCGCGTTCCCGCCGCCGCCGTCGAGCGGCTCGCCGACGCCCCCCATGGTGCTGTCGTCGCGGCTCCGCGTCCTCGAGCGTCTGGGCGCGGGTCGGCGCTCCGACGTGCTGCTGGCGATCGCGAGCGGACCGATGGGCTTCGAGCGACCTGTCGTGATCAAGCGGCCGGCCCCCGGGCTCGCGGGCGACGAGCTCGAGGCCGTGCGCCGTGAGCTGCTGCGCGAGGCCACCGCCTACTCGCGCGCGTCTCACCCGGCGCTCGTTCGCCTCTACGATTTCGTCGAGGACAACCTCCTGCCGACGCTCGTGCTCGAGCACGTCGACGGCCTCTCGCTCGCGCGCATCGTCACCAAGCTCCGCGCACGCGGCGAGGTGCTCGACGACGCCTCGTCGATGTTCGTGGCCTACCGCCTGTTCGTCGCGCTCGGCGCGTTGCACGGCGCGCGCGATCCGCTCACGCGCGAGTTCGCGGCCGTGATCCATCGCGACGTCTGTCCGGCGAACGTGTTGGTGCCGTGGGACGGCTTCGCGCGGCTCGGCGATCTGGGCGACGCGCGCATCGGCGGCACGATACCGGACACGCGCCCGGGCGAGCGGCACGGCACCATGGGCTACCTCGCGCCCGAGCAGGTGCGGGGCGAGAGCGCCACCGTACGTACCGACGTGTACTCTGCATGTATCGTGCTGCGCGAGCTGCTGCTCCGCGCCCCGGCGTTCTCCCGGGAGGGGCGCACGGAGGCCGAGCTCTTGCGCGCGATGGCCGACGCCGACCTGACGCCCATCGACCACCTGCGCTCCGACCTGCCACGCGAGCTCGCGTGGGCGCTGGGCGTGGGGCTCGCGCGCGATCCCGAGCGGCGCACCATCGGCGCCGAGGAGATGTCCGACATCCTCCGGCGCGCGATCGACGTCGAGGGCGCCCGCCGCGCCTTGGTCGAGCGGCTCGTGCCGCTGCGCACGCGCGCCACGCGCCTGCACGGGTCCCCCACGGTGCCCGACGCCGACAGCGCCACCGAGCTCGACGACTCCGACGTCGGCTGCGACGATCCCGACGAGACGCCGATCACCATGATGGCGGCGCCGCGCGACTCCAAGTACGCGCGCCTGCGGGACTCGCAGTCGGCCGACACGAGCAGGCCGCCGCCGCTCGCCGAGAGCGCGGTCGTCCCCGTCGCGGCGCCGGTCGCGCTCGCGGCGCCGCGCGTCGCGCGGGTCACGTCGCTCGTGCCGGTCGCGCCGCCGGTCGCACGCCTAGGGGTCGCCACGCCGCCGCAGATGCGCCCGCAGTGGTCGAGCGCGCCGCCCGCGCTGGTGTACGAGCCGCCGACGCCGTCGCAAGAGATGCGGCGCCCCATGAGCACGCCGCGCATCCTCGCGTTCGCGGCCGCCGCATCGGTCTTGGCCGGCGCGGCCATCGGCGGCGTCTTCGCGCTTCACGAGAACCGCGTCACCACGCGCGACGCGGCGCCCACCACGCCCGCGCCCCCGTCGCTGGCCACGCCGCCACGCGCGCCCACGACACGGCCCACGGTCGCCACGCCGCCGAGCGCGCCCGTCACGCCCGTCACGCCGTCGCCTCCGAG
>JAGQJA010000207.1:0-290 GCA_020430845.1 Myxococcales bacterium
GAGCAGGCCGCGCTCTACGGCGCCGTCCTCAAGGAGGTGCGCGCGCAGGTCATGGGCGAGGTCGAGCGCCAGGGCATGGCCAAGAGCCACATCCAGATCCTCGCCGGGCTCACGCGCCTGCGTCAGGCCGCGTGCGATCCGCGCCTCTTGGGGCTCCCGCGCGAGTTCAAGGACGAGGACTCGGGCAAGCTGGTCGCGCTCCGCGAGCTCATCCAGACCTCGATCGAGGGCGGGCACCGCGTGCTCGTCTTCAGCCAGTTCGTGAGCATGCTCACGATCATCCGCAAGGC
>JAGQJA010000207.1:424-3284 GCA_020430845.1 Myxococcales bacterium
GCCGCCGACACGGTCATCCACTTCGACCCGTGGTGGAACCCGGCCGTCGAGGACCAGGCCACCGACCGCGCGCACCGCATCGGTCAGAGCAAGGTCGTCACGATGTACCGGCTCGTGGCCAAGGGCACCATCGAGGAGAAGATCTTCGAGCTGGCCGGCAAGAAGCGCGAGCTCGTCGGCGCGGTGCTCAACGAGGACGTGGGCGGCGCCAAGAAGCTCACCAAGGGCGATCTCGAAGAGCTCTTCAAGTTCGACGCGTAGGCAGCTGGCGCGCCCGAACCGCAGGCCGCACGGCGGGGCGCTGCACCCCGCGCCGCGGGCCCGCTCCGGCGTTGACCGGGGCGCGGAGGGGCGTACCCTCGGGCCAACCACATGATCTGGCTCTCCAACTCCACGCTCGCGCGCCTTCGTGATCAACTCCAAGCCCGCGGTCAGCGCCCGTCGCTCATCGCGCCAGAGCCCAACATGTCGCCCGAGGCCGTCGAGCTCATGGGCATCGTGGCGGAGTACGGGCCGCTCTGCGAGGCGATGTACCTGATGATGTCGGCCGACGGTCAGGTGAGCAACGACGAGCGCGAGGTGCTCAAGGGCGCGCTGCGCAACCTCTCGGGCGACACGATCCGCACGGCCCACATGGAGTCGATGCTCGACCAGGCCGGCAAGTCCGTCGCCGAGCACGGGCGCGAGGAGCGTATGGCCGAGGTCATCGCCGCCCTCCACGAGGACCGCCCGCGCGCCGAGGTCGCGTTCGTGCTCGCCGCGGCCATCGCCTTCGCCGACAACGCGATCGCCGACCAGGAGAACGAGACGCTCAACCAGCTCGCCGAGGGGCTGGGCATCGACGAGGCGCGCGCCAACGAGCTGCTCGACGGCGTGGAGCAGGATCTGGCGGCCAACGAGCCCGAGGCGCCGGAGACCGACTGACATAGGGCCCGAGGCGACGGATCTCGGTGCTCGCCAGCGGCTGGCCTCCCGCCCCCACACTTGGCTACCCTTCGGGGGGGCTCGACGTGGACGGAACCTTCGAGACAGCGGAGCGGATCGGCGGCTATCGGGTCGTGCGCCACCTCGCGCGCGGCTCGACGAGCGACGTCATCCTTGCGCGCGCCGAGGGGCCGCACGGCTTCGCGCGCACCGTCGTGCTCAAGGTGCTGCTGCCCGAGCTGACGCGTGATCCGGGCGTGGCGCGCAAGTTCGCGCGCGAGGCGAGCGCGTGCGCGCAGCTGTCTCACCCGGCGATCGTGCGCCTCTACGACTTCTTCTCGCTGAGCGTGCTCGAGGCGCAGGGCGCGCACCTCGAAGAGGGCCAGCTCGTGATGGTGCTCGAGTACGTCGACGGCGTGCCGCTCAACCGGCTCAAGTCGGCGGTGAAGGCGGGCGGGCACACGTTCGACGATCGGGCGGCGCTGCACGTGGGCACGCGCCTGTTCTCTGCGCTCGCCGCCGCGCACGAGGCCGTCGACGACCGCGGTGATCCCGCGCCGCTCATCCATCGCGACGTGAACCCGACGAACGTGCTCGTGCCGTGGGACGGCCACGTGAAGCTCGCCGACTTCGGCGTCGCCAAGGTGTCGGGCTCGAGCCAGGACACGCAGACGGGCCTCTTGCGCGGCACGTACGGGTACATGGCGCCCGAGCAGGTGACGGGCGAGCGGCCCGTGACGCCGCGCGCCGACGTCTACGCGGCCGCGATCATCATGTGGGAGCTCTTGGCCCGGCGGCGCGCGTTCCAGCGCGGCGCGCTCGGCGAGGTCGAGGCGCTCCGGGCGATGGCCGAGCCGCGCCTCACGTCGCTCGACGTGCTCCGCCCCGACGTCGACGCGAGCGTGAGGGCCGCGCTGCGTCGCGCGCTCGAGCCCGACGCCGAGCAGCGCACGATCACGGCCGAGGAGATGGTCGCGGTGCTCCGCAAGGTGGCGCCCGCCGAGCTCGCGCGGCAGCGCCTGGCCGATCTCGCCGAGCGCGTGCGCCACGAGGTCGATCGCCTGGCGCCGAGCCGCCCACCGCCCAAGGGCGAGCGCATCTCGGGCGTCGACGTCCAGGCGTTGGTCGCGAGCCGCCCGCCGTCGAAGGGCCCGTCGCAGCCGCCGCCCAAGCGCGACTCGGAGATGCCGACGTTCACGCCGCGCGCCGCGCCCGTGGTGCCCGTCCCGCGCCCTCCGCCCCGTCCGGATCCGTCGCCGTCACCGCCCGCGGTCGGGGCCTTCCGCCTCCGGCAGGAGAGCATCGAGGACATCATGAGCGACGGTCGGCGCGAGCGACCGTCGGAGCGCGAGCTCAAGACGCCCATCGGCTCGGTCGGCCCGGGTCGCTCGCTCGGCGACGCCATCGACGAGATCCTCGAGGCGGCACCGGCGCCGTCGTCTGGGGCCAAGTATCCGATAAGCTTGGACAATGCGACGCATCGGCGGCCGCTGAGCAGCGAGCCCGAGCGCACCCTCGGGCGCTCCGAGATCGAGGCCGTGGGGCGCTTTCCGTCGACCGCGCCGTCGCCTCCGACCGGCCTGTCCGAGACGCTCGCGGTCGCGTCGAGCGGGGCCGGGCGCTCCGATCCGCCGCCGCGCACGCAGCCGCTGCACGATCGTACGCTCGCGATGGCGCAGGCCCCGCCGCGTCCCGCGCCGATCTCGAACCGGCCTCAGTCCGGTGCGCAGACGCTCGCGTCGTCTCAGCCGCCGGCCGCGTCCGACGGCCCCGCCAAGCCCCCGCTGCCGTCGAACCGCGGCAAGCCGCCGTTGCCCAACACGGCGCGCGCAGGAGGCACGCGCCCGCTCCAAGCGACGCCTGCGCCTTCGCCCGCCGCGTCCGGCTCGGTCCGCGCCGCGCCTGCGGCCCCCACGACGGCGCCTGCGTATGTGCC
>JAGQJA010000018.1:0-5729 GCA_020430845.1 Myxococcales bacterium
CGAGCGGGTCCGGCGGGCTCGGCGGGGAGGAAACCATTTGCGATGGTCCGCAAAGGTTTCATGGCAGATGCACTTCGATAACCGTGAAGGGTCATGTATGTACGGCGGCATGCAAACGACGGACGCCCACTGCGCCTCGGCGCGCTCCCTCCGCTCGATCGCCATCGCCGCCGCGCTCCTCGCGCTCGCGGCCTGCAAAGACGACAAGCCCAAGGACGGCGACACACCTCCGCCGCCCCCTCCTCCCGTGAGCGCCGCCCCCAAGGGCGCGTGCGCCTCTGGCGGCGGCACCGTCGACGATCCCGTCAGCGCCCCGTTCTTCCCCCGCGCGACCGGCGGCTACTGCGTCGACCCGCAGGCCCCCGTGAAGACGTACGGCGATCGCGGCAAGCTCACGATGGACGAGGTGTGCACGACGGCGTTCGACGGCGAGTGCGAGGTGTACAAGCGCCTCGGCCTCAAGCGCGTGGTCGCGCTCCGCTACATCGACGGCTCGGGCAAGGGCGGCACCGTCGACGTCAACCTGTCGGAGTTCGCAGACGCCCAGGGCGCGTACGCGATGTTCACCTCGCGCATCGTCGCGGGCGATCCGGCCGACCCGTCGACGCCCAAGGTGCTCCACGCGGGCACGGCCGGCGCGATCGGCACCGGCCGCGCGTACGTGTGGCGAGACACGCACCTCGCCGAGCTGCAGTACAACAACGAGGTCGAGTCCCCCGAGCAGCTCGCCAAGTCGAGCGAGGCCATCCTCACCGTGCTCGGACGCGACCTCGGCGCGAAGCTCCCCGGCAGCGCCGACCCGCTCCCCGAGGTCAAGGCGCTGCCCGCGGCGGCGCGCATCCCCGGGGGCACGCTCTTCCACCCCAAGGACGCGCTCGGCGTGAGCGGCGCGGGGGCGGCGGCGTACGGCTTCTACAAGGAGGGCGACAAGCGCTGGCGCGTCATGTCGATGGTCCGCAAGGACGTCGACCAGGCCAAGGACGCCTTCAAGGCGATCAAGTCCAAGCCGGGCGCGATGCCCGTGCCGCAGCTCGGCGACGAGGCGTGCCACGTCGTGCTCGCGCCCCAGGGCGCCGGGCCCAAGGTCGAGTGGCTCGTCGTGCGCAAAGGCAACGCCGTATGGGGCGTCGGCGACGAGGAGCACGCGCTCCGCGACGCGGCGGGCAACCCCGACGCCGAGAAGAAGGCGCGCGTCAGCAAAGAGGACGCGATCGCCAAGATGAAGGAGCTGCTCGCGGGGCCCGCGCCCACCGTGCCGAGCCCCTCGGCGACGGTACCGCCGGCCGTGAGCGCCGCCGTCAGCGCGATGGGCGCGGCGGTGCGCCGTCCGGCCGCGCCGGGCGCTTCGGCTTCTGCTTCTCCGAAGTGACGCGCGGCTCCGCGCACCGGCGCTCGAAGCACGCGTCGTCGACCTTGCGCGCGCGCCGCACCAGGCGCGTGGCGTCGACGAAGCGTGCCGTCGCCGGGTCGTGATAGCCGCTCACGTCGGCCACGTCCGGATCCAGCTCGCGGAACCAACCCGTCACGCGTCGCATGAGCGCGTCGCGCACCCACTTGCCCACGAGCGACGCCAGTCCCACCACCAGGTGGTGTGCGTCCGCGTCCCGCGTGAACGCGACGCGGCCCACGCCGGGGATCTGGTACGCGCTCGCGGCGCGCCCCTCTTCGATCGTGCTCACGAGGTACGACGACAGGTGCATGAAGCGCCCGCTGTAGAAGTCGATGCCGCCCACCTTGCCGCAGAGCGCCAGCACGTCGGCGCCCGCGTCGCGCCGCGCCGCGAGCACCAGCCGCTCCATGTGCTCGAGGTCGACGTCGAAGCGCGATCGGCCCACCGCGGCGGCGTCGTTGAGGCGGCGTGCGCACGACACGGCGACGCGCGCCCGCCTCACGTCTGCCCCGCGGGCGGCGAGACGCTCGAGATCGCGCGTGCACTCCTTCACCAGCGCCGCGTCTGCGGTCAGCGCCTCGTGCCGGTCCGAGAAGCAGAGGTCGTCGTGGTGCGACGGGCACGGGCGCGTGAGCTCCGCCTCGTCGTCCAAGAAGAGGGCCCGCATCAGCTCGCGCTGCGTACTGGGCGCCGCCCCTTGCCGCGCCACGATGGCGCGCGCCCACGCCTCGCCGAGCGCCGCGTCGGCAAAGGCCACGAGCGCCTTGCTGTCGCCCGCGCGCTCCGCGAGCTTGCCGCGCGCGGGGGTGCACATCGTCTTGGCGCCGCGCGCGTCGGTGCGCACGAGCACGCTCGTGACGATCATCGGGCCGAGCCGCGGGCCCACGCCGTTCTCGTCGACGCCCAGCACGAAGGCGGGCGGCGTCTCCGGGGTCCATGTAGGGCTTCGGCGCACAGCTCTGCGGTAGGGCGAAAAGCGCCGCGCCGCAAGGAGCGGGCGTTGACGAAGGGGGGAGCGCTGTTTAACGTCTCCGGCCCTCGGAAGACGCGTACTCTCGCCCGCTGGCTGGGGCGCGTCATGGGTCAACGGCGGCCCCGGAGGGGCGGACGAAATGAACAAGCAATCACTGAAGAAGTTCAAGACACTGCTCACCGAGAAGCGCGACGAGATCGTGCGCAAGGCGAAGCAGACGCTCGAGGAGGACATGACCCTCGACGCGAATGACCTGCCCGACGAGATGGACCTCGCGTCGAGCGAGTACCTCCAGTCGTTCACCTTCCGCCTCCGCGGGCGCGAGAAGGTCTTCCTCGACAAGATCGAGAAGGCGCTCCGCAAGATCGAAGACGGCAGCTTCGGCGTCTGCGAGGACTGCGGCGAGGAGATCTCGGTCAAGCGCCTCGAGGCGCGCCCCGAGACGACGCTCTGCATCCGCTGCAAAGAGGATCAGGAGCGCATGGAGAAGGACTACACCTGAGCGAGCGGCCCGCGCCTCTCAGCGGCGTGGGCGCGCAGACTTGGTCTTCTTGGCGCGCGCTCCGCTGGCCCTCTTCGACGAGGACGGCGGAGCCGTCGTGCGCTTGGACTCCGACGCCGGCGGCGCGCTCGATCGGCTGCCGCCTCCGGCGCGCCGGAGCACCTCTTTGAGGTAGCGCCCCGTGTGCGACGTCTCGCACGCGGCGACGCGCTCGGGCGTGCCCACGCACACGATGTCGCCGCCGCCGTCGCCACCCTCGGGGCCCAGGTCGACGAGCCAGTCGGCGCACGCGACGACGTCGAGGTTGTGCTCGATGACGACGACCGTGTTGCCCTGATCGCGCAGCTCGAGCAGCGCCGCGAGCAGGAGCTCGATGTCGGTGAAATGCAGACCCGTGGTGGGCTCGTCGAGCACGTAGAGCGTGCGGCCCGTGGCGCGGCGCGCCAGCTCTCGCGCGAGCTTGACGCGCTGGGCCTCGCCGCCCGACAGCGTGGTCGCCGGCTGTCCGAGCGTGAGGTAGCCGAGGCCCACCCGCGCGAGCGCGTCGAGCCGCTCTCGCACGCGCGGGATCGTGTCGAACACGTCCTTGGCCTGCTCCACGGTGAGCGCGAGCGCCTCCGCGATCGAGATGCCTCGGTAGCGCACCTCGAGCGTCTCGCGGTTGTACCGGTCGCCGCCGCACGTGTCGCAGGTGACGAAGATGTCGGGCAAGAAGTGCATCTCGACGCGCAGCACGCCGTCGCCCTGACACGCCTCGCAGCGGCCGCCCTTGACGTTGAACGAGAACCGACCCGCCTTGTACCCGCGCGCGCGTGACTCGGGGAGGCCGGCGTAGAGCTCGCGGAGCTGGGCGAAGATGCCCGTATAGGTCGCAGGGTTCGATCGGGGCGTGCGGCCGATCGGCGCCTGGTCGATGCTGACGACCTTGTCGACGTGCTCGAGGTTCTCGACGGCGTCGCAGTCGCCGACCGGGGCCTGCGCGGCGTAGAGCTTGGCGCGCGCCGCGGGCAGGAGCGTGTCGATCACGAGGCTCGACTTGCCGCTCCCCGAGACGCCGGTGAAGCAGACGAGCAGGCCGGTGGGGATGTCGACCGAGACGCCCTTGAGGTTGTGGGCGCGCGCGTTGACGACGCGCACCGCCACGTCGGACGGGGCCTTGCGCGTGGCCGGGATGGGGAGCGCCCGCGCGCCGCTGAGCCACGGGCCGGTCACAGATGTCGCCGACGCGATGATGTCGTCGGGAGAGCCTTCGGCCACGACGCGTCCCCCGTGGACGCCGGCGCCGGGGCCCATGTCGACGACGTGGTCGGCGGCCATGATCGCCTCGCGGTCGTGCTCCACCACGAGCACCGTGTTGCCCAGATCGCGCAGCCGCAGCTGCGCCTGGATGAGGCGCTCGTTGTCGCGCGCGTGCAGGCCCACGCTCGGCTCGTCGAGCACGTAGAGCACCCCCACGAGCGCCGCGCCGATCTGCGTGGCGAGGCGGATGCGCTGCCCTTCGCCGCTCGAGAGCGTCTGCGCGCTGCGCTCCAGGCTGAGGTAGTCGAGCCCCACGTCGACGAGGAAGCCGATGCGCGCGGTGACCGCCTTGAGCAACGGGTCGGCGATGGTGCGCTCGCGCGGCGAGAGATCGTCGAAGGACGCGAGCGCGTCGCGGAGCCGTCGCAAGGGCAGCCGGCACAGCGCCGAGATGTCGTGACCGCCGAGCTTGACGGCGAGCGCCTCGGGCCGGAGCCGCCTCCCGCTGCACGCGCTGCACTGCCGCTCGACGAGGAACCTGCCGAGGTCGTCGTCGGCGATCGCGCCCTCGTCCTCGTCGGGATCGTCGCTCTCTTCGACGGGGCCGTCGCGTCCGGCGAGCCTCGCCTCGAGCCGAGGGACGACGCCCACGTAGGCCTCGCGCTTGGCCTTCTTGGAGCGGCGTGGCCCGGCGCCCTCGGCCGGCCCCTCGCCGAAGAGGATGGCGTGTCGCGCGTCGGCGGGCAGCTTGGCCCACGGGACGTCGGGGCTGACCCCGACGGCGGCGACCGCGCGCGTGACCTCCGTGGCGAGCGCGACCGACGCGCGGCGCCCCCACGCGAGCACCACACCTTCGCGCAGTGTGCGCGAGGGCTCGCCGATGACGCGCTCCGGGTCGACCACCGTGCGCGCGCCGAGCCCGTCGCACGCGGGACAGGCGCCGTGCGGGCCGTTGAACGAGAACATGCGCGGCTCGATCGGAGGGAGCGAGATGCCGCAGTCGATGCACGCGAAGCGCTCGGAGAGCCAGAAGGGCTCCTTGCCCTCGACCGCGATGAGCAAGCGGCCCTCGCCGATCTTGAGCGCTTGCTCGACGCTGTCGGTGAGGCGTCCCTTGATGCCCTCCTTGGCGATGATGCGGTCGACGACGACGTCGAGGTCGTGGGGGCGTGTCCGGTCGAGCTCGATCATGTCGCCGAGGTCGATCACCGCGCCGTCGATGCGCGCCCGCACGAAGCCGTCGCGTCGCAGGCGCTCGAGCTCGAGCTTGAGCTCGCCGCGCCGCGCGCGGCAGATCGGCGCGAGCACGTGGAAGCGAGTGCCCTCGGGCAGCTCGAGGATACGATCGACGATCTGCTGGACGGTCTGCGCTTCGATGCGCTTTCCGCAGCTCGGGCAGTGAGGCACGCCGACGCGCGCAAAGAGCAGGCGCAGGTAGTCGGCGATCTCGGTGACGGTGCCGACGGTCGAGCGGGGCGACTTGGAGAGCGGGCGTTGCTCGATGGCGATGGCGGGCGAGAGGCCGTCGATGCGCTCGACCGCGGGCTTGGCCAGCTGCTCGAGGAACTGCCTGGCGTAGGCGCTGAGCGACTCGACGTATCGGCGCTGGCCCTCGGCGTAGATCG
>JAGQJA010000018.1:5740-12334 GCA_020430845.1 Myxococcales bacterium
GACTTGCCCGACCCGCTCGGGCCCGTGAGGACCACGAGCTTTCCTCGGGGAAGCGAGAGGCTCACATCCTTGAGGTTGTGCTGCCTCGCGCCTACGACGACGAGCCGGTCCATGGGACTTCTCCTTACACCTCGCGCCTCCCCGCAGGAAGTGGCGCGTCCCGGCGCCGACTCAAGCGGCGGGGCCGAGCGCCGCGTCGAGGTCGCGCTCGAGGTCGGCCGCCGACTCGAGCCCGACGCTCACCCTGAGCAGCCCGTCGCCGATCCCTGCGAGGGCGCGCGCCTCGGGCGGCATCGTCGAGTGTGTGGTGCTCGCGGGGTGCACGATCAAGGTGCGCGCGTCGCCGAGGCTCACGGCGTGCGTCGCGATGCGCACGCGCTCGAGCACGCGCGCCCCGCGGCCGATGGCGTCGGCGCCGGCGAGCTCGAACGAGAGCAGCGAGCCGAACGCGTGCATCTGGCGCGCGGCGATCTCGTGGCCGGCGTGCGTCGCGAGCGACGGGTGGTACACGACGGCGACGCGCGGGTCGGCGGCGAGCCAGCTGGCGAGCTCGGCGGCGGTCGCGCAGGCGCGCTCTTGGCGTACGGCGAGCGTGCGCAGGCTGCGCGTGACGAGCCACGCGTCGAACGGTGACAGGGCCGCGCCGGTGCCCTTGATGACGTGGTCGCGGACGCGCGACACGAGGGCCTCGGGCCCTGCGACGCAGCCGGCGATGACGTCGCCGTGCCCCGACATGCCCTTGGTCATGGAGTGGACGACGAGATCGGCGCCGAGGGCCGCGGGGGACTGCGAGAAGGGCGTGGCGAACGTGCCGTCGACGACCGTGAGCACGCCGGCCGCGCGGGCGCGCGCCGCGACCTCGGCCACGTCGATGACGCCGAGGCGCGGGTTCGACGGCGTCTCGACGAACGCGATGCGCGTCGTGGGCTCGAGGGCGGCCGCGTACGCCTCTGGAGAGGCGTCGACGAACGTGGTCCGGATCCCGAAGCGGGGCAGCCGCTCACGCAGGAGCCTGGCGCTCTCGGCGTACATCGAGCGCGGGGCGATCACGTGATCGCCGGAGCTGCAAATGGCTAGAATTGTTCCGGAAATAGCAGCCATGCCGCTCGCGGTCGCGCACGCCGCCTCGCAGCCCTCGAGCGCCGCCACCTTGGCCTCGAGCGCGCGCACTGTGGGGTTGCCCCAGCGGCCGTAGATGTACGCGTCGTCACGCCCCTCGAACGCCGCGCGCGCGTGGGCGGCGTCGCGAAAGGCGAACGCGCTCGAGAGCGAGATGGGCGCGTCGAGCCCGAGCGTCACCGGGTCGATCTCCTCGCCCGCGTGCACGCAGGCGGTGGCGATCGCGTCGGCGCGTGCGCGCAGCTTCTCGGCGTAGGACGGTGGGGTCATCCCGCCGGAGGGTACCGTCACCCGCGTCAGCGCGCCGCGGTCTTGTCGCGGAGCGCGAGCACGACCCCGCCGGTGACGACGAGCGCCATCCCGAGCAGCGCCGGCTTGGACGGGACCTCTCCGAGCGCGGCCGCGCCGAGCGCCGCGCTCACGACGACGCTCAGGTAGCTCATCCCGCCCACCCGTGCGGCCCGCTCGGTCGCGTAGGCGCGCGTCATCGTGAGCTGTCCGACGCCGGCGCACAGGCCCGCGGCGAGCATGGCCGCCGCGTCACGGGGGCTCGGGATCTTGGGATCGATCAGCGAGATGGCGGTC
Organism: Myxococcales bacterium; assembly: GCA_020430845.1. GTDB lineage: Bacteria > Myxococcota_A > Polyangia > Polyangiales > Polyangiaceae > Labilithrix. The sequence continues at coordinate 7,445 of JAGQJA010000018.1, forward strand.
ATCGCCGCCGCTGCCACGAGAGAGAAATGCAGCGCGACCGCCTCGGGGCTCGTGGTCCGACCCACGCGCCGGAGCATCGTCATCGCCAGCGCCGTGAAGCTCGCTGCCGCGATCGCGAACGCGGCGGTGATCCCCGCGGTCGGGCCGCCGAGCGGGGCGGCGGGCCGCGCCGTGTGGAAGAGGAACGCCGGCTGCGCCACGAACACGACGCCCGCCAGCGCGACCGCGATGCCGATCGCGCCCGCGCCCGTGGTCCGCTCGCCCAGGAGCAGCGGGGCGACGAGCGCGAGCAGCACCGGGCTGAGGTTCAGCAACGTCACCGTGTCGCCGAGCGGCAGCGCGCGCGACGAGAGGGCGTAGAACGTGCACATCATCGCCCCCGTGCCGAACAGGCTCCGGAGCCACATGTCCCGCGTGCGCCCTCCGCGCAGCGAGGCGCCCCGCATCCGTGCGAACGCGACGGCGACGGCGGCACCCACGAGCGCGCGGGCGGCCCCGACGGTGGCCCACGAGGTGCTGGCGGTGGCGAGCCGCGCGAAGAACCCCATGAACGCGAACAGCAGCGCGCTCGCCGCCATCCACGCGAGCGCGGCCGTTCCGGCGTCGCGCGGCTTGGACGGGGTGAGCAGCGGTGCGTGCCGGTGGGGGGCCAGGACGAGGTCTCTCCTCGCGGTGCCGCGTGATCGCGTCGCGAGCCCGTGTGATGATACCCTTGTCGCGATGGTGTCGCGCCAGGTCGGTCAGGAGCCGAAATGCTGAAAGTCGAGTGCGAGTCCTGCAAGGCTCCCTATCAGGTCGACGAGCGTCGGGTGCCACCCAGTGGCCTGAAGATGCGCTGCCCGAAGTGCGGCACGACGTTCAAGGTCGAGCCGCCGGCGGTCGACAACCGTCGCACCGGGCCGAGTCCCGTGCTCGGGGCGAGTCTCGGAATGGACTCGGGTCCGAGTCAGCCGCCCCCGGTACCTCACCGATCGAAGAAGCCCACTCAGGTGGGCGTCGGAGTCGGCATCGCTGGGCTGGGGCTCGGAGCCAAGGGGCCGCCGCGACCCTCGGCTGCTAAGCCACCCATCCCCAAGCCAGCGCTACCGGAACCCGATCTCGACGAGCTCGATCTGCCCGCGATCGGGCAGCGTCGAGACGCCGCGGACCTGCCTGCGCCCATCGCGCCGAGACCCAACGCTGACCTCCCGGCGCCGGCGCGCAGAGGCGGAGCCACTGGTCCGCGCCCCCCGATGGAGTCTTTTGGCGAAGTGGACCTGCCATCGCTCGGTGGTGGAAAGCCTCAGGCCGACTTCGATCTCGACTCGGATCTGCCGTCGCTTGGCGCATCGAAGCCCGCCGAGCCGAGCTTCGACTCGGATCTGCCCACGCTGGGAGGTCGCCGGAGCGACCTGGACCTGCCAAGCCCCGCACGAGGTGGCGCCGAGTTGCCGAGTCCAGCGGGAGGTTTTGGTGAGATCGATCTGCCGACGGTCGGCGGCGGGCGAGATTTGCCGAGCGTCGGCACCGGAGATCTTCCTGCGGTGGCGCCCCGAGGTGGCTTCGACCTGCCTTCGCCGCGCGGAAACGATTTGCCCGCGCTAGGCGGCGATCTGCCCAGCGTCGCGCGAGGCGGAGCCGACCTACCATCGCCTGCAGCGGGCCTGCCCAGCTTGGGAGGCGACTTGCCATCGCCCGCGGCATCCCTCCCGTCTCCCGCCGCGGGGTTGCCTCAGGTGGCTGCTGGGCTGCCGCAGACCGCCGCTGGGCTGCCGCAGACTGCTGCTGGGCTGCCGCAGACCGCCGCTGGGCTGCCCACGCCCCACGCCGGTGGCTTTGGGGAGATCGATCTGGGCGGCAGTGTGCCGCCGCCGCGCGCCAGCATGGATAGCCTTCCAGAGATCGGAAGCACCCCGCCACCACCGGGAGCAGCTCCGCGCGGAAACATGCCTTCGGATCCATTCGGAGAAGATCCGTTCAGTGCTCCCCCCGCGGACAGCGACCCCTTCGGAGCTCCGCCCCCACGCGACAGCTTCGGAGCTCCGCCCCCACGCGACAGCTTCGGAGCTCCGCCCCCACGCGACAGCTTCGGGGCTCCTCCTCCCGACAGCTTTGGCCCTCCGCCTGGCGACGTCGGCAGCGATTTCGACGACTTTGGCGGGCCGAGCAGTGGTCCCACGTCCGACAACGCGATCGTGCGCCAGGCCGGCGGCGGCGTCAGCTACGGCGAGGTGAACCTCGGCGACGAGGGCGTCGGGGGCGGCTCTGTTGGGCTCGAAGGTGGGGGCGAGGATGACATGGAGTTCGGCGCGATCCCCCAGGAGGATCAGCCGAAGCCAAAGCCGGCGCAGGCGGCGGGGACCCACGTCCAGCTCCACGTCGGGCAAGCCGGCGAGCCACAGCCGCAGAAGCGTGGCAAGGGACGGATCGTGCTCGGCGTCGCCGTGATCGGCCTGCTGGCAGGTGGCGCTCTGGCCTTGGTGCCGAGCGTCGGACCGTTCGGCGCGTACTGGATCCTGGATCAGGTCAAGAGCGGAGAATACCAGCAGCTCGTCCAGACCACCGTGAAGAATACTCGTGCGGAAATGGCGAAGGACACCTTCGCTTCCGCGACCGCGGCCTTCGAGTCCGTCGATCGGACGCGCGCCAGCGAGGAGCGGGTCAAGCCGCTGGCCGCCTACACGGCGTTCACTGGTTTCTTGAGTTCGCTGCGCTTCGGAGTCGATTCCAAGGTGACCGCGCGGGCCAAGGTACTGCTGCAGGAGCTGAAAGAAGCCAGCGACGTCGACCAGCTCGAGCTCGCTCGGGCGGCGGAGGCTGCCAGCGACGGAAACCTGGCCAGGGCCCGCCAGGTGCTGAGCCGCATCAGCCAGCGCGACCCCCAGAACATCGACGCCCTGGCCGCGCTCGGTGAGGTGGAGCTGTTGGCCAAGGACCCGAAGGCCGCGACGGAGGTCTGGACCAGAGCCGGGGGGGTGGAGCAGTCGCCTCGCACGGACTTCGGCTTGGCCCGCGCGAAGCTGCTCGCCGGGGATACGAGGGGCGCAGAGCAGCAGGCCGAGAAGGTGCTCAAGGCGAATCCCGAGCACGTCGGAGCACGCATCCTGCTGGCGCGAGCAGCTTGGAGCGAACACGAGGAGGACAAGGCCCTCGAGCTGCTGTCCTTCCTGGACAAGCCACAGAACCCTGCGAGTCCGTCGGAGGTCGTCGAGGGCGAGACGCTGCGTGGAGACATCCATCTCTCTCGCTCCCGCATCACCCACGCAGAGAAGGCTTACCAGAAGGCTCTGACCATCTCCCCAAAGGCCGCTGGCGCGCTCGCGGGTCTGGGCGATGCCCTGTACCGTTCGGGCCGATTCAGCGAGGCGTTGGCCCGCTTCAAGGCTGGCGTGGAGGCCGATCCCGACAACATCCTGGCGTCGATCGGCATCGCCAAGACCCAGATCGCGCTCGAGCGACTCGAAGACGCCAAGGCGGTGCTCAAGAAGCTCGCCACCGCGCATCCCGACGACGCTCGTGTCGGCCTCTGGCTCGCCAAAGCCGAGGACGCGCTCGGCAATCGTCAGGAAGCGGAGGCCGCCTACAAGAAGGCGATCTCCACGGGGAAAGACGAAGTGGCCGTCGTCGAAGCCTACATCGGACTCGCCATGTTGATGAGTCAGCAGGGGCGCAACGAAGAAGCGGAGGAGCAGCTCGCTGCGGCTCAGAAGAAGATGCCGCGCTCGCCCGCCATCTTCAAGGCGCTGGGCGAGGTCGCGCTAGCCCAGGGCCGCTACGAGGAAGCGGTCAAGCACTTCCAGAAGGCGCTGAGCCTCGACAAGAAGGACATCGGCGCTCAGTTCCGCCTCGGCGTCGCCTATCGTCGGAATCGTGATTTCGATGCGGCGCGCAAGGAGTTCGATGCCGTCTCGGAGGTCGACCGGGAGTACCCGGGCCTCGCACTCGAGCGAGGCTTGCTCTACGAAGCGGCCGGTCAGAGCGAGGAAGCGCTCAAGGAGTACGAGGCTGCGCTCGCCAAGGCACCGAATGACCCCGACCTGAAGCTCCGGGTGGGCTGCGGCAAGGTCAGCGCTGGCCGCGGCGCTCAGGCCGAGAAGATCCTGAAGGAGGTGCTGCAGGTTCGACCAACCTCCGCTGAGACCAACCACTGTCTGGGGCGCGCCCTGCTGCTGAAGGGCAACAGCCTCGCCGAGGCGCTGAAGGCGCTGGAGCGCGCGCGCGACCTCGACCCAAACCGCGCGGAGTACCACCTCTACGTCGGCTGGGCCGCCAACGAGGCGGGCAACCCACGCAAGGCCGAAGAGGCGCTCGCGAAGGCGCTCGAGCTCGACAAGGGCCTGGCCGACGCTTACTGGCAGCGTGGAGTCCTGCGCTATCGCCAGGGCGCCGTGAAGGACGCCATCACCGACCTGCAGCAGGCGCTCGAGCTGCGTCCGACTCGGTACGAAGCCCACGCGGATCTGGCGGAGGCGTACGACGCTCTCGGTCAGGAACGCGCCGCGATGGATGAGCTGAACAAGGCCATCGCTGCCGACCCGGACAATGCCCTCTGGCGGTATCGCTACGGTAAGCTGCTAGCCGCGAATCGTCAGGACAACGAAGCCCGCGAGCAGCTTGGCAAGTCGATCGAGATCGCTGAGAAGGAGGAGCCGAAGCCGCGCTGGTTGTGGGAGGCACATCGCCTGTACGCGAAGGCGCTGGGTCCCCGCAAGGAGGCGGTCAAGCACTGGGAGGCATTCCTGCGCGACGGCCCTCGCGATTCTGCTTACCGTGGGGAAGCGAAAGAGGCGCTGAAGAAGCTCGGACGCCCGTGGGAGGGTCCCTGAGCGTCCAGCGCCCGCCGGGCTACTCGAGGAAGGTCTTGAGGGCCTTGCTCCGGCTGGGGTGACGCAGCTTGCGCAGCGCCTTCGC
>JAGQJA010000208.1 GCA_020430845.1 Myxococcales bacterium
GCAGCGCAGCTGAACCACGCGCCTATGTCACGACGTGACAGGGCGAGGTCTTACACTATGTCGATGATCGTCACTCGATGCCGGCGTCATCGACGGCGGCATCCGGATCTTCGTCCTCGCGAGAGGATTCGTCCGGCTGCGAGATCGACTCGGTTTGGTCGTCCGCACGAGTCAACCCGCTCGCCGTTGGTGTTGGCGTTGCTGCTGTGTCCGCTTGTCGCCGTCCAAACTCCGGCGGGCGCCAACCATCTGAGTACTTGACTGCCGTTCGGATCGCGACTTGAGCACGCTCGTCGAGTGCGTCCACGTTCACGGAGGCCTGCACCTCACTGATGCGAGCAAGCAGTCGACCTTCGTCGCCCACAACCCGGACAAGTGCGCTCCAGGGAAGCGTGTGCTGCACGTCGAAGGCGACACGCCCCATCGGTCTGCTCATGCGCTCACCAAGCCCGCTCCGGAGGAACCGGACGAAGACGCCGTCGTCGTCGAGTGCGACTTGCAGTCTCGCGCGTACCTCATCGTCGTCGGGGTGGGTCGTCATCGCCAGTTCGATCAGCGCGCCCAGATCGCGTTCTGCCGAGAGCGATTCAGGCGGAGCTTGACTCACGCGGCGACCAAGCTCCATGCGCCACGCCTGCACCCTTTCGACCGGCGCAAGCTGGTGACACTCAAGAACGCGCAGAAGTTCGACCTGCGCTGAGAGCGTCTTGATCGTAGGTAGAAGCTGGTCTACTTGGGACGCCCGCTCGTCGACGTCGTCGATGCGGCGAAGGAGCCGAAGCACGACTCGGGTGAGCGCGAGGTTCGCGCCGACGTCAAACATCCCCTGTCTGCCTTCGCGTAGCCGCGGAAGTTGGTCGAGGAGCGCACCCGTCGCTGGCATGACCGTTTCAGGCGGAAAGTGGTCCTCATAGTCTTCGAGCCGGTCGAAGACGCTCTCGAGTTGTCCATCGTCGAGTGCTTCGAGCAGCGTGGTAAGCTCCGCGCGGTCACCGAGCGCAGCCATCACTGCGGTGATCATTGCCGACGGCGTCGCTCCCTCGGGGAGTCGGTGCTCCAGATAGAAGCGCAGTACCTCTGGAGATGCGATGCGGCGCTCGCGCCTCCACTCCTTCAGAGAGCCGTTGCCATAGTGCGGACCTCCGAGGTGCCTCGCACTGTGAGGGAAGATGCGCGTAAAGAATTCCCGGAGCACGGACTCGTTCACTCCACCACCGCCCACCAGGGGCGCCATCTTCTCCCGCGCCTCCTCTGAAGACCCGTCGCTGCCCCCGGTCAGAAGGCCGGTCGAGCGCGCCAGATTCGCGAAGACCTCTGGTTCGAACATCCGGACGGCTTCCATGGCGAGAATGTCCTCAAGCGCGACCTCCATGCCAAGCACGCGTACGATCGGCGGTAGGGCATTCACATAGCGCCGCACGTCTCGCGGCGTGGTGAAGAGTGGACGAATGATGTGAACGAAGATGTCTGCCCACTCGCTTTCGTGAAACGGACCGTGCGGAGTTCGCTCCAGCGCGCGGTCGATCTCGGTGAGCAGTAAGCGATAGATATCCGGTGGGTGAGCTTTCGGCAGGTCGTAGCTGACCTGCACTATCTTCTCGAGATAGGCGCGGCCACTCTCTCGGTCCTCCCCGAGAGCCACCTCAACGCGAAACCGATCGAATGCGAGCACATACACAACGTTCGGGAAGTCTGCGGTGACGCGCACCAACTTCACGATCTCGCGGATCTCCTCGTCGCGCAGCCGGTCGAGGTCGTCGATGAGGACGACAATGCGTGTGTCAAGGCTTGTCAGCTTCTCGCGTATTGTCTTGCGCTGCGCCTCGAGGCTCGGTGTTTTGGCGAGGGCCGAGCCGAGTGCCTTGGCGCCAGACGCGACCTCCTTGGCGACTCCTCCGACGACGGGAACGTAACCCACCACCGGAACGAAAACGCCAGCGTACTTCTCCAGCGCGTTTCCAATTTCAGAGAGGCGGTCCGTCTGCAATCCCTTCATCTGGGCGCCGAGTTCGCGAAAGAAGTGACTAACGAGTCCTTCGATCCCTGAGAAAACCCATGGATTGAAGTTCAGTACTACTGCGTCCCGCTCTCGCATTGCTTCGGCGATGATGTTGAGTAGAGACGTCTTTCCTGCGCCCCATGGACCCATTATTGCGACGACGTAGCCGTCGTGCGGCGAGGCGGAGAGGATCTGCTCGGCGATCGCGAGCGCGAACGGCGACCGTCCGAGGCGATCTTGTGTGCGGGACTCGATCGGACGATCGCCGCTCAACGCAAACGCTACGTCTGTCGGCTCTCGCTCGTTCGTGGAGGTCGTGTGGTGGTTCTTGTGGGGGATGTCATCTGAGGCGCTCACGTTGATCCTCGCCAGGCTGTGCAAGTCTTGGGCGCGTGCTTCGGCTCGCGGACGTCCGTCTGACCCTTCCTGAGGGGCTCGGACAACTCAGATCATGAAGCTGGTAGTATGTCGCTAGTGGTCTTCGAAGAGCGATTCCTGCCCCGCCCTCTTGCAGCTTGCAGCGTCAGTACGGCGCGTTCTCCGCCGCCCCGCACTCGACTCACGTTGTGCGCGCAGGGAGGACCTTAACCATTCTCTTCCTGAGCATCACTCTGCGCTGCAGGGCTCAGTCCGACGGCGCTCCGTCGTCTCCACGTGTCGCACATGGCACCATTCCAGGTGTCTCGGCTCACCGTCTCCTTGCCCTTCTTCGCGTAGCGCCCCAAGCCCCATCTCGGGGCGGTTCATGACGGCATACCAGACGACGAGACCAATGAAGCGCGCTGCGACATCTTCGTTGTAGCGCGCCGCGACCGACCGCAGCGGATCAAACGGCGTTCCAAGCCAGTCGTTCCCGGGAAGCCATCCGGCGCTTGCGATCTCGGCGCCGCCCGCATCGATCAGCCTGTTGATGCGCGCGACCGCCGCATCGAACTGTTCGGGGGTCAACCGCGAACGAAGAGGGTGAAACTCCGTTTCTACGGCAGCGCCATCTCACGCTCAGTGTCGATGTCGATGAGCATCAATGTCTCTCAGAGGAACCCCGGGTCGGGAGCATCTACCTCCGCCTCGACCTCGCTGAGCGCCTCGCAGGAAAGGAACGCCTCGAAATCGCGGACCGTCTTCTGTTGGTTGATAAAATCAATCGCGAGTTGGAGAAGGCGTTCTGCCGACCACTGGCGTTCTTGAATCAACTGTTCCGTTCTGAGCGAGATGTGATCGAGTTCGAGCTTCATCCTGGACCCCTTTGTGCCAAACAGTACCCATCGTCCCCATGGCGTCAACCCACCCCGTCCATTCGGTCTCGTCGTTCTCGCGCCGCGTTTCGCTCGCTAGATTCAGTCGCTCAGCATCTTGGGGGTGCGCATCCCAGCCCTCGTGGCCGCAGCGCGCTTGAGCAGCGCCCATCTCCATTGTCTTCATCGTCGACCTTCCCCCCTCCAGTTCGATCGCCGGACGCCGGACGTTTCGCTCACCGGGGCTGCGGGAGCAGGTGAGTTGCTTCCGTTCCTGGCCCAGCGACACGGGTCGGGATGGCCCCCATCTCGGGCTCCCTTTGATACGCTAGATGGCGCGATGCCGACCCTCGCAAGCGCGCACATTCCACCGCCCAAGAGCTGGGAGGAATTCCAGGACATCACCTTGAGCGCACTGACCGTCCGATGGAGGAGCCCGAATCTCCAGCAGATCGGGCGGCAGGGACAGGGTCAGGCTGGTGTCGACATCTACGGCCCCGATGAGCTAGGGCGCCCCGCAGGCGTCCAGTGCAAGAACACCCAAGGCAAGCTGACCCTCGCCGAGATCGTGGCCGAAGTGGCGAAGGCCGAGGCCTTCGTTCCCGCACTCGGAACGTTCTTCATTGCAACTACCGCTCGGCGCGATGCCAAGATTCAAGAGGCGGTTCGACTTCTCTCTCTTGACCGCCTTGCGAAGAGCCTCTTTCCAGTCGGCGTGCTCTTCTGGGAGGACCTCGTCGACAGCCTTGCGTCCGATCGCCAGATCTTCGCGAAGCACTACCCGCAGCTTGTACGGGATGGTGCGGGGGCGGCCGTTGAATCCGATGGCATGGTCCGGTCGGAGAAGCTCGTCGAGCTTCGCGCGGACTTTCTCGAGCCGCACCTTGGCGTGATGCGCCCATACAGCGGCGCGGACGGGCAGTTCAAGGATGAAGCGGCTCCGGAGTGGTTTCACGTCCGGGTTCGGGCCCCGGCTCTTGAGCGCGAGGCCTTCGAGCCGCGGGATGAGCGCGCGTTTCTGTCTCTTGTCCGCGCGTCGTTTCCCGAGGACGCGAGTGAGGCAGCCGAGCGAGGCGCGCAGCTCCGCCTTGAGCAGAGCGATGCGATCCATGTCGACAGCGGGCTTCCTGCGCTGGACTTCCATCGGCGCTGGGCTTGGTGGCCGTCGGGAGTGATTGGTCTTACGGCAACCCTTCCCGATCTCTGGCGACCAGGGACGTACAGCGTGCCGGAAATGCTCATCGACATGCGCCGGCTGCTCGCGTTGGTCACTCGCGTCGCCTGCACCGGGCCTTACGTGGCCGCGTTTCAAATTGCTCCGCATCGACTCGCGCCGAGGTGGGACCTCTCCCCACCGCCGAAGCAGGGGCGACCGGAGTCCACGCTTGCAGGGGTCGAGTTCCCTGGCGGGAGCTGCGAAGCGTTCAAAGTTCACGCCGCCACCTGGATGTCCGAAGGAGTTCTCGAGTCACTTGATGCGCGAGCCGACTCTCTCGTCGCCACGGTCATCGTGCGCTCGTTGAAGAAGCTTCATGCAGCGCGCGTGGACTCTGAAGCTCTCATCAGGTCGATACCAATAGTCCTCACCGCGCATTCACGGCGGAGCTGACATGTCGGAGAACGGAAAAGACGGGAGCCACTCTTCATCGAACGGTGAACACGAGCCTCGCCATGGGCCGGAGCCCTCTCCGCCGATTCGAAGCATTCGCTTGAAGGTTGGCCGCGTGCCTGGGGATGCGGGGCTTGAGTTCGCGCCGGCGAGCGTCACGGTCTTAGTCGGACCAAACAACGCCGGAAAGAGCCTTGCGTTGCGCGAGATCGAGGACGTGGTGCGGAGCGGCCCGTTGCCCAAGCATCTGCTTGTCGCAGAGGTCGACCTTCCGACGAGCATGACGCATGCCGAGATGATGACGCGGCTTGCGAACCGCGGCGCAAATGTCTCCGGATCAACCGTCCAGACTCCGGAAAAGCCGTTCGTACCCGCCAACCGCCGCTCATGGTCGGCGATCGTTATCGATCACTTGCTGGAGTCAGATGCGACGGTGAAGAGGGTGTACCAATGGTCCCGCCTCCTGCGGCTGGATGGAGTCTCGCGGCTGACCCTGGTGGAGAGCCAGGATGCGGGGAAGCTAAGCGAGCCGCCGAAGCACCTTCCTCGGGTCCTTTTTGACGATCGCGCGAAGCGAGAACGACTTCGCGAGATCGTTCACGAGGCCTTCGGCGTTCATCTTGTCGTAGACCCCACGGATCTCGGACGAGTCGGCCTGAGGCTTTCGAGCCGCGCGCCAGCGTCGGAGGACGAAGAGCTCGCGCTCACCCCTGGAGCGCGCTCCTTTCACGCTGCTGCACTGCCGATCGCGGAGTCCAGTGACGGAGTGAAGGCGTACGTTGGCCTTCTCGGGGCTCTCATGGAGCCCTGGTTCGACTGCGTGCTGATCGACGAGCCGGAGGGTTTCTCCATCCATCGCTCGCGAGACGGCTCGGCGCTCACGTCGCAAGGCTCGGCCGAGAGAGGGACGGAAGCATTGTCGTGGCGACACACAGCAGCGACTTCCTTCTCGGCTGCATCGAAGCGAGCGCGCACGTGGACGTAGTACGCCTCACCTATAGCGAAGGCGTTGGCAACGCGCGGCACCTGCCCGCAGCGACGCTTCGCGAATTCGCGCGGCGGCCGACGCTGCGAGCCGCGAACGTTCTCGCCGCCCTGTTCCACGCCGGGGCCGTCATTTGCGAGGGAGACTCCGATCGTGCCTTCTACCAGGAGGTGAACTTCCGCCTCCGCACGATCGGAGACGGGATAGAGCACGGCGTGTTTGTGAACTCGAGCGGCAAGGGACAGATGTCGGCGATCGTGGCGATGCTGCGACGACTTGGCATTCCTGCTGCTGCGATCGTTGACTTCGACGTACTCAAGGACAACGACAAGGCCTTCTCCCGCCTCATAGAGGCGGCCCACGTTCCGGGGCCTCAGTGCAGAGGCTTCGGCCAGATCCGGGGCGAGCTCGTGCGAGCCATAGACGCCGCGGGCCTCCGCGACAAAGTGAAGCGCGAGGGGGTTGGCGCGCTGTCAGGCGACACTCGTCTGGCTGCACAGGACTTCATCGAGCAGCTCGCAGCCTACGGTGTGTTCATTGCGGACGTCGGAGAGCTTGAGGGATGGCTGCGGGGACTTGGTGTCGTCGCCTCAAAGAGCGATTGGCCACAGGCCATGTTCGAGCGGCTCGGGGGCGATCCCGACGATCTCGCATACGTTCACCCAGCAGGCGACGACGTATGGGCGTTCCTCTGCCGCGTCGCCCGGTGGATCCGCGACCCGCACCGTCGCGGAATGCGGACCGGCGAAGCGGACGAGCAGAGCACCGAATGACACAAACGGATGACCATGTCCCGGCACGTCCGGAGGAGGCGGACACGAACCGCGGATGGTCCGATCCGCCGGTCAGGAGATACGGCCGGCGACGAGACCGTGCGCTGTGAGAGCCAGCGCGATAAGCGTGTGGATAGTGAAATGCGACGGGCGCCGTGCGTCGCCGACGGAGCCGACGTCCCGCGCTTGCGTCCGTATCGCCCCTGGGCCCAGCTCCTGAAGAGGACGTTTGGCTTCGACGTGCTCGCGTGTCCCCGAAGCGCGCCGGGCCGACCCGCACCCGTCACGGCGTGCACGCGTTGCCCGCCCCGCCGGCCGCGAGGCAGCGCCCCTCTGTGCCCGCGAGGCAGTTGCAGCCCGACGCGACACACCCGGCGGCGCCGTGCTCTGCGATCAGGGCTTCGTAGCGCGTGGTCGCTGCGGCGTTGGGCGCCCACAGGAAAGAGCGGCACCCGCACTCGTCGGTGATCTGTCGCTCGCAGATGAGCGTGAGCGTGGGGCACGCCTTGGCATCACGGCGCGCGCCGGCGAGATCGGCGGCGATCTCGGCGCAGGACCGGGGCGCGTCTGGCGCGGCGTCCGAGGTGGGCTGCGCGTCGTCACTGGCCTCCGGCGCGGCGCCCGCATCGGTGGACGCGTCCGTCGCGCCGCTCGCGTCGTCCGGCGCGACGTACCAGTCGAAGTCGCACGCGAGGAGCGAGCAAGTGGCGATCAGCGCCGCGACCGCGAGCGCGCGAGAGTCGGTGAGGATCCGCATGGCCGAAGGGCGTCCGTGACGGGAGACTCGCCGCCCGCCCCGGCGACGGGCGAGTCGGAGGCTCGATTCACCCGATCTCCGCTATAGAGTATCGGGCATGAAATCGAGCGTCAAAGCCGCCGCGTTCGTCGCCGCGCTCGTCGCCTGCGTCGCGGTGACGCGGCCCGTCGGCGCAGAGGAGCCGGCGGCCGAGGCGGCGCGACACTACGACGAAGGCGCCGCAGCGTTGCGCAAGGGAGACCTCCGCGCCGCGGGTCGCGCGTTCGCGGAGGCCGATCGCGTGGCCCCGCACCCAACCACGCTGGCCGAAGCGCTTCGCGCGGCGCTCGACGCGGGCGACGAGGAGCTGCTGCGCGATCTCGTGGCGCGCGCACAGACGCGAGGCCGCACGCCGGAGATCGACCGACTCGTGGCGGAGGCGCAGCGAGCGACCGCCCTCGCGTCGGCGCGAGAGGCCCGCGTGACCCTCGACGGGCCCGCCGAGTGCAGCCTCGACGACGGAGCACGCGACGCGGTGCTCTCCGCGGGCGCCCACACGGTTACCGTGCGGTGTCCGGACGTGACGGCGCCGACGACGCTGAGCCTCACGGGCGGGGAGACGCGCGTTCTGCGCGTGAGCTATCGCGACCGTCGTGGACCGCCGCTCTACGTCCCGCTCGCGACCGCGGGCCTGTCGTTGGCGGCGCTGACCGTCGGGCTCCTGCGCGGGGCCGCGGCGAGCTCGAAGCACGACGAGCTCGAGGCCGCAGGGTGCGCGACGCGCGGATCGGACGCGTGTCGCGACATCGCGAGCGGCGGGCGCGCGGCGGAGCTCCAGGCCAACGTGAGCTACGTCGTCGCGGGCGTGCTCGGCGCCGCCACGATCGGCCTCTTCGTCTGGCACCGCAGGGGAGAGATCACGCTGGCGCCGTCGCCTCGTCAGGCGACCCTTCGCCTCGCGGTCGCCTGGCCATGAGCGCGCTGTCGGTGCGGGTGCTCCACCCCATCGCCAGCGGAGGGCAGGCGCGTGTCTTCGCGGCGGTGCTCGAGAGCACGCTCGACGACGGCACCGTCACGCGTCACCCCGTCGTCGTGAAGAAACCGCACGCGGCGAGCGACGAAGCGGACGTCGCCCGATTCGCACGCGAGGCGACGCACGCCGCGGCGTTCTCGTCGGCGCATGTCGTCCCCGTGCTCGGCGTGACGCGACACGAGGGCGTGTGGTCGCTGACGATGCCCTGGGTCGAGGGCGTCGATCTGGCCACGCTCCTCGAGCGCGGAGCCTTGCCGGCGCGCGTGGCCGTGCGCGTCGTGCTCGACGTGGCCGCGGGGCTCGCCGCGTTGCACGAGCACGGCGTCACGCACCGCGACGTCGCCCCCGACAACGTGCTCGTCGGTCGCGACGGAGTGGCGAGGATCGGCGATCTGGGGCTCGCGCGCGAGCACGCGCACCGCACCGCGCAGCTGTCGGGCAAGGCCGCGTACGTGTCGCCGGAGAGCGTTCGCGGCGAGCCCACCGACGCGCGCTCGGACGTGTTCGTGCTCGGCGCAATACTTGTAGAGTGCATAGAAAGTCGCCCGCTCTTTCGTGGCGCCTCCGAGGCCGAGACGCTCGAGCACGTCTTGCATCGCGCCGCGCCGGAGCAGCTCGCGGGCGCAGACATGCTCGTGGCGGTGGTCTCGCGCGCGCTCGACAAACGTCCCGCCGCCCGTCCGGTCGACGCGCGCGCCTTCGCGGACGAGCTGTACGTCGAGGCGCGCACGGCCGGGCTGCTCGGCGCTCCCGAAGAGGTGCGCGCGTGCGTCGTCGAGCGTTGCGGCGTCGCGATCGACGAGATCATCGCGCGGCGCGACGAGGCGCTCTCCGCGCTCGTACCCGTGCTTGTCTCGCCCCGCGCGTCGAACGCGGCACCCGCCACGCAATCTGGCAGAGAGCCGGCGCGTCGAACCATGCTCGGCTTCCTCGGCGCCGCGCTGATCGGCGGCGGTGTCGCGGCCGTCGGAGCGCGCGTCCTCACACCGAGCGCGGCCCCGACCGCGTCGCCCTCGACCGCGTCGCCCTCGACCGCACCGGTCTCGTCGACGCCCGCCGCGCCGCCCGGGACCGCGTCGTCACCCGACACTGCGCTCGCGGCGTCGTTCTCGGCCGCGTCCGCTGCACCGGTCGCGCCCGATCCCGCCGCGTCACGCCCGACCACCCGGCGCGATCCAACGCGCGTCGCGCCGCGTCCGTCGGCCGTGCGGCCGGCCAGCACCGATCGCGCCGCGGCACCGAACCCGTATCGGGGCAGCCCATGAGAGAGTCGACGCGACCCCTCGGCGACGCTACGGCGCACGACGCGCGCAGCTTCGAGCTCACCGTCGTCGCGGGCCCGGGACGCGGAGCCCACGCCGTCTCGTCGACGGGACGCGCCACGTTGGGCAGCGGCGACGGCGTGACCCTCAAGCTCGAGGACGCCACGGTCTCTCGAATCCACTGCGAGCTCGAGGGGACTCCGAGCGGCGTCCGCCTCACGGACGCGAAGAGCACCAACGGCACGTGGGTCGAGGGGCTGCGCGTCGAGCGCGCGATCTTGCCGTCGGGCGGGCTCGTGCGCCTCGGTCGCTGCACGGTGCGCGTCGACGTGGGGCGAGAGGTCGTCGCGCTGCCGCTCTCGGACGCCGCGGCCTTCGGTGAGCTCCTCGGCTCGAGCGTGGCGATGCGCCGCGTGTACGCGCTGCTCGAGCGTGTCGCCGAGACAGACACGACCGTCCTGCTGACGGGGGAGACGGGCACGGGCAAGGACGCCGCCGCGCGTAGCCTCCATCGCGCGTCGCGCCGGTCGGCCGGTCCGTTCGTCGCGGTCGACGCCGGCGCCATCCCCGAGAACCTCTTCGAGAGCGAGCTCTTCGGCCATGTGCGAGGCGCGTTCACGGGCGCCGACGCGCTCCGACGTGGCGTGTTCGAAGAGGCCGACGGCGGCACGCTCTTCTTGGACGAGATCGGCGAGCTGCCCCTCGGGTTGCAGGCCAAGCTGCTGCGCGTGCTCGAGACGAAGACGATTCGGCGCGTGGGTGACAGCAAGACGTTGCCCGTCGACGTGCGCCTCGTGGCCGCGACGAACCGTTCTCTCGCGGAGGCGGTGAACGACGGCACGTTTCGCGAGGACCTCTACTATCGACTCTGCGTCGTCGAGGTGCGGATGCCTCCGCTGCGCGCGCGGCGCGAGGACATCGCCGCGCTCGCGTCCCACTTCGCCGTGGCTCTCGGGAGCACGGCTCCGCTCGGCGCCGCGTTCGTCGACGCGTTGGTGGGTCGCGCCTACGGCGGCAACGTGCGCGAGCTGCGCAACGTCGTCGAGCGGGCGCTCGTGCTCGGTCTCGCGCACGAAGCCGCCTCGGCACCTCCGGTGTCGACGGGCGCGCCCGACGTACGCACCGACCTACCCATGAAGGACGCTCGAAAGGCGTGGGACCTTCGCTTCGACGAGGTGTACGTGAAGGCGCTTCTGCAACGTCACGAGCACAACGTGAGCCGCGCCGCCGCCGCCGCCGGCGTGAGCCGTCGCTACATCCAACGGCTCATGTTGCGGCTCGGTCTGCGTGAGGCCGGAGAAGGCGGGCGGGGCGACGGCGATCAAGGGCAGGAGCCGGGCTCGAAGTAGCCCGGGCGAGACTCGCGCAGGGTCGACCGCATCATGTTCCAGAGGCCGAACTGCGTGCCCGATCCGACGGCGCACACGTAGCTGCCTCCGACGCCGCAGCGGGTGGCGCGGCCCGCGAGCACGTGTCCCCAGTGGGTGTCGGCGTGCTGCGTGCACGAGCCGTCGCCCCCCGCGTCGACGGTCACGCCGCCATCGGCAGGAGGAGGGGGCGGCGGCGGAGGAGGCGGAGGAGGAGGAGCGCCGGCGTCGGTCTCCGGCGCGGCAGCGCTCGTGAGGCCGAAGAACGCGCCCGCGTGGAGCGTCGAGCAGATCCCCACGTCGAGGATGTAGGCGCCGGCCTGACCGCAGCCACCTGCCTCGTCGAGCCCGGGGTCCACCGCCGTGCCGTGGCCCATGCCGGGGATCTCCCAGCTCTCGACACGCACGTTGCCGAGCGCGTCGGCGTACGTCGCGTGGGTCGCGCCGGAGCGCACCTCGGTCGCGTTGGGCGTGGCGCTCACGCCGTTCACGGCCGTCCACTGCTCGACGCTCTCTCGGGCGCTGTTCTTGTTCACGGTGGTGTCCCTGGCGCCGTGCCAGA
>JAGQJA010000209.1 GCA_020430845.1 Myxococcales bacterium
TCGGCGCGCTCGAGCGCTCGCGCCGACTCAGAGGTAGCAGCCCGGGTCTTTGCCGACGCGGCACTGGTTGCCCAGGTTGTCGACGACGACCTCGGACGTGCGACCGACACCCTCGTCGATCTGGCCGTTGACGGACTTGTAGAGGTCGCAGGAGGCTTGGTCGATCTCGCCTGCCTTGCACTTGAAGTAGATGAGGATGTCGTCGACGCCCTTCGTGATGTTCGCGTTCGGGTCTCCGAGGTTGTTGCTCGCGACCCACGCGACGTAGTCGTTCCACTCCTTGTTCGCTTTGGGGCAGTCGTACCGCGCGCCGTCGGATTGCCAGCTCCATCGGATGTCGGGCGCGACCTCGCAAGCCCGTCGAAAGACGCCGGCCTTGAGCTGCTTGCCCACGTACTCGAGGACGAAGTGATCGTGCACGGTGAGCTTGTCGAGGCGAGCCTTGATCTGAGCCGACGTCGCGGCGGGCCACTCCTCGGCGAGGAGCCAGAGCTCTGACTTGGCCGCGCCGACCCCAGACGAGCCAGACGAGCTCGACGCGGTGCCCGGTCCGGCATCGGTGGTGGAGGAGGTGCAGGCGCCCAGCACGACGGCCGCGAGCGCGCACGCGAACGTACGCTTGGAGTGCATCTCGCGATCGTAGCGCGCGATTCGTCGCACGCGACCCCGCGCCCGTCGCCCGAACGGGTGACGCGGAGCGACGCGCGACTCGCGCGAGATCACGCGCCGATCTGACTCGTGATCGTGCTGTCGGCGATCTTGTCGTCGGCCGCGAGCATGATCGCCTTGCTCAAGATGACGCTGAGCACGGGGTCGCCCTCGAACGGCAGCACGAGGCCGGCGGGGACCTTGCTGGCGCGCCGGTCGGGCACGATGCACAGGTACTGGTCGTTCGGCTCCATCAAGATGTTCGCGCTGCCGAGGTGGATCTTGTACGTGCGCAGGTTGCCGCGCACGACGAGGAACTTCCCGTCGACCCTCGCGCGGTCGCGGATCTTGAGCTTGGGCACCAGCGCCGCGAGCACGTCGGCGCGCGTCTGCGCAGAGAGCCCCAGCTCGCCGAACGCGTACGACTGCCAGTACGCGCGACCGACCTGGGGCCCCTGATCGTGCCACGTGGGATCGTTGCCGACGCTGCACACGCCGACGAAGAGGTCGACGTCTCGCATGAGCTCCGAGAAGACCAGCGCGGGGACCTGCGCGAGCGGGACGGGCTGTCCCTCGCCGGTGACGAAGCGCACCTGGTCGGTGAGGACGTGGAGAAAGATCCCCATCTCGCTCGTCTCCTCGGTCTCCCACGCGGCCTCGACGAAGTACTCGCACACGAGGTCGGTGCCGGGGACGGCGCGCGACGGCGTGTTGTGCGAGTCCCACTTGCCCTGGAGCGTGTAGCGCCACCCTCGCTCGCGGAGGAGCGCCGCGAGCTGGTGCTGCCGAAGCACGTGCGCGGCAAAGCGGTTGGAGTACGTGCCGGTCTCGAGCTCGGCGTCGGTGAGCACGTAGATCTCGCGGTGCGCCTGCTTGAAGGGCTGCGTGACGCCGAGCTCGGCGAGGCGCTCGCGCCACGCGCGGACCTCTTCGCGCGGGCGACCCAGCGGGTGCCAGAGTCGCGCGCGCGCGCCGGTGACCGCGGCGCCGTCGACGCTCGCGAGCGCGCCGTCACGCCAGATCACCGGCGTCCATACGTCGCCCTCTCCCACGAGCCAGATGAGCCGGCGCGCCGCGCGACCCACGAGCGGGTGATCGAGGTAACGTTCGCGGAGCGCCTCGAGCGTGATCTCGCGCGGCGTCAGCAGCGAGCGCTCGATGCGCGCGATCTGTGCAGGATACAGTGTTTGCGCGTCCTTCAGCCCGGCGCGTAGCTCCTTGAGATCGTCGGCGAAGTCGCGTTTGACCTCGGCGGGGACGCTCGACTGGGCCTTGCCCTCGTCCTTGTGCCACGTCAGCGAGACGTCGCCGTCGGGCGTGAGCTCGGCGTGCGCCGTGAACGGACCGAAGCGCTGCACGACGCGGCCCTCGGCGTCGAGACCGCACGTGGGGACGCTCATCTCCTCGAGCTCGTCGGGGGTCACGCCGGCGCGCTGGGCGGCGGCGGCGAGCGCCTTGTCGACGAGCTTGAGCGCCGACGCGTAGCGCACGCGCGTCTTGAGACGACCCAGCTGAGCCACACCGTGCGTGCCCGGCATGGCGCCGAGCGCCCATAGGCACGCGTTGCCCACCTTGGTGCTGAAGGCTCCATAGTCGGGGATCTTCGAGAAGCACCGCACGCCCAGATCTCCGACGATCGCCGCGACGCGCGTGACGTCCTCGAAGGCGCTCGTCGACCACACGAGGCCTCGGAGGATGTCGGAGGTGCGCTCACGGATCGGCGGCGTGAACGACCAGTGCCAGCGGTCGCGCTCCAGCTCCTTGGGCTTCTCGACCCGGGCGAGCCACGCGCCGAGGCGCTCGGCGAGCTCGGATTCTGGGAGGGCGCGCACCAGCTCGGTCGCGCGCTTCATCCACTTGGCCGACGGCTTGGCGCCCGAGGCGGTGGCCGCGTGGCCGAAGAGCGCCACCCACGGCGCGCGGGCGGCTTCGTCCAGCTGGGCGAGCGTGGCGAGCACGGCCTCACCGAACGGCTCGTCGGGCTCTACGATCGGGAGCGGGATCTGCGCGATCGTCTTGGCCAGCCGGGCGCTCCACTCGGCGCCCTCGCGAAAGCCCTCCTTCATCCGTGCGTCGAGGCGCTCGAGCGCGCGCCGCAGCTCGAGCGAGGGCCCGCACGCCGCGAAGCGCTGCTCCGCCTCGTGGACGACGAAGGGCAGGTCTTCGGGCGCCCACACGGTGGACGGATCGTCGAGGGTCGGAGCCGGGCGGACCATGACGACGCGCTCCTCGCCCGACGCGTCGGACAGGCGGACGCTCACGGCCTCTCCTTCTGTCGGCGGGCGGTGCGCGAGATCGGCGCGCCACGCCGTGACGTCGAACGAGACCGCACGCCCGCCGTCGAGGACCAGCTCGCCGAATCCGCGCGTCCGCGTGAAGCTCGAGATCTTGCCGAGGAGCACGTCAACCTCCGACGAGCGGCACGAGCTTCACGAAGTGCACGATCGTGTCGGGCGTGAGCACGACCTCGTCGGCGAGGTCTTCGACCTGGTCGTCGTCGACGAGCAGCAAGAACCCCTGTCTCGCGAAGCTCTCCGTGGCGAGGCGGACCTGCGCGTCCGCGTCGATGCGCTGCGCGCCGCGGAGTCGATAGCCGTTGAGCTCGCGCTCGGCCTCGGTCGGTTGCACGAGGCCCTGGAAATACGGGCTCGGCGCGGCGTTGTGTCGTTCGACCTCGGCGCGCACACGTCGCTCGATGAGCTCGCGCACGGTCACGCGCTCGCTCGCGAGGCGGAGCTCGACGGTGAGCTCGTGGAGCGGCTGGCCCGAGGGGGTCTCGTCGATGATGCGCAGGACGCGGGCGGCGGACATGACCGGCATGGTAGCCAATCTCACGCGGCCGCCAATGCGGCGCGCGGCCTCACCAGCCGTGCACCTCGCGTGTCCACAGCCAGCCAGCCACGCGCTCGACGCCGGTCGCGAGGTGACGCCGATACGTCGAGAACGCCGCGCCGAGCAGCTCGGCGGCGGCCTCCTGCGTGCGCGCGGGATCGAAGAACGTGACCTTGACGGCAGCGTGGAGGTGCTCGTCTTTCTCGGCGACGGCGAGCTGCTCGAGAGCGAGCGTGAGCGCTCGGCGCAGAGGGTGGGGCTCGTCGGGCGACGGCGGCGCCTCGGTGACGACGCGCGAGCGCATGAGCGGGCTCGCGTCGAGGGCGTCGGTGTCGGTGTACGCCTTGAGCGCCGCCCGCACCGCGTCGACGAAGGCCTCCTGCGAGAGCACGACGAGCGGTCGCTCCGCGGGGGGCGCCGGTCCCGCCTCGGCGCCGAGGATCTCGCGCTCGGCCATCATGGCGAGGAAGGCGCGCGGGCCCTGCGCGCGCCAGTCGTGCGAGAAGAGCCTGTAGCTCGCGTCGCCGAGGGCGACGTCGGCCCCGCGTTCGTGCGCGAGGTAGCCCATCATCGGCTCCCAGACGTCGAGGTGGGCGGCGAGCGCGTACACGCTCCACGCGACGCCGGCCCCGCCGAGCCAGGTGCGGATGTCTCGGATGGAGAGCTGAGAGACGAGGGCGCCGGGCGCCATGTGCGTCTCGTAGTCCAGCCACCACTCGACGCACATACGCTCTCCGGGGCGCAGGGGCGCGCGCGCGAGCACGTGGTCGAACGCAGCCGCGACGCGGGGATCGATCTCGCGGAGGGACGCGTCCTCGAGGTCGGCCGCGCCGAACGTGAGCACCGCGATGAACCCGCGCGGGACCTCGGCCGAAGCGCGCACGACGGTGAACGCCTCAGGGCTCCGTTCGAGCCAGCGCTCGACCGCGCGCGCCGCCGCCGCGCCCTCGAAGCGGCGCGTGGCGTCCACGATGTCCGCGCGATCGGGGTCCCGGAGCGCGTCGGCGTAGAGCGCGCGCGCGCCGGACCAGTCGATCACCCGGCCCATCACGGGGCTGAACCGGTGCATCCAGGAGAGGTCGGACGCCGCGCGCAGCTGCGCCGGCCCGGTGGCGTCGCGTACGGCCTCGACGCACGGCTCCCGCACCTTGGTGTGGAGCGCGAGGTACTCGCGCGGGTCGCGTCGGCGTAGCTCTGCGTCGAGCGCGTGCGCCGCGAGATCGTGGAGGTGGACGCCCTCTCGGCCCACCACCGCGAACGAGAGGGACGCGAGCCAGTCGTAGAGCTCTCCCGAGCG
This sequence comes from Myxococcales bacterium, assembly GCA_020430845.1. GTDB lineage: Bacteria > Myxococcota_A > Polyangia > Polyangiales > Polyangiaceae > Labilithrix. The sequence continues at coordinate 4,778 of JAGQJA010000209.1, forward strand.
AGCGTCGTCGACCGCGTGACGCAGGAGCGCCTCGTCGGTCACCCTCACGTGGGCCGCGACGTGGAGCGCGCGGCGGTGCGCTGCGTCGGGCGCCGCGACGCTGAATCGTGCCAGGAGCGCGGACACGAGGTCGGGATCGCTGGCGGCGAGGGCCGGGTCGACCGCATCCGAGGTGGCCGCGAGATCGGCGACGAGCGAGAGCGCGAGCGGGTGCCCGAACGTGGAGAGGATGAGCGCGTCGTGGTGCGCGGCGTCGACCTGCCGCGCGGTGAGGTACGCGCGGCACTCGTCGGGCGCGAGGTTGCGCATCGACACGACGCGCAGCAGCTCGCCCCAGCCCGCGTCGCTGCGCCACGCCGCGTCGGGGGGGCACCTCGAGGCGACGACCGCGAGGGCCCCCGCCGGGAGCGCGGGCAAGAACGTCTCGCGGAGCCACGTCTCGAGCACACCCAGATCTTCGGCCGTGTCGATCAGCAGCACACGTCGCGGGCCCGCCTCGAGCGCGCGCGTGAGGTCTGCGTCGGGATCGACGCCCAGCTCGCGCGCGACGGCAGCGCAAAAGGAGTCGGCCGTCGCGAGCACGTGCCGAGCGTCGACGCGCACGGGGGCCGCTCCGGACGCGGTCGCCATCTCGGCGAAGCGTTCGAGGAGAGAGCTCTTGCCCACGCCACCCGGGCCCACGAGCCAGAGCAATGCGAAGTCGGCCTCGTCGCTCGCGAGCGCTCGGGCGAAGAGCGCCTGCTCCGCGGCGCGACCGACGAAGCGAGCGCGGCGCGCGTCCGCGAGGCGGGTCGCGATGGTGCGCCGCGAGGGCGCGGCCGGTGACGACGCGCGGGCCATCCAGGCCGAATATAGCCCCGCCGCGCGGGCCGTGGTCACGCCACGTTCACGACCAGCACCTTCGAGGCGAGCATCGCCCCGTCGCTCATGCGGGCCGTTTCGAGCGTGAGCTGCGCGATGTCGCCGCCCCGAACGACGTTGTCGGTGGTGTTCTTGGTGTCGGGCTGGCCGTAGCCCTTGTAGTCGACGTGACCGGCGAAGATCTCGGCCACGAGCGCGTCGTCGAAGAAGAGCTGCGACGTGTACGTCTTGCCGCCGAGCGACACGGAGTAGTGGATGTGGATGGTGCGTCCGGGGTACCAGCCAGGGAAGCACGTGTCGAAGTCGACGCGCCCGTTGGCGTCGGTCGTCTGCGCGCCGCGAAAGTAGTGCTTGGCCGAGTCGGCCTGGTCTTTCAGGCACATCGCGTTGTTGGGGGTGTCGCCCGAGTAGCTGCCCGTGATCTGCGTGTGCCAGACCTTGACCTTCGCGCCGGCGATGGCGCCGCACGCGGCGTCGACGACCTTGAGCGCGAGGCGCACGGGCAGCCCGGCGAGCCCCTCGCTGATGTCCTTTCGGACCTGGTCGACCGCCTCCGTGCACGGCCCCTCGGTGGCGGTGGCCGCGAGCACGCACGTGGTGAGCGCCGCGGTGAACGGGTCGGGGTAGGTCGCCGCGCCCGTCATCGCCGCCGTGCCGCCGCTGGCCCAGGTGTCGGCGCTTCCGCCCGTCGACGAGCTCGACGACGTGGCGCCGCTCGAGCTGCTCGCCGCGCCGCCGTCGCTTCCGCTCGATCCGCTCGATCCGCTCGATCCACTGCTGCCGCTCGAGCTCGCGTTCGAGGTGGCGTCCGCGCCGCACGCGGCGACGGCGGCGCCCCCGAGCAGCACCAGGAGCGTTCGCGTCGCCTCTCGGCGTGACAGTGTCTTCGCGATCGACGGCGTCGTCTCGGGCGTCTTCTTGATCGTCATGGGGCCGGGGGCCTCGAGGGTAAGGGCCGCGCAAGGCTCGCGCGACGCTCTCTCTGTGACACGTGAGCGCCCGCAGCGATCAACGCGCCCGCGAGAAAGGTAGGAGGGTGTAGGCTGGCTCAGCTGCTCGGGAGAGGCGCCTTGAGGCGGAGCTCGCGCCGCAGGAGCGTGAGCTGGAGCGCGAGCTGGAGCAGCCCCGCGCTCACCGACACGACCCACACCGTGTGTATGGCAAAGCCCGTGCGGCGGCTCAGCCAGAGGACGACGCCCACGAACGCGAGCGCCCGCGCCCCCGACGCCATGAGGGACGGCCACGTGTTGCCGAGCCCCTGGAAGACGCCTGCCGCCGTGAACACGATCCCGCTCGCGACGTACGCGTACGAGATCGTCTCGAGGTAGTCGACGCCGGCTGCGACGACGCCGGGCTCGTCGGTGAAGAGGCGCATCAGCCTCTCGGGCGCCACGTGGCACGCGACGGTGAAGACGAGCATGACGGCGACGACCAGCTTCGTCGCCTCGCGCGCGGCCTCGCGCACCCGCGCGTACTCGCGCGAGCCGTAGTTCTGCCCGACGACGGCGGCAGACGCGAAGCTCAGCGCGACCGCGGGCATGAAGCCGGCTTGCACGAGGCGCGAGCCGACGCCGAAGCCTGCTTGCACGTGCGCGCCGAACGGCCGCGCGACCACGTAGATGACCCCGAAGATGAGCGTCATCAACAAGAACTCGGTCCCGGCCGGCAGGCCGATGCCCACCATGCGACGCCACACGGAGAGGTCGGGCCACCACTCCGAGACCTTGACGCGCAAGAAGGTATCGCCGCGCGCGAGGTAGACGACGAGCCCGACGATGGCCGCGGCGGTCGACACCAACGTGGCGATCGACGCGCCCGCGACACCGAGCGGGCGCCCGCTCACCCAGCCGAACACGAGGAACGGCGCGAGCACCATGTTGAGCAGGACGCTCGCGATCTGCGCGACGAGCCCGGGCTTCATGTCGCCGATTCCGCGCAGCGTCGAGCCGAGGCCGACCATCGTGAACTGGAGCGCGAGCGCGGGGATGAACGTCAGCAGGAACGTCGACGCGAGCTCGGCGGTGTGCGCGTCGGGGCTCAGGCGCTCGACGTACGTGCGGCGCACGGCGAGGCCGACGGTCAAGAACGCCGCCCCGGCGAAGGCCGACAGGCTCTGCGCTTGGTTGAAGAGGCGCTGGACCTCGGCGTGGTCCTTCTTGCCGGCGGCTTGCGACACGAGGGCGACGCAGCCCACAGAGAGCATCTGCGTGACGGCCAGGGCGGCGAAGCCGAGGTTGCTCGAGAGGGCCACGGCGGCGACGGCCTGCTTGCCCAGCCGACCTACCCAATAGATGTCGACGAGGGCGTACAGCGTCTGGATCGCGAGCCCGGCGAGCACGAACAGCGTCATGCGCACCACGTGCCCGCGCACGCTCCCGCGGGTCATGTCGTGCACGCCCTTGGGCGCGCGGCCGCGGCCGTCGTCCGCGTCGTCGCCCGGCTGCGCCGCCTCGCGGACCGTGGTCATGCCGCGCTCCCTATCGCGTCGCGTCGCGGCCGTCAATATTACCCTGGTAAAAATAATCGGGTGACTAGATCACGCCGGGCCACGACGCGCCGTGCGCAGCCCACGCGTCGCGGACGCGTCGGGCGGTGGGCTCGTCGAGCGCGCCGTCGGTCGCCGCGCGCACCGCGCGTTCGAGGTGCGCGACACGAGACGTGCCGACGAGCGCGGCGGTGACCCCGTCGGCGAACGCGGCGAAGCGCACGGCGAGCGCGGGCCACGCGAGCGGCGACGGGTCGACCCCCATCGTGCGCATGCGATCCCAGTAGGTGCGGACGTCTTGTGCTCCGGGCGGCGCGTCGAAGCGGAACGCGGCGTTCGCGAGCGGGCGCTTGGCGAGCACGCCGAGGCCGCGCGCGGCGGCGTCACGGATCGCGCCGTCGACGTTCGACTGGTCGAACGGATTGACGGAGCACTCGACGACGTCGAAGCGCCCCGACGCGACGGCCCACGCGAGCGCGTCGCCCTCACCGGAGTACCCGGCGAGGCGCACCTTGCCGGCGACCTTGGCGCGATCGAGCTCCGCAAGGAGGTCGTCGCGCGTGAGCGTGCCGAGGTCGCACGAGTGCAAGAAGAACACGTCGATCACGTCGGTTTGCATGCGCGAGAGCGCGCCGTCGACGCCGAGCCGGATGGCGTCGGCGGTCCAGTCGGCGACGCCGTCGACGCCGTAACCTCCCTTGGTCGCGAGCACGACGTCGCGCCGCCGCGTGCCGAGCGCGCGAGCGAGCCGCTCCTCGGACGCGCCGTAGCTCCGCGCCGTGTCGAAGAGCGTGACGCCGAGGTCGAGCGCCGCGCCGACGAGCGCGTCGGCCTCCGTCTCGCCGAGCCGCAGGTCACCGAGCGGTCCGGCGCCCAGGCCCACGATCGACACCTCTGGTCCCGAGCGCCCGAGCGTGCGCGTCTTCATGCGCGCACGATACGCAGCTCACCCGCGGGTCGCCAGCGCGGCGTCTCCCTCCGCGGGGGAGGCCAGCGTCGAGCGCGCCGGCGTGCCCAAGAGCACGCGCGCGAGCGTCGTCGGCCGCATCAGCGCCTGAGGCGGGTCGAGGAGGTTCGTCACCCGGAGGAAGGCTGTGCCGACGCGTGCGTCCGACGCGCCCACTGCGAGCACGCGATCGAGGTAACGGTCGAGCAGGCCGCCGAGCGCTGGGCGCGCGCCCTCGACGTCGGGGTAGCGGAGATCGTTGCCGACGGCGATCGACCACGGGATGTCGATGATGGCGCGCGAGCTCTTGTAGAAGCGTCGCCAGAGCCCCGCGGTCTCGCCTCCCGCGAGGCAGGCTCCGAGCGCGCGCGCCTCGTGCGCGGCGACCGTCATGCCCTGGCCGAAGATGGGGTTGAAGCTGCACATCGCGTCTCCGAATGCGATGAGCCCCTCGGGGTGCTCGTCCAGCGCGTCGTAGCGCCGCCTTTGGCTGTGCGAGAAGGTCGACGTCGAGAACTCCGACACGGGCTCCGAGTCTGCGAGCAGCTCGTGGAGGTCGGGGGCCGGCAACGTGCGCGAGAACGCGAGGCAACCCTCGTGGCTCGGCTCTGCGCGGTCGCCGAGGTAGCCGATGAGCGTCACGATCCACGTGTCGGGGCCCACCGCCAGGGCGACCCCGGCGCGCGGGTTGGGGGGCGCCGCGCCGACCACGAGCACGATGCCGCCGTCGACGTGCCGCCGCTCTCGGCGAAAGAGCGCCGTCGTGTACGAGATCTTCACGCGCACCCTCTCCTCTGCGGGCGGCGAGTACCCCATCGCCTCGAGCCACTGCGGGAGCTTCGAGCCGCGGCCGGTCGCGTCCACGACAAGATCGCCGGCGAGCGTCTCCTCGGCGCTGCCGTCGCGTCGTCCCAGCACGCGTACGCCCTCGACCCGGCCGCGCCTGTGCACGAGGCCGAGCACGTCGTGCTCCGTCCGCGCCGAGACGCCCGGCAACGCGAGCACGCGCGCACGCACCGCGGCCTCGAGCGTGGGGCGCGTGCAGCACAGGCCCGGAAAGCCGAGATCGTCCAGGCGCTGCCGGTGCCCGCCCAGGATCCATCGTGTGCCCGTGAGATCGGCCTCCTGCGCCCCCGCCGCGCGGAGCGTCGCAGAGAGGCCCGGGAACATCTCCTCGAGCGTGAGTCGCCCCGAGGCGAGGATCCCGTGCGCGTGTCGACCCTGCGGCACGCCCTTGCGGTGCACCGCGTCGGTCGGGGACGCGTCCAGGGGGAGCGCGTCGCGCTCGACGATCGTGACGCGGTCGAAGTGGTCCGACAACACGCGCGCGGCGAGCAGCCCTCCCATGCTGGCGCCCAACACGATCGCGTGGCTCTCTTCTCGGCTCATACGTGACCTCCTCCGGGCACTCTGGTGCGGTCGACGTCCGCGGCCCAGGTCAGGCGCTGCTCACCTTCTGCTCACTCCCTGTTCGCGCGGAATTCGTGAGTAAAAACAATGACTTGCGGTCCTACTTCTGTGCGCTGTGGCGCGGCGTCCGCCCCCTCGCGCTATGGTGCCCGCGTGCTGTCCGCTCGTCTGACTCCGTTCGCCCTCGCGGCACTGGCGTGCCTGTTCGCCGCGTGCGATCGCCACAAGCCCGAGCCGTCACCTCCGCCGACGTCGCCCCCCGCACCCGCGGCGCCGTTCGATCCCGGATCGCTCGGCGTCGCGCAGCCGTCGCCCGAGCGCCTCGTCGCCATCGGCGACCTCCACGGTGATCTCGACGCCACGCGCCGCGCCTTCCGGCTCGCGGGCGCCATCGACGACAAGGACGCGTGGATCGGCGGCAAGCTCGTCGTGGTGCAGACCGGCGACGCCATCGATCGCGGCGACGACGACCGCGCCATCCTCGACCTGCTCGAGAAGCTGAAGGGCGAGGCCGAGAAGGCGGGCGGCAAGCTCGTCGCGCTCTCGGGCAACCACGAGATCATGAACGCGTCGTTCGACTTTCGATACGTGACGGAGGGCTCGTTCAAGAGCTTCCGCGACGTGTCGTCGAGCGCGTTCGCGGCGCCGGGCGTCAGCGAGTCGCAGCGGGGGCGGGCTGCGGCGTTCGCCCCGGGCGGCGCGTACGCCACGATGATCGCGAGCCGGCCCCTGGTCGCGCGCGTCGGTGACTCGATCTTCGTCCACGGCGGCGTGTTGCCCAAGCACGTGCGCTACGGGCTCGATCGTATCAACGACGGTACGCGCAAGTGGCTGCTCAAGCAGGCGAGCTCGCCGCCGGCCGTCGTGAACGCCGAGGACGGCCCGCTCTGGACGCGCATGTACTCCGCCGCCCCAGGCCGCGAGGAGTGCAAGGCGCTCGAAGAGGCGCTCGAGCTGCTCCACGCCAAGCGCATGGTGATGGGCCACACGGTGCAGAAGCCCGGCATCCAGCCCGCGTGCGACAAGCGAGCGTGGCGCATCGACGTGGGCCTGGCGCGCTACTACGGCGGCCCGACGCAGGTGCTCGAGATCAAGGGTGACGAAGTGAAGGTGCTCGACGCGGCGAAGTGATCGGGCGGGGGCGCGCCTTTGCTCAGACGCTGCTCCCCGCTGGGCGGACGCCCGACGTCGTCACTCGTCGACGCTCGTGCACTTGCTCACCTGCGGCACCGACGGCAGCGCCCAGTGGAACAAGCCCGACGTGATCTTCGGGTAGTACGTGAGGAAGGCGAAGCACATCTCGTCGGCCGTCCCCTCGCCGAACTTCACCGTGTCGCCGCTCGCGTTCTGCCACTTGCACATCGTGCGCACCGTGTCGCCGCCCATGAGGTCGACGTCGACGGGGCCCGCGGAGCCGCCGGTCGAGAAGTCGTACGTGGGCGCGTCGAGCAGCATGACCTCGGCCCCGCCTCGGATGCGCTTGGCGTACTCGGCGCGTCCGAGCTTGTGCATGTGCGGCCAGCTGCTGATGACCTTGATGGACCCGAACGACTGCGGGACGTTGAACTCGCAGGTCGTCGTGCGGGTCGCGCGCGGCGGGATCGAGATCTCGGTCGTGCCCGTCGCCAGGATGTCGGCGTCGTTGGCCCGCAGCTGGTCGGTCGAGCAGAGGTCGAATCCGGTCTCGTCTTGCTCTCCTTCGAGGCCCTGCGCGTTGTTGTAGTGGACCTGGATCGCCCAGTGGGTCGTGCCCGCCTCCTCGGCGAAGCCCGCCTCGGGGGGAAGCTCGAAGTTCTTGCCGCCAGGGGCCCAGCCCGTCACGAGCCGCCACCCGACATTGCCGCCCGCGCCGCACTTGGTCGGCGTCCCGCTCACGCTCGCGTCGGCCTGGTAGAGCAGCACGTGGTGCACGATCTTGGGGTTGTCGATCTTGGCCGCGCCCGCGATGACGTGCCGCTTCACGGGCGAGGTCGTGTCGAACCCGTAGCAGACGTAGCTGTCGGTATCGTCCTTGCCCATCGTGAACTTCGACGTCGGCCGGATCTTCTGGTCGGGCGTGCAGGAGAGCGGCGTGACGGGGGGCGCCGGTGGCGTCGTGCCTCCGCAAGCCTCGGTCCCGGCCGGGGCGCCCTTGGCGATCCACGCGTCGAGCGTGGCCATGTCGGCCGCCGAGAGGCGCGGGTTGGGCGGCTGCGGCATCGGCGCCGCGTCGTCGTGGATGCGCGTCCCCACGAGCTCGTACACCTTCTTGGTCGGGTCGCTCTTCGCAGGCGCGGTGAGCTCGGCGTGCGTCGTGAGCGGCATCGGGGCGCCGAACTGCGGCGTGGCCGCGTGACACTTGCGGCAGCTCTGCGCGAGCACCGCGTCGACGTCGCACGGCAGGTTCGACGCCGCGCCCGTGCCGCCGGTCCCGCCATCGGGGCTCGCGCCCGGGGTCGGGCTCGCGTTCGAGCTCTCGCCCGAGCACGCGATCACGGTGAGTCCTGCCGCCGCCAACCAAGAGAGCGCGTTTCGTGTCACTGAGTCCGACCTCCGCGAGGTTTCGCTGCAAGCCCCGAGCCTCCTCATCCTAGCCGTGCCGCGCCCAAAAAGCCGCGCCATACGCGAACTTGCGGGTACATGTGGGTGAACGTCCGCACGTTCATGAGTCCCGCCCCGTCCCCCCACCGCCGCGACGCGCACGCGTCGGCACCGCCCGCGCCCGGCTCGGGGCGCGCGCTGCTCCGTCTCGTCGTGCTCTCGGCGTGCGTGGGTCTGCTCTGGAGCCGCGTGACGTTGGTGCTTCACGAGCTCTTGGGTCACGCGGTCACCGCGTCGCTCTTCGGCGCGCGCGTGACCGGCTACCACCTCTTCGTCTTCGCGGGCGGGCGTGTGTCCTATCGTTTCCCGGACGAGCGTCCTGGGCCGCGCCTCGTCACGAGCCTCGGGGGCATCGCGCTCGAGTTGCTCGTCGGCGCGGTGGCTCTCGCGCTCGCGCGTCGCGCGCGTAGGCCCGCCGTCCGCTACGCGCTCGCGAGCCTCGCCGTCATCGACGCGGCCCACGGCGCCGTGTACCTCGCGCGGGGCACGCACTACGGCTACGGCGACGGCGCGTTGCTCGCGGAGGCCCTCGGCCCGATCACGCGGATCGCGATCGTCGCCTGCGCCAGCGCGATCGCCGTCGTCGCGACGCTCACGGCGGGCCGCGAGCTGGGCCGACTCGCGGCGGACTGGCTGCCGTCGAGCCCCCGCCGGGTCGTGGCGTCGATGGTCCTCGCCGCCGTCGCGAGCCTCGCCGTCCACGGGGCGCTCGCGTGGGGGGAGCTGCGGTGGTTCCCCGACGCGCGGTACGCCGCGCTCATGCAAGACGCGGCGACGGAGCGTGCAAAGCAGGAGCTGGCGCGGCGGCTGCTCGAGGCGCGTCGGCGTGGCGAGCCGCTGCCATCGGACGAAGAGCGACGACGCCTGCTCGAGGCGCTCGCGCGATCGAAGCGCCCATGGCCGCTCGACCCGCCGCTCGCGTTGGGCGTGATCGCCGGCGCGCTGGTGGGGCTCGCGCGAGGTGCGCGCGAGGGCGCCGCACAGCCGTCGCGTCGGCGCACGCTCACCAAGCGTGAGGTCGGCGTCGCGGCGCTCGCGGCGCTCGCCGCCGTCGGCGTCGTGGTCGTGCTGCGCGCGCTCGAGGCGAGGTTCGAGGCGCCGCGCGCGTCGGCCGCACAGGTTCTTCCACGCGCGGGGCCCGACGGAGGGTAGCGTGTCGAGCATGGTCCACCCGGTCTCGCCCGCCCACCGCAGCTGGCGCGTGAAGGTCTTCGCGTCGACCTGGCTCTCGTACGTCGGGTTCTATTTCTGTCGCAAGCCGTTCTCGGCCGCCAAAGCGGCGATCGGCATCGAGACGGGCTGGAGCGCCACGACGCTCGGTCAGATATGGGCGTCGTACCTCGTCGCGTACTCCATCGGACAGTTCCTCGCCGCCGGGATGGGCACGCGCCTCGGGCCGCGTAAGAACGTGCTCATCGGCATGGGCCTGTCCGTGGCCGTCACGGCGGCGCTCGGCGTCACGCTCTCGATCCCCCTCATGATGGGGCTCGTCGCGGTCAACGGGCTCGCGCAGGCCACGGGGTGGTCGGGCAACGTCGGGACGATGGCCGGCTGGTTCCGCAAGCACGAGCGCGGTCGCGTGATGGGCGCGTGGTCCAACTGCTTCACCGTCGGCGCGCTCTCGTCGGGCTGGGCCATGGCGTGGGTGCTCGGCCGCCACGGCCCGGGGGAGCCGTCGCCGTGGCGATACTGCTTCTTCGTCGGGGCGGCCGTGCTCACGGTCGTGTGGGTCCAGTTCTTCTTCTTGCAGCGCAACAAGCCCGAGGACGTGGGGCTCGAGCCGCTCGAGGACGCTCCCGAGAGCAAGGACGTGAGCGCGAAGGCCGACGCAGACGCGGCGGCCGGCTTCATGGGGCTGTCGAAGAACGCGTGGACCAACCTGTTGCTCGTCGCGGGCTTCTACTTCTTCGCCAAGTTCATCCGGTACGCGATGTGGTCGTGGGCCGCGTACTTCTTGCAGTCCAACTACGGCCTCACGGGCGCGCGCTCCAACGTGTACGCGACGGCGTTCGACGTCATGGGCATCCCCGGCGTCTTCGTCACGGGCTGGATCAGCGATCGGTACTTCAAGAGCCGGCGCGGGGGCATCGCGCTCATCATGATGATCGCCATGACCGCGACCACGGCCGCGCTCGTCGTGTTCGGCAGCGCGAGCGTCACGGTGTTCGCGATCTTGCTCGGGCTCGTGGGCTTCACGCTGTACGGCCCCGACGCGCTGCTCACGGGCGCGGGGGCGATGGACATCGGCAGCCGCCGCGCCGCGACGTTCGCCGCGGCCACCATCTCGGGCTTCGGCAGCCTGGGCGCGGTGGTGCAAGAGCTCGTCATCGCGCGCGCGTACGACTCCAAGCACGGCGAGCTCGGCCCCATCTTCCAGCTGCTCTTCGGCAGCGCCCTCATGGCGTCGATGTTCTGCGCGGCGCTCGTGTGGCGCGATCGACGCGGCGGCCGCGGCGTCTGAGCCGCGGGCGGGCTCACCACTCCGGGCGCAGGACGAGCGAGTCGAGCGAGCGCAGGTTGACGTAGTCGCGCCACTCGACGCCGCCGGGGGCGACGTCGAACCCGCGGAAGGCGCGGAGCAAGCGCTCGAAGCACACCTGGGCCTCGAGTCGTGCCAGCGGCGCGCCGAGGCAGAAGTGTACGCCGCCGCCGAAGCTCACGTGTGGGTTGGGCGAGCGGCCCACGTCGAAGCGTTCGGGATCGACGAACACGTCGGGGTCGCGGTTCGCTCCTCCGGTCATGCAGAGCATCATCTGACCCTCACCGATGCGCTGGCCGCCGATCGACACCTCTTCGTAGACGACGCGCGCCACCGTGTTGGCGGGGGACTCGTAGCGGAGCATCTCTTCGATGGCGCTCGGGCCGAGCGAAGGGTCGTCGCGCAGGCGGCGTTGCTCGTCGGGGTGGCGCGCCAGGGCGAGCATGCCGCTGCCGATGAGGCTGGTGGTGGTCTCGTGGCCGGCGACGAAGAGCAACACGAGCTGCGAGACGAGCTCGTCCTCGGTGAGCGCGTCGCCGTCCTCGGCCGCCAAGAGCAGGCTCACCACGTCGTCGGCGCGGCTCTCGCGCCGTGACGCTACCGTCTCGCGGAGGCGCGTCATGAGCGCCTCGGCCGCCGCGCTCGCGGCCTCGCGGTGTCGTCGTCGCGATGTGGGCTCGAGCGCCAGCGCCAGCGTCGTCGACCACTCTTTGAGGTCGTCGTAGGTCTCGAGTGGCAGGCCCAAGACCCGAGCGATCACGCGGACCGGCAGCGGCGTCGCGAACGAAGAGACGATGTCGAGCTCGCTCGGTCGCGCAGCCTCGATCTCTGCGATGAGCTCGTCGGCCGCCTGTTCGATCGAGGCGCGCATCGCGGCGACCGCTCGCGGAGTGAAGGCCCGCGCGACGAGCTTGCGCAGCCGGGCGTGCTCCGCGCCGTCGAGGCTGAACATCCACTGCTCGACGCAGCGCTCGAGCGGGGAGTCGGCCAAGTACGGCCGCAGCATCGCGTAGCCCATCCACTGCCGTAGGTCGCGCCCGAGGCGCGGGTGCTTGAGCGCCGCGGTCACGTCGGCGTGGCGCGTCACGTACCAGATGCCCAGCGCGTCCTGGTGCACGGGGTTCTCCGCGCGCACGCGCGCGAGCGCGGGGTAGGGGTCTTGCCGGAACGCGGCGTCGCGCAGGTCGAGCGTCGGCAGGTTTTCGGTGGCGCCGCTCACGGGGCTACGCCGAGAGCTGGAGCATGCGGTCGATCGGCACGCGCGCGCCCACCATCAGCTCGGGCTTCATCTCGAGGCGCGGCTCGAGATCGCGAAGCGACAGGTAGACCTTCTCGAGCGTGTTCTTCTTCATGTGGGGGCACTCGTTGCACGAGCATCCGGCCTCGGGGGGCGCCGCGATGAAGGTCTTGTCGGGCGCGGCCTTCTGCATCTGGTGCAAGATGCCCGGCTCGGTGACGACGATGTACTCCTTGGCGTCGCCCGACTTCGCGTAGTTGAGGATGCCGGTCGTCGACCCGACGAAGTCGGCCATGCGCAGGATGACCTCGTCGCACTCGGGGTGCGCGAGCACCTTGGCGCCGGGGTGGCGCTCCTTGAGCCCGATGAGCTTTCGCTCGCTGAACGTGTCGTGCACGATGCAGGTGCCCTGCCAGAGCTTCATCTCGCGACCCAACTTGCGGTTGAGCCAGCCGCCGAGGTTCTTGTCGGGGGCGAAGAGCACGGTGCGGTCGGCCGGGATCTGCTTGACGATCTTCTCGGCGTTCGACGACGTGACGATGTAGTCGCTGAGGGCCTTCACCTCGGCCGAGCAGTTGATGTAGCTGACCACGACGGCGTCGTCGTACTTGGCCTTCCACGCGGCGAGCTTGTCGGCCGGGCAGCCGTCGGCGAGCGAGCAGCCGGCGGTGAGGTCCGGCACGACGACGATCTTGTCGGGGTTCAAGATCTTGGCGGTCTCGGCCATGAAGTGCACGCCGGCGAAGCAGATGACGTCGGCGGTCGTCTTGGCGGCGGCCTGGGCGAGCTGGAGCGAGTCGCCGATGAAGTCCGCCACGTCCTGCACGTCGGAGTCCTGGTAGTAGTGCGCCAGGATGACGGCGTTGCGCTCCTTCTTGAGGCGCGCGATCTCGTCCTCGAGGTCGAGCGACGGGTCGATCTTCTTGTCGGTGGCCCGCCCTGCGATGGGCAGTGAGCGCTGCTGCATGTCTACGTCAACCTCCCAAGAGCTTGGATGCCAGGCGCGGACCGAGCGCTTCGCCCATGAGCCTCGCCACCATCGCCTCGACGGCGATGCGCTGCGCGTCGTCGTCGAAGAGGAACTGGATGCCCATGCCGGCCGGCGACTGCTGCGTCGCCTCGGCCTCGGGCACGACCCACCGGACGATGCCCTCGAGCTCGATGCGCTCGACCTCGGCCTCGCCCGGCTTGGTGGGCGAGGGGACGGTGAGCACGAAGACGAACTGCGTGCCGACGTCGAGGGGCTTGGTGGTGCGGATGAAGGTCCCGCCCTTGGAGATGTTGCGCGTGTAGTCGGCGAAGAAGGAGTTGAGCTTCTTGTAATCTACACGTAAGCGGATCGCCGCGCGCTCTTCGTCGCGGCGGTCCTGGCTCGAGGCGCCGCCCTCCGGCGTGCGGTCCTCCGGTCCGGGGTCACTCATCGCGGGGGATGATAGTGGGTACGGGCGCGGCGGGACAGGGGGCCGTGGCGCGATTCCGCGGCAGATTCGCCCCGTCGCCCGGACGGGCGGGGCGCGTCGGAGGTTCGATCCGACCGGTCTCGGTGATAGCGTCCTGGCTTCATGATCGACGCACTGTCCAACGCGCTGCGCGCCCTCCCCGAGCGTGGGCGCGCCCTCCGCGACGCGGCCCGCGACGCCCCCGACAACCTCCGCGTCACCGCCCGTTTCTCCACGCACAGCGGCCTCTTGTGGTCGCTCACACGTGGCGGCGTGGGCGCGATGGTGCGCGCGGGCCTGTCGGGCTCGCAGAACCCGTCGCTCATCTACCGCATCCACGGCAAGAACTCGCCGAGCAAGCCGGCGATCGTCTTTCGCGGCAGGACGACGAGCTGGGCAGAGCTCGACGCGCGCATCGACCGGCTCGCCTCGTCGCTCGTGCGCCGCGGCGTGGGGCGTCGCGAGCGGCTCCTCATCATGATGCGCAACCGCCCCGAGATGATCGAGCTCGGCGCCGCGGCCGCGCGGGTCGGGGCCGGGGCCGTGAGCGTGTCGTGGCGCACCACCGCCGCCGAGCTGGAGTACCTGGCCAATCACTCGGGGGCGCGCGGCATCGCCATCGACGAAGAGCTCTACCCGGTGCTCGAGCAGGCGCGCCACGCGCTCTCGGCCGAGCTGCTCCAGAACGTCTTCGTCGTGGGGGCTTCGGCGCCCAAGGGGACGACCGCGCTCGACCGCTTGTACGACGAGGAGCCTTCGCGCTTCGACGACGCCAGCCTCGACGACGACGCGTCCGTCGTCATCTACACGTCCGGCACCACGGGAAAGCCCAAGGGCGCCGTGCGCAAGTTCCCCAAGGACACCATCCGGTCGATCCTTCGCTTCGTCAACGAGACGCCGCTGCGTGTCGACGACGTGCACGTCGTTGCGTGCCCGCTCTATCACTCGACGGCGTTCGGCTTCCTCTCCATCTCGCACATCTTGGGCAACACGGCGGTCGTGATGGACGAGTTCAAGCCCGAGGCCTTCCTCGAGCTCGTCGACCGGCACCGCGCGTCCACCAGCGCCATGGTGCCCACGATGCTGCACCGCATCCTCGAGCTGCCCGAAGACACGCGCCGCAAGTACGACACCACGACGCTGCGCGCGCTCTTCTCGGGCGGAGCCCCGCTCTCGGGCCCGCTCGCCAACGACTTCATGGATGTCTTCGGCGACGTGGTCTTCAACTTCTACGGTGCCACCGAGACCGGCCTCGTCACGCTCGCCAAGCCCGAGGACCTGCGCGCGGCCCCGGGCACGATCGGCCGCGCCGTGCCCGGCAACGACATCCGCCTCCTCGACGACGACGGGCGCCCCGTGCGGCAAGGCGAGGCCGGCGAGCTGTTCGTCAAGAACCCGATGCTCGTGGCGGGCTACCACCGCGACGACGACGCCACGCAACAGAGCATGCGCGACGGGTACTTCAGCGTCGGCGACCTCGCGCGGTGCGACCGCGACGGGCGGTACTTCATCGAGGGCCGCAAGCGAGACATGATCATCACCGGCGGCGTCAACGTGTACCCGGCAGAGGTCGAGGCCGCGTTCGACGCGCATCCCGACGTCGCCGAGTGCGCCGTCGTGGGCCTGCCCGACCGCGAGTGGGGCGAGCGGGTGGCCGCGTTCGTCGTGCCGCGTCAAGGCGCCACGATCGACGAGGGCTCGCTCAAGGCCCACGCCCGTGAGCGGCTCTCGGGGCCCAAGGTTCCCCGGCAATTCGTGGTGCTCGAGGCCCTGCCCCGCAACCCCACGGGCAAGGTGCTCAAGCGCGAGCTCCGGGCCATGTACGGTCAGCCCGGCTAGAGGGCGGCGGCGCGGCCGCCATGCTAATCTGCCACCGACGTGTCGCTCGGCGTCGGCCACGTGCTCGCGGGTGCTTTCCGCATCGAGTCCGTCCTCGGTCGAGGTGGGATGGGCGAGGTGTATGGCGCGACCGACCTGCGGACCAACGCACCTGTCGCCGTCAAGATCGTCCGCGAGGGCGCGCGCGATCGCGTCTCGCAGCAGCGCCTCCACCGAGAGGCCGTCGCGGCGTCCAAGCTGCGGAGCGACTACGTCCCGAGCGTCTACGAGGTGCGCGAGACCGAGGACGGCGACGTCTTCTTGGTCATGGAGCGCCTCGAGGGGCAGTCGCTGGGCGAGCGGCTGCGCGCGCGTGGGTGCCTGTCGTGGCGCGAGATGATGAGCATCGGTGAGGACGTGCTCCGCGCGCTGATCGACGCGCACACCGCGGGCGTCATCCACCGCGACCTCAAGCCGAGCAACGTCTTCCTCGCCACGACCGGGCGCGCGCACGTGCTCGACTTCGGCGTGTGCCGCTTCGAGACCGTCGACGAGGAGCGCCTCACGGGCACGGGCGAGGCGATCGGCACCGTCGCCTACATGGCGCCGGAGCAGATCCGCGGCGCCTCGAGCGTCGACGAGCGCGCGGACCTCTACGCGTTCGGCGTGCTCGTGTACGAGTCGCTCACGGGCTGGATGCCCCACGAGGGCGGCACGCAGATGTCGATCCTGGCGAGCAAGCTCGAGCGGCCCGCGGCCGCGCTCGTCGACGAACGCGGCGCCTTCCCGCCGGGGCTGCCCGCGCTCGTGGCCAAGCTGCTCGAGCGCGAGCCCGCCAAGCGGTTCGCCGGCGCCCAGCAGGTGATGCGCGCGTGGCGCGACCTCGGCGACGCGGCGCGGCCCGACGAGGCCCGCGGCGTGCGGCCCCCGATGTTGAGCGGCGAAGAGACCTCCGCCCCGCTGCCGTCGGCGCCGCCGCCTCCGCCGCCTCGCGACGAGGGCGCGACCCAGACGTCGCTCACCACGGGGCTCCCGCTCCGCAGCTCGGGCGGCGCGCGTGTCGCCGTCGCGGTCGCGCTCGTCGGCGTCGTGCTGGGTATCGCAGGCATCTTTGTCGTGGCGCGCCGCGCGCCCGCCGCGCCCGCCGCTGCGCAGCTCGAGGCGACCACCGAGACGGCACCGCCCGTCGCGCCTCCCGAGGCCACGGCGCCGGCATCGGCTGCGCCCGCCCCGCCGCAGATCGAGCTGCCCGACGATCCTCCGCCGGTCGCCGTCGCCACGTCTGCGACGGCCGGCCGCCCCGCGGTCCGCCCGCCACGCAGGACGCAGCCCCGCAAGGCGGCGCCGGCGCACAAGCCGTCTCCCCACATCACGACCGAGCCTCGATACTGAATGGGTCGCGCGCGCGCGCTCTCTCTCTCTCTGTTCTTGTCGGCGCTGGCGCTCTCGCCCGGTGCGCGCGCCGCCGACGAAGACCCGCGCGCGGCGTCCCGTGCCGCGTTCGCGCGGGGCGTCGAGCAGCTCAAGCAGCAGGACTGGACCGGCGCGCGCGCCTCGTTCGAGAGCGCGTACGCCCTCTTCGCCCACCCGAGCATCTTGCTCAACCTCGGGCTGTCGCGCCTGCGCACGGGAGACGTGGAGCTGGCCGAGCGCGATCTGTCCCGGTTTCTGGCCGACGATCCCGAGTCGTCTCCCGGCGAGCTGTCGGCCGCGCGCGAGGCGCTCGCCGAGGCCCGCGCCAAGTTGGGCACGCTGCGCTTCCGCACGACGCCGCCGCAGACCCGCGTGAGCATCGAAGGCTGCGGCGCCGCGAGCGTCGAGGTCAGCGGCGCCGACGGGAGCCTCGAGGTGCGATGTCGGTCTGGCTCGCACCAAGTGCGCTTCGAGCGCGAAGGCTACGTGCCGGTCGAACGCGCCGTCGAGGTGTCGCCTGGTCAGACGCACGACGAGAGCGTGGCGCTTGCGCGTCGCGATGCGGTCGCGCCCCCGCGCGGCGGGCCGGACGGTCGGGTCGTCGGCTGGTCGCTCGCGGGGCTCTCGGCCGTCGCCGTGGGCGTGGGCGCGTACGCCGGGGTCCGCGCGATCGGGCTGGCCGACGAGTACGGAGACCGCGGGAGCCCGGGCTTCCAGGACCCGAGCGTGCGCTCCGACGGCGTGACGCTCCGCACGGTCTCCGACGTGTCGTTCGTGATCGGGATCGCCGCGGCCGCCGGGGCCGTCTACTTCCTGGTGTTCAGGCCCGGAGACACGCCGAGACCGGAGGCGACGCTCCGCTGGTAGGATGCGCGCCCGTGCCTGCCTCGGCGCCGCCTCCCCGCATCTCCCTCCCCGCCGCGAGCGAGCTGCGGGAACGCGCGGCGAGCCTCGGGCGCGATCTGCAGCTCGAGGGCGATCCGCGAGAGCGCTTCTTCCGGGCGCAGCGCTCGGCGCTGACGTCGCGGCTGCTGCCCACGTTCGCGCTCGTGGCCATCGCGTGCGGCGCGAGCGCCGTGTGGAGTGCGTTCGAGGCAGGCGAGGCGTGGCGATCCGTCGCGATGCTGCAAGGCGCGACGGCGGTGCTGCTCGGCGTGCTCTCGATGGGCGTCGTCGTCGCACGCCGCAGCTACGTCGCGCTCGTCTCGCTCCAGATCGCGGGCGGCCTCGTGCTCGCCGTGGGTTGCGCCTACGCGGCGGCGTGGACGGGCGGCACGCGCGGACCGTATGCCCTCGCGCTGCCGTTCGCGCTCAGCGTCGTTCTCCTCGCGGCGCCCACCTACGCGTGGGTCGCGCTCACACTCCTCGCCGCGGGCGCCGT
This sequence comes from Myxococcales bacterium, assembly GCA_020430845.1. Classification (GTDB taxonomy): domain Bacteria; phylum Myxococcota_A; class Polyangia; order Polyangiales; family Polyangiaceae; genus Labilithrix. The sequence continues at coordinate 22,827 of JAGQJA010000209.1, forward strand.
GGCCACGCTCGTGGCCTCTGGGGTCCAGCCCGCCACGCTCACCGTCCTCGTCGTCGTCGCCGCGGGCACCGCCGCGTTCGCGCGGGCGCGCCGTCGTCGCACGCTCTCGGCGTTCCGCAAGGTGGAGCGCCTCGCGGCCGCGCTCTCACGGGTCAAGGAGCTGCAAGAGCAGCTCGTCGTCGTCGAGAAGCTCGAGGCCATGCGCGTCCTGGTCGGAGGCATGGCGCACGAGCTCAACAACGGCCTCGCGGTGGCCCTCGCGTCGGTCGATCACGCGCGGAGCGAGGTCGCCGAGTCGTCGGGCCCCGCGCGCGGGTCGCTCGATCGCGCGCGCGCCGGCCTCGGCCGCATCCGCGCGACGCTCGATCGCCTCAGGCGCTTCGCCCTGAGCGGGGAGGAGCAGCTCGGGGCGGCCGACGTAGGCGCGATGCTCGACTTCGCGCTCGAGAGCGCGATCGGGCGCGCGCGCTCCGGCGTCGCCATCGAGCGCGATTACGCGTCGGACGTGGGCGTCGTGCACTGCCACGTCGCGGCGCTCGCCGAGGCGCTCTTCCAGATCTCGCGCAACGCGATCGAGTCGATGTCCAAGGGCGGCACGGTGCGCGCCACGCTGCGCGGCACCGACGCGCAGGTGGAGGTGACCGTGTCCGACGAGGGCAAGGGCATCCCACCCGAGCGCCTGGCGCGCGTGTTCGATCCGTTCTTCACGCGGGACGGCGACACGCTGACGGGCGGACGGCTGCTCTCGCGCGCGCCGGGCAAGAGCGGTCTCGGCCTCAGCGCGGTCTACGGTCTGGTCGCCGCGCTGGGCGGCCGCGTGGAGATCCAGAGCGAGCTGGGGCGCGGGACGACCGTGCGGCTGCTCCTGCCCCGCGCGTCCGAGGGTCAGCCCACGACGTGAACGCGGATCGAGTTGGTGCTGCCGCTGACGCCGAGCGGCGCGCCGAACACCACGACCACGCGCTCGCCGGGGGAGGCGAGGCCCGCGGCCATGAGGTCGGCCGTGCACCAGTCGACGAGCTTGTCGGTGTCGTTGATGGGCGGCAGCTCGCGCGGCACCACACCCCAGTAGAGCGCCATCCGGCGGCGCGTCGCCGCGTTGGGCGAGAACGCGATGACCGGCATCGGCGGGCGGGCGAGGCTCACGTTGAGTGCGCTCGAGCCCGTCTCGGTGAACGCGATGAGGTACTTGGCGCCGATCTCTCGGGCGGTGTTCACGGCGCCGCGCGCGATCGCCTCGGCGACGCTGGTGGCGCGCGTCGCGTAGGGCGGCGCCTCGAAGAACGGGCTCTTCTCGGCTTCGGTCGCGATGGCGCTCATCATCGAGGCCGCGAGCTGGGGGTGATCGCCGGTGGCGGTCTCGCCCGAGAGCATGAAGGCGTCGGCGCCCGAGAAGACGGCGTTCGCCACGTCGCTCGCCTCGGCGCGCGTGGGTCGCGTCGCCTTGGTCATCGACTGGAGCATCTCGGTGGCCACGATGACCGGCCGGCGCACGCGCCGCCCCACGAGCAGGATCTGGCGCTGGATGACGGGCACGCGCTCCGGCGGGAACTCGACGCCGAGGTCCCCGCGCGCCACCATCACGGCGTCGGACGCGGCGACGACGCTCTCGAGGTTCTCGATCGCGTCGGGCGTCTCGATCTTGGCGATGATCGGCGTGGGCTTGCCCCACTCGTTGCAGATGTCCCGCACGAGGCGGAGATCGTCGGCGCGGCGTACGAACGACAGGGCCACGTAGTCGACGCCCTGAGAGAGACCGAAGCCGAGGTCGACCTTGTCCTTCTCGGTGAGCGCGCCGAGGCGCATCGTGCGTGTGGGCAGGTGGACGCCGACGCGTGAGCGCATGCCGCCGCCCTGCGTCACCTTGGCGTGCACCACGGCCCCCTCGACCTTGTGCACGTGCAGCACGATGCGGCCGTCGTCGAACATGATGCGGTCGCCCGCGCTCACGTCCTCGGCGAGGCCCTCGTACTCGATGGGGATGCGAGACTCGTCGGAGCTCTCGGTCCCCTCGTAGAGCTGGATCTCGGCGTCGGTCTCGAGCTCGAACGACGCGGGGAACTTGCCGGTGCGGATCTTGGGGCCGCAGAGGTCTTGCAGCACGGCGACGGGCTTGCGGGTCTTCTCGCTGGCCTCGCGCAGTCGGGCGAGGCGCGCGCCGTGCTCGGCGTGCGTGCCGTGCGAGAAATTGAAGCGCGCGACGTCCATGCCCGCCTCGATGAGCGCGCACAGACCCTCGAGCGAGTCGCACGCGGGACCCAAGGTGCAGAGGAGTTTTGCCCGGCGAACGCTCATCGGCGCGCAGCATCCAACGAACGCCGAGCGTTGGCAAGCTGGCCTTTCGACTGCCGCGTCGCGTCGCGGCGTCGCCTTGCGCCTGCAACGCCGGTGACCTAAGGCTCGGGCCATGGCGACGCACCTGCGCTCGGATGGCACGTTGGAGCTCGGCGGTGTGTCGCTGGAGTCTCTCACGCGAGGGGAAGAGGCGACCCCCGCGTACGTCTACGATGTCGACGCGATCCGGGCCGAGGGCCGAGAGCTCATCGGCGCGTTCGAGGACCAGCCCCACCTCGTCGCGTACGCGGTCAAGGCCAACAGCGCCGGTCCCGTCGTACGGGCGCTCGTCGAGGCGGGCTGCGGCGCCGACGTCGTCAGCGGCGCGGAGCTCATGCTCGCGCTCGCGGCCGGGGTGTCCCCCGACAAGATCGTGTACAGCGGCGTCGCCAAGTCCGACGCAGAGCTAGACCTCGCCGTCGGCGCGGGGCCAGAGGGCATCGGCGCCGTGCAGATCGAGAGCGCTGAGGAGGTCGAGCGCGTGGCCGCTCGCGCGCGCGCTGCGGGGCGCACGTGCCGCGTGTCTCTCCGCGTCAACCCCGGCGTCGACGCCGACGACCTCGACACGCACGCGTACATCACCACGGGGCACGACGAGGCCAAGTTCGGCGTGCCGCTCGAGTCGATCGACGCGGCCGTCGACGCGATCCTCGCCAGACCCGAGCTCAGGCTCGCGGGCCTGGCGTCGCACGTGGGCTCGCAGCTCACGTCGACCGACGCCTACCTGGTGGGCGCCCGCGTGCTGTTCGATCTCGCCAAGGCCGTTCGGCAGAAGGCGTCGCTCGCCTTCGTCGACACGGGCGGCGGCTTCGGCATCGACTACGGCGAAGGGTGCCCTGCGCGTCCGGCCGACTTCATCCGCGCGACGCGGGCCCTGCAGCGCGAGCGGGGTCTCGGCGATCTGGCGCTCTACTGCGAGCCGGGGCGCTCCATGGTGGCGGCGCACGGCGTCGTGCTCGCCAAGGTCCTCCAGCGCAAGGTCTCGTCTGCGCGTCGCTGGCTCATGATCGACGCCGGCATGAACGACCTGATGCGTCCTGCCCTCTATCAGGCGCTCCACCGCGTCGTCCCGCTGCGCGCGATCTCGGGGCCGACGTCCGCGTGGCGGGTCGTCGGACCGGTCTGCGAGAGCTCCGACGACTTCGGCGTGCACACGTTGCCAGACGACCCGGACCTCTCGCACGTGGCGCTGCTCGACGCCGGCGCCTACGGCTACTCGATGGCGAGCCGCTACAACGGCCGCGCGCTCCCCGCCGAGGTCTTCGTGAGCGGCGGGCGCGTCACCGGTCGCACCGACCGCCGCCCCATGTCCGAGTGGGTCGAAGACCGCCTCGCCGCCGGTCGGTAGGATACTGAAGGGCGTGAGCCCACCCGCGCTCGCGTCACGCGCCACGAGCGGCGCGGATTCTCGATCCGATGTCGACGCGGCTGCCCTAGACTGATTTCGTGAGCTTTCGTCATCTTCTGGTCGCCGCGGTCTCCGTCGCCGCGCTGAGCTCGTGCTCCGACGATCCCGCACCCCTCAAGTCCGACGCGGGGGGCTCGAGCTCGCCGACGTCGTTCCGCAAGGGTGTCGTGCCGATCTTCTACGAGTCGTGCGCGCTCACCGCGTGCCACGGCTCGCGCGAGTCGAACCTGGGCATCTACCTGCCGTACGAGCCCGACGACATCTACAAGGAGCTGAGCAAGCTGAGCACCCAGGCGACGAACATCCCGTTCGTGAAGCCCGGAGACCCCGACGGCAGCTACCTCCTGCTCAAGATGGACGGCAGGCAAGGCACGCTCGGCTCGCGCTGCACGACCAAGGACTGCGGCGCCGCGATGCCGCCGGGCGAGGTCATCGACGCCGCCAAGCGCGACATCATCCGCCGCTGGATCGCCGACGGCGCGAAGAACGACTGATGCGCGGGTCTGGCCTCTTGGCGCTCGCACTGGGCGCGCTCGTCACGTTCGCCGCCTGCTCTTCGGAGACCGGCGCTCCGCCGGGCCCTCAGGCGACGGCGACGCCCACGTTCCGCAAGGACGTGCACCCGCTGCTGCGTGAGTCGTGCGCGCTCGCCGTCTGTCACGGCACGACCGCGAACAACCTGGGCCTCTTGGTGCCCGAAGACCCGGCGGCCGCCTTCAAAGAGCTGCAGAAGGACAGCCCGACCGCCAACGGCGCGAAGCTCGTGGTGCCCGGCGATACAGCGGCCAGCTTCTTGATGGCCAAGATGGACGGCGAGCACGCGTCCTTCCAGGACAAGTGCCTGCTCCCGGGTTGCGGCGATCGTATGCCGCCCTCGGGCATCCTCGGCTCGGCCAAGCGCGACGTGGTGCGCGCCTGGATCAAGGCCGGCGCCAAGGACGACTGACGCCGCGTCGGCGCGCGGCTACTTCTCGCGTGCGCTCTTGATGGCGACCGCGGGCGGCGGCATCGTGCGCGCGCGCACCACCTGTCCGTCGGAGAGGATCTCGACGCCGACGCTGCGGCAGCGTCGCGAGAGGCGATCGAGATCGACCTGCGGCGCGACGAGCAGTCCGCCCGGCGGCGACGGCTCGATGAAGAGCTCTCCCGTGGTGCGGCGCGTGCGCAAGAGCTCGCGCACGTTGGGATCGTCGACCCACAAGAAGCCGGCCGCGGGCTCGAACGTGCCACGCCCGACGACGACGCTGGCCTGGGCGAGCGTTCGCGAGAGCGTCTCGGGCAAGGGCGCGAGCGCCTCGATGCGCATACGGAGCGCGTCGGCCTCGTAGCCGGCCGACAGCGCGCGCGCGAGCGTCTGTGGCGCGACGATCAGATCGAGCGTCTCGCCCAGCTTTCCGACGTCGACGAAGCCGCAGATGGCGAGGATGGCCGATACCTTGGCCGTGGGGCCGAGGCGGAGCACCTGCGTGTCGAGGAACTTGGACGCGGCCGAGTCGTGCGACGGGGCCCGGTCGGCCACGAGCGCGCGCCCGCGCGGCGTGAGGCGGATGGCCACGCCGCGGTCGTCGTCGTCGTCGTCCTCGCCGAGGTCGACGATCCCGAGCGCGGGAAGGCTCTCTTGCACGATCCGCTCGGCCACCTCGAGGGGGCCGACGCGCTCGGCGCCCACGCGCTCGGCCCAGCGGCTGAGCAGACGCTCCACACCAGCGATGCGGTGGTCGCTCTTGAGGTAGCCGAGTAGGCTCTTCCACGGGACCCAGCGGCTCTCGCCGAGATCTCGCAGCGCCTCGAGCACGAGCTCTCGCACCACGCTGCTCGCGCTCGAGTCGCGTTGATCGGCCGGGAGGCGCAGCACCTCGGGGTCGACCCGCGCCTCGTCCCACGCGCCGCCGCTGCGCCACGTGGAGAAGAGCAGCCGCGTGAGCTCGTGGATCGCCAGCGAGCCGGGAGGCGACGTGGGCGAGAGCGCCGAGCCATCCCAGAGCCCGATGGCACGCGAGAGCGCGACGAGCATCGCCACGTGCGACGTCTCGCGGCCGAAGCGCGTGCCGAGCTTGGTCACGAGGCTCTTGGGCGTGCCGATGCCGGGCCGCACCTCGCCCGTGGTCTCGCGCGCGGCGATGGCGAGGGCCATCGCAAGGGGAGCGGGGTTGGCCGAGAAGCGCGCGCGGCGCGGCGCGTGGTCTCCGCCGAGGACGAACGCGCGTACCTGGGCGCGTCGCTCTTCGCGCGCGGCGCGTCGGTCGGCGCCGATGATGCGGGCGACCTCGGTGGGGACGAGGTGGCGGTTGGGGTGCACCGGGATGAGGAGCCCGCGTCGCTCGAGCGAGAAGCCCACACCGCGCCGCGACGGGGTGGCGCCCGACGCCGTCCGCATGCGCAGCGGCTCGCGCTCGAGCTCGAGCAGCTCTTCGGTGTCGACCTCGCCGCCGGCGCGCTCCACGCCCTCGAGCACCCGGCGCTCCGTGGCGGCGAGCTTGCCGATCTCGGCCTCGAGCTTGACGGGATCGCCGAGCACCTCCCACGCCGCCTCGAGCGCGAGGCTGACGGGCGGCGCGGCGGGCCGGCCGAGGTAGTGCGCGGCGATGGCGCTGGCCGTCTCGAACGCGACCTGAGAGAGGAGCGCGCGCATACCGCGCGGGTCTTCGCCCTCCCAAGGTCGCAGCTGGACGACGTACGCCGCCGGGAGCACGAGCGCGACCGAGGCCTTGGATTCGGCGCGGGCGAACACGATCCCGCGCGCCGCGAGCGGCTCCATCGCGGGAGGCACCGCGGCGACGATCATGGTGCCGCGCGCCTCGGCGATGCGGCGCAGCAGCTCGAGGCTGGGCGCCGGGAGCTTGGACGGATCGCGCAGCTCGGGGATGCCGACGAGCACGCGGGCGAGCTGTTGCGGAGGGTCGAGCCGCTTGGCCGAGTCGATCCGCACGCCCGTGCGCGAGATGAGCGACGCCAGCTCGCGCTCGGGCAGCGCCTTGAGGACGTCCACCAGTCGGACGATCGGGCTCGTGCTCTTCACCCCCACAGTAATCGAGGGACTTTAGCCGAATTGCGTTACGCCGCCATGCTAGATTCTCGGCACGCGAGGAGCGCGCCAGGCGCGCGCCCGCGCGAGCGCGGCGTCGGGCGGTGTGCGATGGCCGCTCACAGTGCGTTGGGAGCCAGGGGCCGTGGTGAAGGCGAAACGAGCGCCAAGTGGCCGTAAGAAAAAGGATTTTTCTTCACCCGCGCCGTCCGCGACGCTCGCGTGGGACGGGCGCACGTGGGCTCCCGGCGTGTCTGCGCTGCACCGACCGGATGTGCTCGCGGTCGAGCGAGTGACGGGCCACGGCGTCGAAGCACGGCTGCATCATGGCGACGCCTTGTCGCTCGTAGGCGCGCTCGCGGCCGACGGCGTCGCGGGCAAGGTCGACCTCGTCTACGTCGATCCGCCGTTCGCGTCGGCGCGTGACTACCGGGCAGAGGCGCGGCTCGACGGCCCCGCCGACGGCCGCGTCGTGCGCTCGCTCGCGTACGAGGACACGTGGTCGCGCCGTGACGGCGGGTTGGCCGCGTACCTCGACATGATCGCGCCGCGCATCGAAGCGCTCGCGCGTCTGCTCTCTCCCTCCGGCACGATGTGGGTGCACCTCGACTGGCGCGCGTCGTACCTCGTGCGCGTCATCCTCGACGAGATCTTCGGGCGCGAGCGCTTCATCAACGAGATCATCTGGCGTCGCGCGCCCAACCTGGGCCGCCAGGCACAGAGTCAGCAGTTCGGGCGCGTGCTCGACACGCTACTCGTCTACGGTCGCGAGCGGGCCACGCTCCGTCCGCCCACGCGCCTCGAGCCGGTCGAGCCGGGCGCCATCCGCCGCGACGAAGAGGGCCGGCCGTTCACCAGCGCGCCGCGAGGCGACTACACCGACGCGTCCGTCGCGCGGCTCGAGGCCGAAGGGCGCATCCACCGCACGGCGAGCGGCAAGGTCTACGTGAAGTACTTCTTGGTGCCCGACGCTGCGGGCACCCTCTGTCGCGAGCGCCGCGTCGACGCGCTCTGGACCGACGTTCCGCCGCTCCGCCACGCGTCCTCGTCGGAGCGCACCGGCTACCCCACGCAGAAGCCCGTCGCGCTCCTCGAGCGGATCGTCGCGTGCGCGTCGCCCCCCGGCGGGCTCGTGGTCGACGCGTTCGCGGGCAGCGGCACCACGGGCGTCGCCGCCGCGCGGCTCGGGCGCCGGACGGTGCTCGGAGACGTGAGCCCCGTGGCCATCGCCACGTGCCGCGCGCGCCTCTTGCGCGAAGGGTGCTCGCTCCGCCTCGACCGTGACCGCGGCACCCCCGAGCCCGCGTCGCTGCCGGCCAAGGTCAAGCTGCACCGCGCCGAGGGTCGTGCTCGCCGCGTCGAGCTGCTCTCGCCCCGCGAGCCGCTCGCATGGACCGTGGGCGTGCGCGCGGCGGACGGCGCCGTAGAGGGCTCGTGGCACGCCGAGCGCGTGTGGGGCAAGAAGCCCGTCCCGGCGTCGCTCGAGGCGCTCGTCACCTCGGCGGGCCCGCTCGCGGCGCGCGTATACGGCGACGACGGTCGCGTCGGCACGGTGGAGCCATGATCCTCCGCGATCCCGTCCACGGCCTCGTCTCGTTCGAGGGCCCCGAGGAGTCGATCCTCCCCAAGCTGATGGACACGGCCGAGGTGCAACGCCTGCGTCGCATCCGTCAGCTCGGCGTCGCCTCGTACGCGTTCCCCGGCGCGGAGCACACGCGCTTCGCGCACGCCATCGGCGCCGCGTGCGTCATGCGACAGCTCATCGGGCGCCTCCGCGCCATCCACGGTGAGCTCCCGTACTGGCAGCAGCTCACGAGCGATCGCGCGCGCGACGCCCTCGCCGCCGCGTTCCTCCACGACGTGGGCCACGGTCCGCTCTCACACCTCTTCGAGGACGCCATCGCAGGGACCTCGCACCACGAGGAGTGGACCGAGCGCATCGTGCTCGACCCGTCGACCGAGGTGCACGCCGTGCTCGTCGAGGCAGACCCGCAGATGCCTTCGCGCGTGGCGGCGCTCGTCCGCGGCGAGAACTCGCTGCCGTACCTGGCGAGCGCGGTGAGCGGCACGTTCGACGTCGACCGGTGCGACTACCTCTTGCGCGACGCGCACGCCACGGGCGCTCGTTACGGCGTCTACGATCTCGACTGGCTCCTCCGCAGCCTGCGCTTCGCGCCCACGAGCGAGGGGAGCGCGCCCGGCCTCGCGATCGACGGCGCCAAGGGGCTGCCCGCCATCGAGGGCTTCATCCTGGCGCGTCTCTTCATGTTCCAGCAGGTGTACCTGCACAAGGCGACGCGCGCCGCCGAGTGGATGATCCGCGCGGTGCTCGGCCGAGCGAGCCGCCTGATCGCCGACGGCACCGACCTCGCGGGCACGCCGCGGGCCATCGTCGACGCGGCGCGCGGCGGCCAGATCGCGCTCGCCGACTACCTCGAGCTCGACGACTGCGCGCTCGCGACGGCGATGGGCGCCTGGGAGGACGGCCCCGACCCGGCGCTCGCCGACGTGTCCAAGCGGGCGCGCCTGCGGCGGCTGTTCAAGACGTACGAGCTGTTCGGCGAGCAAGCCACGCCCGAGGGCCAGCGCGTGGCGCTCGAGACCGCGCGGGGCATCGCGCGCGACCGCGGGCTCGATCCCGACATGTACGTCGGGCTCGACGTCGCGGGAGACGTCCCGTTCGGCGCTGACGCGGAGCCGCTGATGGTCGTCTTCGCCAAGGGCCCGGCGCGGCCCCTCGCGGAGGTGTCGTTCCTGCTCAATCGCCTCGCGGGTCAGGTCGTGGCGCGGGTCCGCATCATCTGCGCCGCCGAGCTCCGGGACGCGCTGATGGACGCCCTCCGATGAGACGCCAACGGGCGCCCCGGCGAGGCGTCGTCGCGAGGGGCGCATGTGCATGCATATGCATGCTCTTCGCCGCGCCGGCCCACGCCGAGGGCGACGCCGGCGCCGACGGCACGCACGGTCGCATCGACGGAGACGTCGCGGTCGTGGGCTCGCTGGGGGCCACGTTCGGGCCGCGCGCGCCGCGCGCCACGCTCGACGGCCGCCTTCGATACCTCTCCACCGTGGGCCTCTTCGGCACGTACGAGGACGGACCGCTGTTCGGCGGCGGCGCCGTGCCGCGTCGTGCGATCGTCGCGGGTGCAGAGCTCCGGCCGCTGTTTCTCGCGCGCTGGCTCCGAGGGTGGAGCACGGGGGCGCCGCGCGTCGACCTCACGATCGACTCGCTGGCGCTCGAGCTCGGCGTCGTCGCGACACAACCTGAGTCGGGCCCGTTCGGCAGTCGACCGGGGCTGCAGCTCGGTGGCGCGCTCGAGCTGCCGCTGTTCGCGCGGGCGAGCGGTCCGCTGCTGGCGCTGCGCGGCGGCGTCCGTTGGGGGCACGCCGCCCTCGCCGGACAGGTCGACGGCCCCGTCGATCGCGCGGGGTATCTCGCGCTCGCGGTGGGCTGGCAACACATCTTCGGCGCTCACGTCGTCGACGCCGGCGACCGCGCGCCGCGGTGAGCGCGTGACGCCCATCGCGCGGCTCGTGTCGGAGTGTGCGGCGCGGGCGCTCGCGGAGCTCGACCCGCGCGCGCGGACGGCCGAGATCGTGCGCGCCGCGCGCCCCACGCTGCGCGGTGAGGTCCGCGTCGTGGCGGTGGGAAAGGCCAGCGTCGCCATGGCCTCGGGCGCGCTCGAGGCGCTCCGAGGTGCGCGTGACGTCGACGTGCGCGCGTGCCTCGTCGTGACGCCCGGCGCGGCGCGCGGCGTCAGGGCAGGGGAGCTGACGTCGACGCCGCGCACGCGGATCCTGCGCGCCTCCCACCCGCTGCCCGACGGGCGGAGCGTCGCGGCGGCCCGCGCGGCGATGGCCGTCGCTCGCGCGGCGGGTCGCGCGGCGTCTTCTCGCGAGTCCGCGCTCGTCGTGCTCGTCTCGGGCGGCGCGTCGTCGCTCGTCGCGTGGCCCGCGCCCGGCGTGTCCCTCGCCGACAAGCGGCGCGTGACGGCGGCGCTGCTCGCTTCGGGCGCCCCCGTCACCGAGATCAACACAGTGCGCCGTCGCCTCTCGCGCATCAAAGACGGCGGGCTCGCGCGCGAGGCCGGGGGCGCGCGCGTCGTCACCGTGGTGCTCAGCGACGTGATCGACGGCGATCTCTCCGACGTCGGCTCCGGGCCCACGTGCGCGTCGCGCGCCGGCGCGCACGCGGCGCGGAAGATCCTCGCCCGATACGCGCCGGATCTCGTGACCCTGCCGCTCACGCCGCGCGCCGCTCCCGCGCGCGTGGCGCGGCCGGTCGCCGTGGCGAGCCCCGAGCAGCTCGCCGAGCGCGTCGCGCGTCAGCTCGAGGCGGCGGGTCTCCGCGCGCGCGTCCTGCCGCCGTCGCTCGCTGCCGCAGAGGACCTCGCGCGTGAGTACGTGCGCCTCGCGTCGAAGCTCGCGCCGGGCGCGGCCATCGTCCGTGTGGCCGAGCCCTCGGTGGAGGTACCGCACGGCGCGCGCGCGGGTCGAGGTGGGCGCTCCACGCACGTCTCGGCGCGCGTGGGAGCTGGTGGGCTGCCGCGCGGCGTCACCTTCCTGGCGCTCGCGACCGACGGCGTGGACGGCTCGAGTGGGACGGGGGGCGCGCTCCTCGTGGGCCCGGTCACGGGGCGCGCGCGCACGCTGCTCGATCGTGCGTCGCGCGCGTTCGACACGGGCCCCGCGCACGTGACGCTGGGCACCGCGCTGCCCCGTCGCCCCTCGGGCCACAACCTAGCCGACCTGCACGTCCTCGCGCGCGCGCGAGGGTGAGCGCGCCGTCTCCGAGGTCCACCCCTGGCCCGCGCCTGCTACGATCGAGCGATCATGGGATCGCGTCACCGTTCGTGGGTCGTCGTCGGAGCGCTTCTCGTGGCAGGGGCGATCGGCGCGTGCGGCGCTGACGAGCCCTCGGCGGCGCCCTCCCCCGACGACGCGGGCGACGATCGGCGCGCCGACGCGCGATCCACGGATCCGGACGCGTCCACGCAAGACGCGGCGCTCGAAGCGTCCACGCAAGACGCAGCGCTCGACGCGCTCACCGATGCGGACGCGTCCCTCCTCGCGCCGGGGTTCGTCTATCGCGACATCAACCACGTGCTCGGCACGGGGCAGAGCCTCTCGGTCGGCTCGCAGGGCACGCCCGTCCTCTCGACCGCGCAGCCGTTCGACAACCAGATGTTCGTCACGGGCGTCATCGCCGGCGGCGCGGGGCTCACGTCGTTCGTCCCGCTCGTCGAAGGCCCGCGCGAGACGCTCTCGAGCGCGTTCGCGAGCCTCGTCACGAAGCTCGCGCGCGACGTGGTGCTCGTCGGCCAACCGGCGGGCCAGACGAGCCATGATCTCCTCGTGAGCGCCCACGGCGTGGGCGGCCAGCCGTACGCCGCGCTCAAGAAGAACGGGACGCTCACCGCGTACGCCAACGGGATCGCGCAGGCGCAAGCCGCCCACGATCTCGCCGTCGCGGCAGGCAAGACCCACGTGATCCGCGCGGTCACGAACGTCCACGGCGAGAGCGATCACAACGCGCAGAACCCGGCGTACGAGGCCGATCTGCTCGAGTGGCAGCGGGACTACGAGACCGACGTGCGCGCCATCACGGGCCAGGCCGAGCCCGTCCCCATGCTTCACACCCAGTTCAGCACCTGGACCAAGCTCGGCAGCCGGCTCACCACCAGCGCTGTGGCGGCGGCGCAGCTGTCCGCGCACGTCGCCGCGCCGGGCAAGATCATCCTCGTGGGCGCCAAGTACCACCTGCCGTACGCGCCCGACGGCGTGCACCTCACCAACGAGGGCTACCGGCACATGGGCGAGGACTACGCCAAGGTCTACCGCCGCGTGATCCTCGAGGGCAAGGCGTGGGAGCCGGTGCGGCCCAAGGCGGTCACGCGCGTCGGCGCGACGGTGACGCTGACGATGTTCGTTCCCGCGCCGCCGCTGGTGCTCGACACGCAGCGCGTCAGCGACCCAGGTAGCTACGGCTTCGAATGGACGGACGACGGCCCCGACGTGCCCACCATCTCGTCGGTCGCCGTCACGGCCCCCGACACGGTGACGATCACGCTGTCCGCGCCGCCGAACGCCAACGGGCGCGTGCGCTACGCCTTCACCGGCGTCAGCGGGGCCCTCGGCGGACCCACCACGGGCCCGAGGGGAAACCTGCGCGACTCGGACGCCACGCCGTCGCGTCACGGCTACGACCTCTTCAACTGGGCCGTGCACTTCGACGTGGCGGCGCCTTAGCGGTCAGGGCGCGGCGTCGGTCGTCGCGTCGGTGCCCGCGTCGGTCGCTGCCGGTGCGGCGGGGCGAGCCGCGTCGAGCACGTTCTGCGCGAGGGCGCAGTTGTTGACCTGTCGACGAAGCGCCGCGCGGATCTCCGGATCGCGGAGCTGCCCGTCGCTCACCATGCGCACCTGGCCGTCGGCCTCGCGCCGGACGCGCAGCATCTCTTCGCCGGTCTTGAGGTTCAGCACGTGCACGCGTGCGGCGTGGGGCACCTGCTGGAGCGCCTCGGTCGTGATGCCCCCGCCGTCCTCGGCGTACTGGCGCGCGGCGTCGGCGTCCTCGTCGAGCACGAGCAAGAAGAACTGCGCCCGAGTGACGATGTCGATCGCTTTCGGGATCTCGTTCTTCTCGGCCTTGTCGTACTGGTCCTCGAAGATGCGCAGGCGCACCGTGTCGGGCGACTCACGCACCTCGCGCACCCAGTCCTCGGTCAAGATGCGCGTCGACGCGTATGCCTGACGCAGGTTCCACGGCTGATCGGGCGCCGCGCCCGCGTCGGGCTCGCCTCGGGCCGCCGCGTCGTTGCGCGTGCGCAGCAAGCAGCTCGTGAAGCCATCCTTGACCGACTCGGGCGCGACCTTGTGGATGCTCTCGACGCTCTGCGCGTCGGCCGTGCGGAGGCGCAGGTAGATGCCCGGCAATGTCCGGAAGTTGAGCGTCGCGGCCTCGGGCGTGACCAAATCGCCCTTGTAGGCCTTGGCCGCGTCGACCGTGAAGCTCTCGATACGATCACGCAGCGGGTACCAGCGCGCGCCCACCGTCTTGTCGGCGGCGCGCTGCTTCTGCAGGAGCGTCTCTTTGGCGTTGCCCAGCTCGCGCCCCGAGTACATGCGCGCCACGACCATCGTGGACAAAATCGAAGCGGCCGCGAACACCCACACGCGTGGAGTGATGCGGCCGAACTTCGTGCGCTCGCGATCGTCGCGCGCGCCCTTGATGGCTTTGAGCCCCAGCTCTCGTCGCTTGTCGACCAAGGGGAGGGGCTCCGGATTCGCGCCGGCTCGGCTTTACTGCGCCGTGCCGCCGGGCGTCTTCGACGCGCCGTTGACCATGAAGCTGACGTTGGGGAAGCCCGCGAACGCCGACGTCTGGAAGACGCTCTTCACGACCACCGCGGTGACGTCCTGGTCGATCTGGAGAACGACCACGCCAGGGAAGTCCTTGCCCGGGTGCAGCTGACGCCAGACCTCGCGCTTGCCCTTGAGGATGTTGAAGAGCTCGTCGATGCGCTGCATGCGCTTGCTCTCTTCGACCGCGCGCGTGTTCCCCGCGGGCGCGCCGTCGACGAGGATGGCCTGTCCCGCGATCGACACGATGGGCGCGTCGATCATGTCCATCGTGTTCTCCGCCGTGGGCAGGCGCACGTTCTTGGCGGCGGGGATCTCGCCGCTCGCAGAGAACGTGATGAGGAGGAAGACGACGATGGTGACGAGAAAGTCGATCATGCTCGTCAGGGAGAGGCCCGCGGCGACCTGCCGCTGCCCCCCGCCTGCGACCTTCTTCTGCACGTACTTGAGCTGCACGGAGTGCATCAAGCGTCGGCCGGGCTCGTGAATCGTCATGGCAGTTCCTGGCTTCTCTTCTTGGCTTCAGGCGCTCTCAGCAACAACTCGCGTCGCGCTGACGTCAGTTCACGGCGAAGGTCACGTTGAACGACGGGACCTGCTCGGTCTTGCCGCCCGCCGTGTAGGGCCGGTGGGGCTGGTAGATCGCGTCCATGACGCCGATGATGTAGACGTACGGCGTCTCGTTGTCCGTGTGGAGGACGGCCTGATCGAACTTCTTGTCGGTCGCGTCGCGGTGCGAGCCGGCGGTCTTCCACTCGGCCTCGATCTTGGCGGCGAGGTCGGGGAAGCGGATGTTCTTCACGCCGTCCTTGACGATCAGGTTGTCCTTGCGCGGGACGTCGACCGTGCTGACGACGGTGCCGCCCTGCTTCCAGATGAGGACGAACTTGTCGGGCGCGCGCATCTCGACGTGCAGCTGCTTCTCGGGCTCCACCTGGGTCGGCTCGACCTCTCGGGGGGGACCGGGGACCTGCGCGTCGGCGTTGATGCGCGACATGTGCGACCAGACGGCCGTGATGAGGAGGAACGAGATCGTGACCATCAGCAGGTCGATCATCGGGATCATGTTGATCTCGGCGTCGACCGCGCGTTTGCTGCCGCCTCCGCCTTCTACGCTTACGCCACCCATCTTGGGACCTCTGGCTTGGAGAAAGGGGGCTCCCGCTCGGGGAGCCCCTCACACGACTCCGATGGACAGGGCGCGCGAGGCGCCCCGTCCGGGCCTACCTCACGCCGCGGCGCTGAGGTTCGACAGGTTCACCTTCTGGCGGTTCGTCACCACCAGGTTGAGCACCTGCACGCTGGCCTCGTTGATGTCGTCCTCGAGCTGCTGCGTCTTCCCGTTGAGGAGCGCGAAGCCGATGAGGGCGACGATGGCGACCGCGAGGCCGAACCAGGTGCAGTGCATGGCCTCGCTGATACCTTCAGCGAGGATGCGCGCCTTCTGGCCCGGGTCGACGCTCTCGCCGGAGACGGCGCCGAAGCTCGTGATGAGGCCGGTCACCGTTCCGAGGAGACCGGAGAGCATCGCAAGGTTCGCGAGGAGCGCGAGGAACGCCGTCCGCTTGGCGATCTTCGGGAGCTCACGCAGGGCAGCCTCGTCCATCGCGGCCTGCACCTCCTCGTCGGGGCGGTTGACCTTGACGAGGCCGGCCTGGACGATGCGCGCGAGCGGCGCGTTCGCGGCCGAGCACATCTTCACGGCCTTCGCGACGTCACCTGCGAGGATGCACTTCTGCATCGTGGCGAGGAACACGTCCTTGTTGATCGACGAGCCGTACAGGTACAGCGCGCGCTCGATAATGATGCCGATCGAGAAGATCGACCAGAGCAAGATGACGCTCATCATTACGACGCCGCCCTCTTTGTACGCTTTCCAGAGACCAGACATGCGCTCCTCCGAATCTATTGGGCCAAGCGGCCCGCCACACCTTTTGTCCGCGCTCTCGCGCGGAGGGAAGTCTCCGTGCCGTCGCGACGTCGCGACGTTTGCGCTATCGCGCGATGAAAAAAGCGCGCGGACGATATCGCCACGCACGCAGCAGACGCAAGCTCCTTAAACTTCAAGCCTTGCGATCATCCCCTCTGACTCGCCCAGCGTGTCGCCGGGCTACCTCTCGGGCCAACTACTCAACCGATCGACCGACGCTTCGACGTGTCCGCGGGCGCGAGACCCGAGGGCTGAGACGAAGCGACGCGAAGTCTGACCCTTCGGACGCCTGTCCGTCAACATGCTTGGGCGGGTCATTTCACTTTAGAGCACCGGTAAAGTTTTGCAGTTACGGCGCGTTAGGGAATGATCCGTTGTCACTGGAATCGGCCTGTCGCGACGAGCCTTTTGCGCGATATGTGTAGAGTGCATGCGAAACGGAGCGCTCGCCCGCGGCGCTCGACGGGCGAGCCGCGACGCCCGCGCGCATGGTCTCCGCGTCGAGGCACCGCCCCCCGCCCGGTCACCCGACAGACCAGCGGGGCTGATCTTGCGGCCGCGACGCGAGGCGCAGACGGCCCGCGGAGGAAACGAACGACGCCCTTCGTTCGTCACGTTGACTTCCCTGAAACAAGCCAGGTATCGTGGCTGCCGTCTTCCCTATTTTCAGGGAAGAGAAGGTCTTTGGCCGCCATTCCGGGCGGCGCTCGAGCACGGGCATCGATCGCGCGGAGCGACGGTGCCGTAGAGAGATAGAGAAAGGAGCATCGGGGATGTTCTTGGTCCTGCTGAGTGGTCCGGCATCGTCAGGTGGAGGCGGCGGCACCGGCTTCATGGAGGCGTTCAAGGAGAACCCCACCTTCCTTTCGATCAACTTTGTGGTGAGCGCGATCGTCGTCTCCCTCATCGTCGAGAGGACGGCGTTCCAGTTGACGAAGTACCGCGTCAACTCGAGAGAGTTCTTCGCGCAGATAAAGAAGCTGGTGACCGCGGGCAACATCGACCGCGCCATCAAGCTCTGCGACGCCGGGGAGTACCCGACGCTGCAGCTCGTCAAGGCGGGTCTCACGCACGCGAACAAGGGCGCCGACGAGGTCGACGCCGCCATGAGCGAGAAGATGGGCGAGCTCAAGCCCGCCGTCGAGAAGCGCATCGGCTCGCTGTGGTCGCTCGCGAACATCGCGACGCTCGTCGGTCTGCTCGGAACGGTGCTCGGCCTCATCCACACCTTCGGCGCCATCGCGGCGCCCGGTCTGTCGGCCGCCGATCGCCAGCGCATCCTCGCGAACGGTATCGCAGAGGCCATGTACAACACGGCGCTCGGCCTCGGCATCGCCGTCGTGTGCATGATCTCGCACGTCATCCTGCACCAGCGCGCCAAGACGATTCAGCACGATCTCGACGCGACGCAGGAGCGGGTCTTCAACCTGCTCACGATCCAGACCCGCCCCGGAGGCTACTGAGAGCTCACGCTCTCGCCCACGGAGCCCGGGATGGCAGAGAAGCTGAGCGCAGCGCAGCGGAGCAAGATCCGGAGGCTCTCCGAGCCCAAGGAGCTGTCTCCCGACGAGGAGGGTGGCGAGCTCAACATCGTCCCCTTCCTCGACATCATCATGAACGTGCTGATGTTCGTGCTCGCCACCGTGTCGGTGACGTTCACGGCGACCATCGACACGTTCCCGCCGCGCGCCGGCTCTGGCGCGCGCGCGCCCACCACGCCCACCCTCGGGCTCACGATCCTGGTCGTCCCCGACGGCTTCAGCGTCAAGGCCCAGGGCGGCAACGTCGCGCCCGGCTGCCAAGACACCGGGCCCGGCCTCGCGCTCGCGCGCAAGGGCGCCGACTACGACTACGACGGCCTCAAGAAGTGCGTCGCGCGCCTCAAGACGGCCTCGCCCGACTTCAAGGACGAGTCGAGCGTCACCATCAGCGCCAACCCGCAGATCCCCTACCAGGTCATCATCAGCACGATGGACGCGGTACGGAAAGACGAGGCGGGCGAGGAGCTCTTCCCTGAAGTGCAGTTCGGTCTCGCCCGCTGACGGGCTAGGCTAGAGGCGTAGACGATGGCCAACCTCCCTCCCAATCCGCAGCCGCCGCAGGGCGCCCCTCCCGGCGGTGGTCCGCCCAAGGGCCCGCCGCCGCCGCAGAAGCCGGCGAGCATGGCCGTCTTCAAGCGCGAGCTCCGTCGCGCGACGCCGCGCAGGGCTCACGAGGCGGAGATCAACTTCCTCAACATCACCGCCATGCTCGACATGATGACTATCATCCTTGTCTTCATCCTCAAGAACATGAGCGCCTCGTCGGCGTCGA
>JAGQJA010000210.1 GCA_020430845.1 Myxococcales bacterium
ACGTCGACGCGCGAGGTGGTGCTCGTGATGGGCGTGCCGGGCGCGGGCAAGTCGACCGCGGCGCGCGCGTGGGTGGAGCGCGGATACGAGAGGCTCAACCGCGACGAGCTCGGGGGCACGCTGCGCGGGATCGCGAAACGCCTCGACGGCAAGCTCGCCGAGGGCGTCGACAAGCTCGTGCTCGACAACACGTACCTCTCGCGCGCGAGCCGCGCCGACGTGGTGCGGATCGCCCACGCCCGAGGGGCGCGCGTGCGATGCGTGCACGTCGAGGTCTCGCTCGCCGACGCGCAGCGCAACGTGGTGGAGCGCATGCTGGAGCGGCACGGCGAGCTGCTCGCGGGCGCAGACCTCGCGCGCGTCGCCAAGATCGATCCCAACGTCTTCGGTCCCACGGTGCTCCACCGCGCCCTGCGTGATCTCGAGCCGCCCGACGACGACGAGGGGCTCGAGGCGATCGAGCGCGCGCCGTTCGTGCGCGCCGACGTGGCCCACGGTGCTGCGGCCGCCATCGTGTCGGGCGACGCGCTCTGGGGCCCCGGGTGGAAGCCGCACTCCACCACGCTCGAAGCGGCGCGCGAGGCCGCCCCGACGGGTCCCTGGCTCGTGTACGCGTGGCGCCCCGACGACGGCGAGGCGTGGGCGGAGCGCGCTCGCGCCGAGGTGGCCGCGCTCTCGGAGGGGAGCAGGCCTATCGATGTATACACATGCGTTCACGCGCCGGGTCCGCCCACGTGCTGGTGCCGGCCGCCGTTGCCCGGGCTCGCCGTGGCGTTCGCGCGCGCGCGCAGCGCAGACCTCTCGCGGAGCCTCGTGATCGCCCCGCCGCACCACCGCACGTTCGCCGACAACCTGGGCGCGCGGTTCTCCGCGAGCTGAGTCGCGGCGAGATCGCGGCGCGGACCGCCCGGTCGGAGGGTCTACTTGGCGGTGGGCTTGGGCGGCGCGAACGGCGGCACGCCCGGCATGCCCTTGATGCCCTTCAGGTTGCCGAGCATCGCGAACGGGTCGACCACCTGGTAGTCGGCGGGCACGACGAAACGATCGTCGGCGAGCGCCTTCTTCTCGACCTTGGTCGCCGTCGCCCTGAACTTCTCGACGCCCGCCTTGTCCTTGGAGACGACCCTCAGCGGGAAACGATTCGCGCCCGCGAGCGCTGCGCCCCACGCGTACTCCGGCATGGTCGAGCCCATCGACATCGGGTCGAACCACGTCACGCCCTCGGCCACGCACGCCTCGTTGATCGAGCGCGCGTCGATGACCTGCCACTCGTCGCACTTGATGCCGGCGACCACGTCGCTCTTGCCGGTCTTGATGATCTGCGGCGGCGTCGACGTGTCGGGCGCGCTGGCCCCCGCGAAGCGCTGCATCTCCTTCATGCGATCGAAGTCGATCACCATCGCGCGCTTCTGCGCGGGCATCAGCGCCCACGCCTTCTTCACGGTCGGGTCGATGATGACGGCCGTGGTCGCGCTCATCATCGGGTTGTCGGCGAGCGCGGGGGCCTGCTCGGCGAAGTCGACGCGGAGCTTCGGCCGCTTGACGCCGTAGATCATCGTCTTGGGCGCGCCCTTGGCGCTCGTCCCCGAGGTCACCATGGTGATCTCGCCTTCGAAGCCGTCGCCGCCGAGAAAGCTCGTGATGGCGCCCACGGGCTCGGACGCGATCGACGTCGAGCCGCCGTCGGCCGCGGAGCCCCCGCCGCCGAGCTTCTCGCGGATCTTGTCGCAGCCGCCGGTGAGCGCGGCGCACGCGGCGAGCGCGAGGACGGCCGTGCGCGTGGGCGACGGTGCCGAGGAGTGGACGAGCGGACGACGGGCGCGTGCTTCTTTCACACGCGATGCATATCGCCGCGCGCGGCTCGCGCCAAGGCGCGTGACGTGAGCGCGTGCGACGTCGCGGCTCAGCGGCCCGCGCGGTGGCGGCGCGCGATCGGCAACGCGGGGGCCGTCGCCGGGTGCTTCGAGAGCCGGAGCAGCTCGCTCGGCGGCGACGCGATCATCGTCGCGTCCGGATCGTAGCCCTCGGTGTCGAGGCACACCGTGGGCCCGTCGGCCTGCGTGCGACGCGCGAGGTCGAGGTCGATCACGGTGCGGTCGTCGTCGCTCCCGTCGTCGTCGACGAGCTCGGCCGCGGGCTCCGCGTCGACGTACGTGATCACCGAGATGCTCACCTCGTCGTCGGTCACGTACACGAACGCCGGACCGACCACCGCGGGCTCGCGGTCGATCGCCCCGCACACGCGCCCGAACGGCAGCCGCGCGAACGGGATCTCGAACGCCTCGTCGACCCGCCCGTCGGCGTCGCCCGCCACGTGCACGGACACGCCGCAGCTCACACGACGACGGATCGTCACCACGAGCGAGCCCTCGAGCCAGCTCTCGAAGCCCGTGGGCGACGCGCACGCGCGCGCCATCATGAGCTGCACGAAGCCGAGGAGCACCGACGGATCGTCGCCGCCGTCGCCCGTGGCGAGCCTCTCGAGCGCGGCGCGCAGCCGGGTCGGATCGACGCGGATCGACGTGCCCGACGGGCGCATCGTCGCGGGCTCGTCGTCCTCGTCGGGAGCTGGGGCGTAGCCGGGTCGTCGCGCGCTCATCGCGCGTCGCGTTACAAGATCGGTGCCTCGCTGGAGTGCCCATTTTTGTGGCCTCGCGAGCGGATCGCGCGCGGACCGTGGGTGATCGGCGACCAGCCCCCGGCCCTGCTTGCCGTGGCCCGACCCCCGCGGTATGCCCGGGCGACGATGAGCAGGTACCTCGTCACCGGCGCCACCGGATTCTTGGGCCGACACCTGGTCGACGCGCTGCGCGCGCGGGAGCACGAGATCGTCGCGCTCGTCCGCACCGCCTCCGCACCTCTGCCCGACGGCGTCGTCCGCGTCGTGGGCGACGTGACCGACCGCGCGTCGCTCGACCGCGCGATGGACGGTGTCGCGGGCGTGTTCCACTGCGCGGGGTTCGTGTCGCGTCGCCCCGACGACGCCGAGAAGCTCCACGACGTGCACGTGCGCGGCACCAAGAACGTGCTCGAGGCGGCCGTGGCCCGCGGCGTCAAGCGCGTCGTCGTCGCGTCGACGAGCGGCACCGTCGCCGTGAGCGACGACCCCGACTTCGTCGCCACCGAGGACGACCCCACGCCCATCGGCCTGCTCAACCGCTGGCCGTACTACCGCGCCAAGCTCTTCGCCGAGCAGGCCGCGCTCGAGGCCAACGGGCGCGCGCTCCCCGACAACGCGGGCCTCTTCGAGGTCGTGTGTGTCAACCCGACGCTCCTGCTCGGCCCCGGCGACGTGCACGGGTCCTCCACAGAAGACGTGCGGCTCTTCCTCGAGCGCAAGATCCCGGTCGTCCCGCCCGGCGGCATCTCTTTCGTCGACGCGCGCGACGCCGCCGAGGCCCTGGCCCTGGCGATGGACAAGGGCGTGGCCGGCCGTCGCTACCTCGTCGGCGCGTGCAACATGACGCTCCGCGAGCTCTTCGCCCGCCTCGAGCGCATCAGCGGTGTGCGCGCGCCCATGCTGCCGATGCCGCGCATGGCCGAGCTGGCACGCGCCGGCGCAGAGATGCTCGAGCGCGTGGCCGGGCGCGTGGGCATGAGCCTGCCGGTCGACGCGGTGTCGGTCGACATGGCCAACCACTACTGGTACCTCGACGCGAGCCGCGCAGAGAACGAGCTCGGCTGGGCGCCGCGCGATCCGACCGAGACGCTCGCCGACACGGTGGCCGACCTCGAGGCGCGCGGGGTGGTGTGGCCCGAGCCGGGCAGCTCGCTGCTCGAGACGATCGGCCGGCGCATCGGCGCCACGGTCGAGGCGCGCACGTCCGACGCGGACACGCCGTGAAGCCGCTCCTCGTCGTCAACCCCAAGTCCGGTCGAGGCCGCACGGGCGAGACGTTCGGGGCGATGCGAGCCACGATCGAGCGCGCGATGGGCGCGGTCGAGGTCGCCTTCACGGAGCGCTCCGGGCACGGCATCGATCTGGCGCGCCAAGGCGCGATCGCGGGTCACCCGCTCGTCGTCGCCGTGGGCGGCGACGGCACGTTCCACGAGGTCGTCAACGGCCTCATGCAGGCCAAGCACGGCGACGGCGCGGCCAAGGCGGCCGACACACGCGTGGGCCTCATCGCGCAGGGCACCGGCGGCGACTTTCGCAAGACGCTCGACCTCGAGCACCGCCTCGATCGCTACCTCGACGCGCTCACGTCCGGGCGCGAGCGCAAGATCGACGTCGGTCGCTTCTCGGGCGGCGGAAAAGAGCGTCACTGGTTCGTCAACATCCTCTCCTGCGGCATGAGCGGCCTCGTCGACCGCTACGTGGCCGAAGCGCCGCGCATGCTCGGCGGCAAGGCCGCGTACTTCGGAGCTTCGGCGCGCGCGCTCCTCGGCGCCAAGCTGGGGCACGTCAAGTGCACGGTCACGCGCGACGGCGAGCGGCACGAGCACACGTTCCGATCGTTCATGGTCGCCATCTGCAACGGCCGATATTTCGGCGGCGGCATGAAGGTCGCGCCGATGGCCGAGGTCGACGACGGCACGCTCGAGCTCGTCGCGCTCGGGCAGACGAGCAAGGTCGCCTTCGCGATGACCTCGGGCGGGATCTACTCGGGCTCGCACATGAGCCAAGCCGGCACGGTGCACCTCTCGGGGCAGCGCTTCGAGCTCGAGCTGGCCAACGACGACGCGCGCGACAAGTTCTTGCTCGACGTCGACGGCGAGCCGATGGGCGGCCTGCCGCTGACGGTCGACGTCGTGCCCGGCGCGCTCACGCTGCGCGCCTGATCGCCGGCGGCTACCTCGAGCCGGCGCGCACGAGGTGCCCGGGGCGTGCGCCCGTGAGCTCGCCGTTTCGCGCGATGACCTCACCCTTGACCAGCGTGGCGACGTAGCCGTCGGCGCGCTGCATGAGGCGTTGGCCGCCCGCGGGCAGGTCTCGTTGCATCGTGGGGTGACGCAGGCGCAGGTTGTCGAAGTCGATGACGTTGAGGTCGGCGCGCTGGCCCACGGCCACGGTGCCGCGATCGGTGAGGCCCATGTAGCGCGACGTGTCGTGCGCCTGCATCTGGATGACGCGCTCGAGCGGGATGCGACCGTGCGCGCGATCTCGCGCCCAGTGCGTCATGAGGAACGTGGGGAAGCTCGCGTCGCACACGGTGCCCACGTGCGCGCCACCGTCGCTGAGCCCGGGCAGCGCGAGCGGGTGCGTGAGCATCTCGTGCACGGTGTCGAGGTTCATCCCCGTGTAGTTGTAGACGGGGAAGTACACGAGCGCCTTGCCGTCGTCCTCGAGCAGCGCGTCGTAGATCACGCTGAGCACGGGCACGTTCTTGCGGTTGGCCTCGGCGGCGAAGCTCTCTTGCACCGTCGGCTCGTAGTTGGGCTTCT
Source organism: Myxococcales bacterium (assembly GCA_020430845.1). GTDB lineage: Bacteria > Myxococcota_A > Polyangia > Polyangiales > Polyangiaceae > Labilithrix. The sequence continues at coordinate 5,386 of JAGQJA010000210.1, forward strand.
CGCCCAGGCGAAAGAGGCGCATCGCGACCATGTCGAGGTTCGCGAGGAAGAAGTCTGCCAAGGGCGGGAGCTTGCTGCCGTCGCCCGCGACCGGCTCGCTCTTCTCGGCGATCATGCGCGCCTTGAGCTCGGGATCGCGCATGCGCCGCACGCGCTCGGCGAGCGGGATGTCTCCGAGCGCCTTGTAGCTCGGGAAGCCCATGAACGGGTGGAACGTGGCCGTGAGCCCCAGCATGACGCCGATGCCGCGCGGCGCGACCTGGCAGCGCACGGTGAGGCCCTTCTGCGCGCACGCCTCGGCGCGATCGAGGATCTTGCGCCACTGCCGGAACGAGTGGTCGCGCTGCATCGTCGAGACGCTGAGCGGGCGCCCGCCGGCCGCACGGACCATGTCCTCGAGGACCGACCACTCGTGGTCGAAGTGCTCGTCGCCCTGCATCACGTTGAAGTCGCTCACCGCCTGGAGCACGCCGTAGCCGAGGCCGTCGAAGGCCTTGGCGATCCCCGCGAGCTCTTCGCCCTTGGCCTCGGACGCCGGGGTCCACTCGCCGTGCACGCTGCGGTGGTTGTCGCTGCGGCCCGTGCTGAAGCCGGCCGCGCCGGCGTCGAGGGCCAGGCGCAAGAGGCGGCGCATCTCGGCGATGTCGCCGGCGGTGGCCGCGGCGTTGGCCACGGCCCGCTCGCCCATGACGTAGACGCGCAGCGCGTCGTGCGGCACCTGCGCCATGAAGTCGATGGCGTGGGGCATCTTGTCGAGCACGCTCATGTACTCGGGGAACGTCTCCCAGCCCCACGTGATGCCCTCGGCGAGCGCGCTGCCGGGGATGTCCTCGACGCCCTCCATGAGCTCGATGAGGCGCGTCTGGTCGGTGGGACGCACGGGCGCGAACCCCACGCCGCAGCTGCCCATGACGGCCGTGGTGACCCCGTGGATGGACGACGGCGCGAGCTCTTCGTCCCACGAGATCTGCCCGTCGTAGTGGGTGTGGATGTCGGTGAAGCCCGGCGTGACGATCGCGCCCGACGCGTCGATCGTCTGCCGAGCGCCCTCGCCGCACTCGCCCACGGCCACGATGACGCCGTCTTTGATCGCGACGTCGCCCGAGTAGCGCGGGGCGCCCGTGCCGTCGACGATGCTGCCGCCCTTGATCTTGAGATCGTACATCGTCGAGGTCTCTCCCTGCGGCTCAGGCGCGCGAGGCGTCGCGGAGCAGCTCGTCCGAGAGCGCGCGCAGCGTGTCGATGTGCGCGCGGTTCTTTCCCTTGGAGATGTCCCAGACGAGCTTGCGCACCGCGGTATTCACTGGGGTCGGGATTCCGTGGGCCTTTCCGTGCTCGACGACCTCGCCGTTGAGGAAGTCGACCGCGGGCGGGCGGCCGCGCTCGATGGCCGAGAGCATCGAGCTGCGCATACGACGGTACCGGAAGCCGACCGCGAGGAGGAGCCCGTGCTTGGCGACGAGCCCCGGTGAGCCCGCTGCGCGGCGCTCCTCGGGCGTGAGCGCGATCCAGTTGAGATCGATGGTGCCCGACACCTTCTCGAGCTTGACCTCTTCGGCGCGCGCGACGGCGACCACCTCGGTCATCACCTCGAGCGCGAGGCGACGGACGAAGCGGTGGGGCATGAGCG
>JAGQJA010000211.1 GCA_020430845.1 Myxococcales bacterium
CCAAGCGCGTGGCGCAGGGAGCCCGCTCGGTCGCCGGCGTGGAGGCCGAGCTGGTCGACGTGGGCGCGGGCGCCGTGCCTTGGGAGACGCTCGCCGGAGCGAGCGCGATCGTGCTCGGTTGCCCCACGTACATGGGCGGCGTGTCGGCCGAGCTCAAGGCGATGCTCGACGCCACCTCGCACATCTGGGCCGTGCAAGGGTGGCGCGACAAGATCGCCGCCGGCTTCACGCACTCGGCGGCCCCGAGCGGAGACAAGCTCTCGACCCTCATGCAGATGGCCGTCTTCGCGGCGCAGCACGGGATGGTCTGGGTGGGCCTCGGGCTCCCTCCGCCGTTCGCCACCGCGGGCGACGGCGCGGCCGACATCAACCGCCTGGGCAGCCACCTCGGCGCGATGGCCCAATCGCGTGAGCGCGATCGCGAGCTCCCGCCGGGAGACCTCGCCACGGCCGAGCACCTCGGTCGCCGCGTCGCCGAGCTCACGCTGCGGCTCGAAGGTGAGCCCGCGGGCGATGCGCACCGGCACCCCACGACGCGGGACTGGGTCCTGCCCTCGCGAGATCGCCCCGCCCTGCCCGCGCCGCTGTCGCGCACGAACCTGCGCGCGCTCGCCGCGCGCCGCGAGCGCTTCGAGCATCACCTCACTGTCGTCGCCACCATCGGCGACGCGCAGCTCGAAATCGCCACCGCCTCCGAGCCCGTCTACTTCGCGCACGGCAACCTGTCCGACGAGCTCGCCGTGGCGCTCCCCACGGGTGACGCCCTCGTCGATGGCTTCCCGCTCCGCACCTTCGTGCTCGAGACGGAGACCGCAGAGCTGTTCGCGCGCTACAACCATCGCCCGCTCGACTTGCTCCTGCACCCGTACGGATCGTTGCACTGGCCGGGCATGCTGCGGGCGCCCTACGAGCCGTTCTCGTTTCCGCCCGGCTCTCGGCGCACGGGCCTCGTGCTCGTCGCGTGCGCGTCCCGGCTCACGCCGCCGACGGATCGCCCCGCCGAGACGAGCGCGGCGCGCCTCGAGGACGTCAAGCGCTACGCGCCCGCGCCCGACGGCCTCCCGCTCATGCTCGCGGACCTCGAGCACGACGCCGCGCGTGACCTCGCGACCGTGTGCGGGGCGCGGCTCGAGCTCGTGGTCGCGCCGGCCGCGATCGCCCGACCATGCGGGGCGTGGGTGGTGGTGCTCACCGCGACGAAAGGGTCGGACTTCGCCGACGGCGATCTCGTGCGGGTACCCGCAGGATCCGAGCTGCCGGGCGCCGGCATCGAGCGCGCCCTCGTGCTCTCTTCGCCGACGCGAGAGATCGACGCCGCGCCCGCGTCGTGGTCCGCGACGCCATCGGCGCCGTTCGCGCCGTTCGAGGAGGGCCCCGCGGGCTCGTTGCCGCTGCGCGAGGCGGGTCTCTTGCTCACGCCGCTGTCCGACCGTGTCGTCGCCGCCACCGTCCACGGCGCCACGGCGCGCGACGCGCAGATCCCTCGTTATTGGCTGGCGCGCATGCTCTTTCGCGTGGCGCTCCACGGCTACCGCCTCGGCTACGTCGAGACGTACGAGGGGTTCTACTGGGACGACCGCGACGGCACGGTCCGCATGGGCGTGCGGGGCGTCGGCGAGGTGCAGATCGATCCCGCGCGCGCCCCCGCCGTCGTCGAACGCATCTATCGCGCCGTGGCGCCGCCCGGGTACGTCGAGAGGCTCACATGACCGACGCGCCCCGCGCGGCGTCGCGCACGATCGTCATCGTACGCCACGGACACTACGACACCGACCCGAACGGGCCGCAGCGCCTGACCGACATCGGCATCGAGCAGGCCGAGCTCACGGCCGCGTGGCTGCGCGATCGCGGCGTCGACATCATGCTGTCGAGCCGCCTGCCTCGCGCTCGACAGACCGCCGAGATCCTCTCGCGCGGGCTCGGCGATGTAGATGTAAGCTACAGCCATCTCCTGCGTGAGGGCATGTACAGCAAGATCGCCGGCTACACCGTCCCGCCCGAGGAGCGACGCGAGGACCGCGTGCGCGCCGAGCGAGCGTTCACGCGCTTCTTCCGCCCGACGCGGCGCGATCGTGTCGAGCTCTACGTGTCGCACGGCAACCTCATCCGCTACCTCGTCTGCCGATCGCTCGGCGTGCCCGCCGTACGTTGGACGCGCATGGTGAGCCACAACTGCGGCATCACCACGATCGTCGTCCGCGCGACGGGCGCCGTCCGTGTGGTCTCTTACAACCAAACCGCCCACCTCCCACCACGTCTGGTCACTTGACCGGCCCGGAGGCGAGCGCGATGCTTTCGGCCCCGTGAGCGCCGGCTGGATGCCAAAAGCTGCGGCGTCGCCCGAGGCGTTCTTACGCACCGGGTTGGCGCGCTACCTCGCCCAGCGACGCCACAAGCCTCGCGTGACGCCCGCGCCGCGCGAAGCGATCCGCGCCGTCACGGGCGAGGTCGCCCCGCACGAGATGAAGCGGATCGTTTCGCTCGCGCACACGTGGGGGCTCGCGGCGTTTCGCTGTCGCCCCGAGCCGGTCCCGGCGACGCTCGGCCCGCACCTCGCGGCCGCCGCGCGTAGCGACGCGTCGAGGCTCGGGCTCGTCGGTCTGGTGGCGGGCGCCGTGCCCGTGGGGGTGCGGCGCGACGGCACGCCGTGGCTCTGGCAGTTCGACGGCCCGCACCGCGGCGCGGTGTTCGGGCTGCGCGCGAAAGACCACGCCATCGACGCGCTGTTCGCGAGCCCCGCGGCGTTCGCGCTCTGGCTCGGGGCCCAAGAAGAGGCCGCGAGCGGCGGCGACGCGCGCGCGCTGATCGCGGTGGCGTGCGAGCTACCGCCAGACCTTCGCGAGCGTATGGAGGCCCGCGTGGCGCGCGCGGCCGCGCTCACGCTCGCCGTCGCGGGCAGCGACGCCGAAGCCGCCCGCGCGGCGCGACGGCTCAAGACCAAGCTCGCCGAGGGGAGCGCCGACGCGGCTCCGCTCGACGCGCTGCTCTACGCGTGGGTCACCGACGACGGCGCGCGCCTCACGCAGTTGCTCGTCACGCTCCGGGGCTCGAAGAGCGCGCTCTACCGCGACGCCGCCGCCACGCTGCGCGCGCTCGGCGAGCCTGGGCGCCCCAAGCGGAGCAGCAAGTGGGAGGCGCGCCTCTTGGCCCGGCGGGGGGCCGTGCGATCGAACGGCCCGGCCAGCACCCGCCCCACCAAGGATCTCGCGCGCGCACGCGAGATCGTGCGCTGGCTCGACGAGACCTCGGGAGCGCTCGAGCCGCTCGACGTGCCGGTCGCGCGCGAGGAGGCCCT
>JAGQJA010000212.1 GCA_020430845.1 Myxococcales bacterium
AGCCCCGAGAGCATGACGTGCTGCAACGACACGCGGCTCGCCTCGACCAACGTGCGGTCCCCGTCGAGCGCGGCAGCGTCGAACGACACGACCAGAGCGCCGCGCATGGGCTCCTTGGGATCGTGGCAGCCCTGGCACCGAGGCTCGTTGGGGAGCGGCACGAGGTGCAAGCGCTTGCCCTGATCGTCGACGGTGAACGCGGGACCCGGCTTGGACGTCGCCTTGGTGAGCGCGTCGGCGGGCGGCTCGAGCGTGTCGCTGCCGAAGTAGCGCGCGCCCGTGTCGCTGAAGATCGCTGCCGCGTCCACGCCCGGCGTGCGCTCCGCGAGCTCGGCGAAGTACGCGTCGAGCATCTCGTGGTGCTTGGCCGTCATGATCTGCACGAAGCCCGCGCGCACGATGCGCGTGATCGCAGAGATGGCGGCGTCGCTGCCGTCGATGCGCGTGCGCGCTCCGTCGCTCGTCAGCGTGAGCACGCCGCGGAGCTGCCCGTCGGCGTGGCAGCCCATGCAACGCTTCTCGTTCTCGACGGGGAACGCGGCGAGCCCCCGAGGTCCGCCCGTGGCCACCTGTCGGGTGTCGAGCACCGACCGCACCCACGGCGGCAGCCTCTCTCGATCCGGCGCGGGCGGCTTCTCGGAGAACACCTCCGCCCCCGTCGCGTCGTAGACGCGGACCTTGGCGGTGTCGATGCGCGACTTGGCGTCGTCGAGCAGGCCCCGCACCGCGATGCCGTTGCCGGTGAGCATCGAGCTCCGCACGCCCGCGGCGAGCATGCCGGCCGTCGCGCGTGCCGATTCCTGCTGGAGGCGCTCGACCGATCTGGCCTGCACCTGCGCCCCGATGGTGGCGATCGACAAGAAGCCCACCGCGACGCCGAGGAGCAGCGGCAACATGAGCTTGACGGCCAACCGTCGGCTGAGAAGCTGCAGCATCGGTCTCGGTCGCGCGCCGGCGTCAGCCGCGGGCGTCGCCCTCCGCGGCCAGGAACTCGAGCAGCAGCGCGTTGACTCGCTCGGCGGCCACCTGTTGGACCCAGTGCGTGGCCTCGGGGATGTGCTCGACGCGCGCGCGCGGGACCCACTCCGGGGGTGGCGCGGCCATCTCGCTGCCGAGGTGGCGGTCGCGATCGCCCCAGATCACGAGGACGGGCTGCTCGATGCGCGTCGGCGCCGGGATGTCGCCGCGCGCCACGCGCCGGATCGCGTGTCGGTAGTAGCCCATGGCCGCCGTGAGGGCGCCGGGCGCGCGCAGCGCGTCGATGAGGCGCTCGGTCTCCTCGGCGTCGAGCCCCTCGTACCGGAACATGCGGCGCACGTGGGCGAAGTCACCTCGCTCCACGGCGCGCTCGGCGATCCCGCCGAGCTGGAAGAAGAACATGTACCAGCTCTTCTTGAGCTGCTCGGGGCGCAGCAGGCCGCGGAGCATCGCGCGCGGGTGTGGGACGTTCATGATGACGAGACGCCGCAGGAGGTCGGGGTGCCGCTCCGCGAACGTCCACGCGACCATCGCGCCCCAGTCGTGGCCGACCACGACGGCGTCGGGAGCGCCGCTCGCGCGGATGAGCCCGGCGACGTCGGCCGCCAGCGACTCGACCTTGTAGGACGAGACGCCGCGCGGCTTGTCGGACAGGTGATACCCGCGGAGGTCGGGCGCCATGACGCGGTAGCCCGCCGCGGCGAGCGCCCGGAGTTGGTGACGCCACGACCACCAGAACTCGGGGAAGCCGTGCAAGAAGACGACGAGCGGGCCCGCGTTGTTCTCGCTCCCCGCGACGCTCGCCACGTGGAGCGTGACCTCGCCCACGTCCACGCGCGCGTGGGTGAAGCCCTCGGCGTCGGGCTGATCGGCGAGATCGGGCCCCTGGGGCCTCGTCGCGGTCGTTCGGTCCAAGGCTTCTTGCGTCATCATGTGGGCTCCACCGGCAACGTGACGTGGAACTTGTCGTAGTCGATGATGCGCGCGCCGTCCTCCCGAATGGTGAGCACATCCGCGAACTTGCGGCCCTCGACGATGTCGTCGAGCGAGTAGCGGAAGCGCGCGTGCACCTGCGCAGAGATGGTCTCGTCCATGCCGGTCACGGTCGCGAACAGCTCCGCGCCCTCCTCGCGGAGCTTGGCCATCGCCCCCTCGCCATAGAAGGGGCTCGACTCGTCGATCGTGTGCATCGCCGTCCACGTGAGCGCGAAGAACGGGTTGCGATCGCGCACGAGCTTGAGCATCTCCGGGCGCCGCATGACCTCCCCCTCCTTGGTCCGCTCCGTGCGGAGCAGCATCACGTTGAGCTGCGCCTCGATGATCTGGTTGCGTCGCCAGTTGGCCATGCGGAACATGAGCGTGGGCACGCCGTTGCGGGGCGTGATGAGCGCCTGCTCCGAGAAGAGGATGCGTGCGGTCGGTCGCGCGAACCGCGCGAAGGTGATGCCCGTCACGAGCGCCGTGACGAGCAGGCCCGCGAGCGCCTCTGCGGTCACGAGCGCGTTGGCCCAGTGGGTCACGGGCGTCATCGTGCCGTAGCCGATGGTGCCGATCGTCTGCACGCTGAAGTAGAAGAGGTCGGCGAACGAGCGCGCGTTCGATACGCACCCGGGCTGGAGCGCGTAGAGCCCTGCGAAGAGCAGGTTGAGGAGCAAGAAGGCGGCGGTCGCGAGCGCGAAGAACGACGTCCACCGGAGCGTCAGGACCCAGTGATAGATGTCCTCGTGGGCCCCGAGCTTGCGCCCCACCGGGATGACGGGCGGGAAATCGGTGCGCGCCTTCGCCTGTCGCTTCGCCACGACCCGTCAGCCCTCCACCAGGCGGATGCGGCTCGGATCCGGCGGCGCCGGCGTACCCGTCCGCATGCTCTCGAGCGCGCGCTCGGCCCGTGATCGGAGAAAGCTCCGCGGATCCTCGAGCATCATCAAGAGCTCGGGCACGATGCGCTCGTCGGGCGGCGCGTGCTCGGCCACCACGGCGCGGACCTGGTGGTTGCCGCTGCGGAGCGCCTCGATGAGGACGTCGTTGCCCTCGGGCGTGTTGAGCTTGGCCAGCGCCGAGGCGAATGCCTCGAGGTGGCGCGGCGCGTCGTCGTACTCGTACGCGGTCGTCGGCGGCTCGGAGAAGGCGGCGGCCGCCGCAGCTGCCACCGCGCGCGCCGAAGCAGCGTCACCCAGGTCGCCGAGGTAGGTCGCGATGTTGTAGCGAAAGACGCCCAGCGGATCGCGCAGCGCGGCGTGCAGGGCCTCACGGCCACCGCGGCGCTCGATGTCGGCGAGCACGAACGAGTAGTACCGGCGCGTCTTGGGGACCGACAGACCGCACGCCCCGAACGCGTGCGTCGCGGCGCGCCGTACGCGGTGATCGTCGAGCGTGACGAAGTACCGCACGGTCTCGGCGCCGATGTGCGGTGCGGCCCCAGCGGTCGCCGCGTCGACGAGCGCCCTGAAAGCCCACGCGCGCCGCCTCGACGTGTCCTCTTGGCGGAACGCGGGCTCCCATAGCGCGCGCTCGAGGGCCAGACGGAACGCTTCACGCCGGCGCGGGCCGCGCTTTTCGGGCGCGACGAGCAGGATCGCGCCCTGGCGCAGCACCTCGATGGTGGGGTCGAGCGTGGTCACCGCGTCGAGGACGCGCGCCGCCTGCGCCCCGACGCCTGCGGCGAGCGCCACGTGACCGTAGGCCCAGACCAGCTCGGGCGAGAGCGCGTCGCGCGTGGAGGTGACGCCCTCGGTGAGCGTATCGAGCGCCGGCGCGTAGCCGATGCGACCGAGCGCGTGCGCCGCGGTGGGCGCGAGCGCCTTGTACTCTGCGCTGCGCGACTGCAGGAGAGGGAGGATGATCTCACCGGCCTTGGCGTCCTGCATGCGCCCGAGCGCCGCCACCAGCTCTCGCACGAGCGGCCCTCGCTCGATGCCCTCGCGCCACGTCCGCAGCGGGCTCTCGACGAGCAGCTC
>JAGQJA010000213.1 GCA_020430845.1 Myxococcales bacterium
AGCGCGACGCGCGCGCGAAAGCTGCTGCTCGAGACGGCGCGTCCTCCGGTGCGCACCATCAGCGTCGCCATCGTCGTGAACGTCTCGGCGTTCCCGCTCAAGAGACGCGCGAGCACGCGCCGTCCGAGCTCACGCTGCTCGGGGCAGACGGGGAGCGCCGAGGCGAGCGTGTAGAGCGCCACGCCACCGGCCGCGCTCGAGAGCCAGTCGAGATCGTCGGCGAGGCCCGCGGCGAGCGCCACGCTGACGCCCTTGCGCAGGGTGTCCGGGTGCAGCCCCTCGAGCGGTCCGGGGCCGGACTCGGGCGCGTGCCTCGCGAGCGCAGCCATCGCCTGCCGCCAGAGCGCGCGCCGCTCTCCGGCACGTGCGCTCGGCAGGTCGAGGAGACTGGAGACGTAGAACGCCGGATCTCTCACTCGGGTCGCCTCGTAGCAGGGTATCAGAATGCGCCGGGCGGACGTGTTCGTGTTATCGATCCGGCCAAGGATGAAGGCCCAACGCTCCTCTGTGCCCCAGCGGCGCCGCGCCGACCCCACGGTGGCCGTGCCCGCGCGCGCCGAGCTCGTCCCCACGAGCGCGACCGTCCAGGCGCTCCTGGCCGAGGTGCGCAGGCCCCCCGCCGAACGGCTCGAGCTCGAGCGGCACCTCGCCTCCGGCGGAATGGGCGCCATCGACGTGGCGATCGACCGCGCGCTCGACCGGCGCCTCGCGGTCAAACGCCTGCACGCCCACCTCTCGACCGATGAGCAGCCCACGCGCATGTTCCTCCGCGAGGCGCGCCTCACGGGCCTGCTCGAGCACCCACACATCGTCCCGATCTACGACATCGGGGAGCGACCGGACGGCGTCCTCTACTTCACGATGAAGCTCGTCGAGGGTCGCACACTGTCGGACGCGATCCGCGAGTGGCCGAGCGGCGCGCTCGACGTGATGACCATCTACTGGGCGCTCGACGTCGTGCTCAAGGTCTGCGACGCGCTCTCGTTCGCGCACTCGCGTGGCGTCATCCACTGCGACGTCAAGCCGGCCAACGTCATGGTCGGGGATTACGGCCAGGTCTACTTGATGGACTGGGGGATCGCGCGCCTGGTCGCCGCCGACGACCTCACGGCGAACGCGAACGCGAACGCGACGGCCGACGCGGACCACGCGACCGACCACGCGGTGATCGGCACGCCGTCGTACATGTCGCCCGAGCAGGCACGCGGCGACCGGGCGCTGCTCGACGCCCGCTCCGACGTCTTCCTCGTGGGCGCGTTGCTCTACGAGGTCCTCACGCGCCGCCCCCCGTTCTCCACGGCGGAGCGCAGCGAGGCCATCGCGCTCGCCGCCGCGTGCAGCTTTCCCGCGCCGCGCCGCGTGCGCGGGTGCGCCAGCGTGCCCGAGGAGCTCGAGCGCATCGTCCTGAGAGCCATGGCCGCGGCGCCCGACGATCGTTACCAGACGGTGGCCGACCTGCGCGAGGCGCTGCTGCGTTTCATGCGTGGAGGAGCCGAGTTCCCGCAGATCGCGGTCGCCACCGGAGACGTGATCGTGCGCGAGGGGGACGCGAGCGACGCCGCGTACATCGTCGTCGACGGCGCGTGCGAGATCCGCAAGCGCGTCGAGGGTCACGGCGAAGAGGTGGTCGACACGCTCGGACCGGGCGCGGTGTTCGGCGAGATGGCGATCCTCACGTCGAGCCCGCGCACGGCGACGGTGGTGGCGACGGAGCCGACCACGCTGCTCGTCGTCAAGAGCGACGTGCTCGAGCAAGAGATCCACGCGCTCAAGCCGTGGCTCGCCGCGCTGCTCCGTTCTCTCGCGACGCGGTTCCTCGACGTCGGCTCGAAGCCGCGCCCGACGGCCACGTCCGTGCTCGGCCCCGCACGCCTCGCCAACCAGCTGCTCATGCACGCCACGACCTGGGGCGAGCGCGACGCCGACGGCGCCATCACGCTGCCGTGGAGCACCGTGCTGGCGGAGCTCGAGGCGCAGCTCGGCGCGTCGCCGATCGGGGCGTTCGCGCTACCGCCCGTATTTCCTCAGATTTCTTTCGATTTCGCGGCCGACACCGTGACCATCCGCGCGCCCGAAGAGCTGCGCGATCGGCTCCGCGCCGAGCTCGCGAAGGACTGACACTCAGCGCGTGAACGCCGCCAGCGCCTCGCGATCCCACGCGCGGCGGAGGGCCGCGGCCGGGTCGATCTTCTTGTCGGCGAGCGCCGACTCGAGCGACGCGTCGAGCGAGACCATCCCATACGCGGCGCCTTCGCGGATGAGCCCCCCGATCTCGGCGAGGCGGCCGGCGCGGATCGCGGCGTCGATCTCGGGGGTGGCCACCAGCACCTCCCACATCGGCAGGCGCGACGGGCCGCTCGGCGCGGGGAGGAGCTGCTGCGCGATCACGCCCGCGAGCGCGTCGGCGAGCAGCGAGCGCGCCCGCGCCTCGTGCTCTCGTCCGAACATGGCGAGTAGGCGCTCGATCGCAGACAGCGCGTCGGTGGCCACCACGCCCGCGACGACGAGGAGCCCGTCGAGCGCGAGGTCGAGCGCCACGGAAGCGGCGTCGGGCCCGTCGAGATCGCAGGCGAACGCCGCGTCGACGTTGTCGCGAGAGGCGGCACGCAGCGCGGCCGAGATGCTCGGCGTGTGCCGACCGACCTCGCGCTGGGTCACCTGGGCGCGCTTCGACTCGATCGGCATCGTGATCGGCGCCTCGATCGTCAAGATGTGGATCGCGCGCGTCTTGTTGAGGTGGTCGGCGATGGCCGCCATGGTCGTGGACCGTCCGCCGCCGCGCGGGCTCGCGACCAGCACGAGCCCGGCCGTCCGCTCCGCGAGCACCCAGGCTCCCTCGGGCGCGTCGAGGTCGGTCAGCGTGCGCGGCTTCGCGGCGATCGGTCGGAACACGCCCGCCGGGCCGGCCGCGGTGTGGCTGAGCGCCACCTCGAACGCCCCCACGCCGTCGACCGTGTGCACGAACGTGTGATCGAGATCCGCCGCGAAGCGAGCGCGCCGCTCCTCGTCGACCAGCTCGGCGAGCAGCTCTCGGGCCTTGTGGCCGTCGAGCTCGTCTTTGCGAATCGGCGTCAGGATCCCGTCGAGGCGCGCGAGCGGAGGCTGCCCGGGTCGAACGTGGAGCGCCGTCCCGCCGCGCGTCTGGAGCTCCTGGAGCATCGCGTCGACCTTCACCGGAGTCAGCCTTTCTTCGGCGCGCGGCCGCCTGCGAGGGCTTCGAGCACGCTGCCGTGCTCGGTGAGGGACTTGGCGGACTCGAGCGACACGAGGCCGCGCGTCACGAGCGACGCCAGCGACTCCTCGAGGCTCACGTAGCCTTCGGGCGCCGGATCGCCGGCGGTGAGGGCGTCGACGCGGCCCTCGCGGAGCGCGGCGCGCACGGCCGGTGTCGCCGGGAGCACCTCGGACGCGAGGTGACGGCGCGCGCGGTCGCCGCTCGGGACGAGGCGCTGGTTGACGGCCACCGTGAGCGACCCCGCGAGCGTCCGCACGGCGCGCGCCTGCTCCGCCCGCGGCAACATGTCGACGAGACGCGCAAAGCCGCGCGCGACCGACGTGGCGCGGACGGCGATGACCACCAGCCGCAGCGCCTCGATCGCGTTGAGCACCTCGCGGGCCGTGTCGGGATCGCGGACGTCTCCGACGACGAGCGCGTCCGCGTCCTGCGCGAACGACGTTCGCACCGCGTACGCGAAGCTCCGCGCCATCGTGCCGACCTCGCGGTGGACGATGAGGCCCCGCGCCTTGGCGTGCACGTACTCGATGGGCTCCTCGAGCACGACGACCGACCCGGAGCTCTCTGCGCTGAGGAGCGAGACGATCCCCGCGAGCGTCGTGGTGCGGCCGTGGCCCGCGGGCGCCGACACGACGACGAGGCCGGGCACGAGCACCGCGTCGACGAGCGCCGCCGGCAGGCCCAGCTGGTCGTGCCCGGGCGCCTTGCGCGGCGCGGTGCGAAACGTGATCTTGGCGCCGGTGCGCTGGCGAGACAGGGTCGCCCGCACCCGACCGAAGCGCGGCACGTCGACGACCGCCTCGCACGCGCCCTCCTGCTCGAAGCGCTGCCACGAGGCCGGCGGCAGGATGCTGCGCGCGAGCTTCATGGCGTCGTCCGCGGAGATCTCAGGACCGTGGGACACGAGATCGACGCCGACGCGCGCGAGCAGCGGTCGCCCCGCGACGACGTGCACCACCGCGGCGCGCAGCGCGGCGGCGACACCCAACACCTCCTCGGGCGTGACCTCGGCGAGCGGGCGGACGTCGGCCGCGACGCTCGGCTCCGTCGACGGAACCTCGGAGATGACCTCGGACGTGATGCGCGGAGCGCCCGAGGCCTCGGTCGCCGGAGGGGGTTCTTCGCGCTTGGGGAGGCCCTCGCGCGCGAGCGCTTGCGTGTCCGCCTCGAGGTCCTCTTCGGCGGGAGGAGCGACGGGCGCGGCCGCGACCATGGGCGCGATCGAGGGGCGCTTGACGACCTCGGGACGCCGCGCGGGCTTGGGGCGCGGCTCGATCTCCTCCTCGGCGGGCTTGGAGACGGGCGGCGCGACCGAGCGCGACACCGGCGGCGACGCGGTCTGCACGGTCGGCTCGTCGTCGTCCTCCTGTTCGTCCCAGGGGGCGTCGTCTTGTGCGGCCGCCGCAGGCTCGGGCGCGGGAGCGGGAGGCGCGACCGACGGCTCGGTCTTGGGCTTGAGGGCAGGCGCCGGGGCGGGCGCGCCCGCCGCGCGACGGGCGGGGAGCGGCCGCGGGACGTCGTCGGTCGATGGCGGAGGCGCGGCGCCTTGCGTGCCCTGCAGCGTGGACGCGAGCGGGCTCGTCACGCGGACCTTGGGGACAGAGGCTTCGCGGCCCGGTCGGACCGGCGGCGGTCCGGCGTGCGTGTGGCTCACGGGCGCGGCGGCCTGTCGCTCGCTGTCGCGACGGACGACGGTGAAGCGCGCCTGCACGACGTCGCCGCGACGAATGGCCGCGACGGCGAGCACGCCGATGCCGTCGACGCGCGTCGTCCACTGCGTGGGCCTCTCGCCCAGCGCCTCCACGTGACGCTCGCCTCCCATCTTGGAGAGCATCTCGATGACGACGTCGGTCGGGGGCGCCTCTTGGTCGACCGGCTCGAACTTCCCGCCGACGTTCACGCTCGGGAGGCGGTTCGTCACGAGGCCGAACTCCAACACCTCCGGTCGCGCGAGGTTCTTGAGCAGCTCCTCGATCGGTTTCATTCAGCGGCGCGCGCCCCAGAGCGAGAGTACACGAACGCCGCGACCGAGGGCCACCTTCCCGCCCGGTGAACGCCAGCCTTTCGATGTCCGCACAGAGCGTCGCGTTCCCTCGTTGACGCGATGCGCAAGGACGCGCGCCGAGAGCCCTCAGCCGAAGCGCGTGAACGGATTGCCCGCCGCGTACGTCGCGCCTTCACCGAGCTCGAACGCGATGCGCAGGAGCTGGTTGTACTTGGCGACGCGGTCGGAGCGCGAGAGGCTCCCCGTCTTGATCTGCCCCGCGTTCGTCGCGACGGCGAGGTCGGCGATGAACGTGTCCTCGGTCTCGCCCGAGCGGTGGCTGATGATCGAGCGGAAGCCGGCCTCCGTCGCCATCCGGATCGCGTCGAACGTCTCGGTCAGCGAGCCGATCTGATTGAGCTTCACGAGGATCGCGTTGGCGAAGCCGCCCTCGATGCCGCGCTTGAGGCGCTCGACGTTGGTGACGAACAGGTCGTCGNNTCGTCGCCGACGATCTGCACCTTCTGGCCCAGCTTGTCGGTGAGCGACTTCCACGTGTCCCAGTCGTCCTCGGCGCAGCCGTCCTCGATCGAGACGATGGGGTAGGTCTCGGCGAGCTTCTGGTACGTGGCCACGAGCTCGGCGCCCGAGAGCGGCTTCTTGTCGAACGTGTACTTGCCGCTCTTCTTGTCGAAGAACTCGCTCGCCGCGCAGTCGAGGGCGAGCGCCACGTCCTTGCCGGGCTTGTATCCGGCCTCCTCGATCGCCTTGACGAGCGCCGCGATGGCCTCTTCGTTCGACCCGAGGCGCGGCGCGAAACCACCCTCGTCGCCGACGCTCGTCGCCATGCCCGCGTCCTTGAGCCCCTTCTTGAGCGAGGCGAAGATCTCTGCGCCGGCGCGCAACGCCTCGGGGAACGAGGGCGCGCCCACGGGCACGATCATGAACTCTTGGATCTCGAGCCCGTTGTCGGCGTGCGCGCCGCCGTTGAGCACGTTCATGAGCGGCGTCGGCATCACGCGCGCGTTCGCGCCGCCCAGGTAGCGCCAGAGCGGCAGGCCCACCGCGTCGGCGGCGGCGCGGGCCGTCGCCATCGAGACGCCCAGGATGGCGTTCGCGCCGAGCTTCGACTTGTTGGCCGTGCCGTCGGCGTCGAGCAGGACGCGGTCGACGCCGGCCTGGTCGAGGGAGTCGAGCCCGATGATCGCCGGCCCGAGCACCTGGTTGACGTTGTCCACGGCCTTGGTCACGCCCTTGCCGGAGAAGCGCTTCTTGTCCCCATCGCGGAGCTCGATGGCCTCGTGCTCGCCCGTCGACGCGCCGCTCGGGACGGCGGCCCGGCCGCGACCGGAGTCCGTCTGGATCTCGACCTCGACGGTCGGGTTCCCGCGCGAATCGAGGATCTCCCTGGCAAAGACGGCGTTGATCTCGGTCATGTGCGTTCTCCGGCTGGACGAGGCCGCCGCGCGACCTCACGTTTCTCCCGGCGAAGTACCACATTTGGTCCGCCGCGCACACACCCACCCCAGAAGTCGCAAGGGGGGAGCGCGCCGTTGTACGATCGTGCCGTGGCAGGAGCCGAAAGCCCCCCGACCGCGCGCGAGGGTGCGCCGCCCGCCCCGAGCGAGGCCGCGTCGACGGGCGCGCACGGCGATCCGGGCCCCGAGCTGCGGCTGTCGATCACCAAGAGCGGCATCGGCCTCGAGATCGGCGGGCCCATTCCCCTCGCCTGCGCGTCGGTGACCGAGCTCTGGCTCCGGCTCCCGCAGGTGCGCTTTCCGTTCGACGTGAGCGGGGGCGTCGCGCGTTTTCGCCACAAGCGCGGGGCGCTGACCCGCCTCGCGCTCGAGGTCGACTGGGACGACGCGGCGCGGTGGATGGCGACGCGGGCGTCGGGCCTCGTCGCGCCGGGCGCCGCCGATGTGCTCGTCGTGGGGCGAGAGACCGGGTCCGTGCTCGTGACGGTGCGCTCGCGACCGCGGCGCCCCGACGAGGCGGTCGCGGCGCTCGCGTTCGAGGTCGCCGTGCTCCCGCGGGACGAGGGCCTCGACGTGGTGGTGTACGCGGCGCGCGGGGTGGGGCTGCGCGCGCCGGCGACCCTCCTCGCGATCACCGCGGTCGGCCGCTGGATCGGGCGCGTGACGCAGCGGCGCGGCGCGATCTTCCATGTCCCCCAAGCCGCGGCCATGATCGCACGCGATGTCCTCCCCGACGCCGGCGCGCGCGTGCCCGAGGTCTCGAGCGTGACGCTGAGCGTCTGCTCGATCACACGCAGCGGTGGTCTATGGGTGTTCGCCGAAGGTGCGCCGAGCGAGCCCTCGACCGGCGCCGTGAGCGCGTGGGAGGCCGCCGACAACCTCGCGAGCGCAGACGACGCGTTGGTGTCCGGCGAGCTCGAGCAGGCGCGGAGGGCCGTGCTCGCGGCGCTCGATCGGGCCCCGCGCCAGGGCGAGTCGAGCCGCCGCCTCGCGGAGCTCGACGCGCACCACGGAGGGCGCGCGGAGGCGGCGCTGGGGACGCTGCGCGACGCAGCCGACCCCGCGGGGGACGCGTTGCTGCGAGGAGACCTGCTCCTCGAGACGGGCGACACGAACGCGGCGATCGCGGCGTGGACCGCGTGGGCGAGCGTCGAGCCCTCCCCTTGGGTCGCCGCGCTGGCGCTCGCGAAGGCCGCGGCCGCGTCGCGTGACGGAGAGCAAGCGCTCTCGTGGCTCGACGGCGCCGTCGGGGCGGCTCCGACCGTGCCGCACCTGCGCTGGCTACGCGCGGGCAAGCGACTCGAAGGAGGGCGACTGCCCGACGCGATCGCCGACCTCGAGCACCTCGAGGCCATGGCCGTCGGCGCGCGGGACAAGCACGAGAGCGCGCGCCGCGCTGCGCAGATGCTGGCGCGGGCCGGGCTCTCGGCAGAGTCGACGCGCTTTCTCGAGCGCGCGCTCCGCTTCGATCCCGCCGATCCGATCGCGCTCGCCGGCCTCGGAGTGGCGCTCGCCGCCGCCGGCAGGCCCGCGCGAGGCGCCGCGTTGCTGTCGCGCGCGATCGACGAGGCCACGGCGCGCCGAGAGGCGGTGGGGGCGATGCTGCTCGACCTCGCGCGCATCCTCGGGGGCCCCCTCGACGACCTCCCCTCCGCGATCGCTCGGGCCCGCGCCGTGCCCGACGACGACGTCGTCGCGTGGGCGGCGCGCGCGCTCGAAGGCAAGCTCCGCGCGCGCCTGGGCGACGTCGAGGGGGCATCCCTTGCGTATGCACGCATGCGGGAGCTCGCGGCGACCACGCGCGACCGCGGCGCCGTCGCGGCGCTGGTGGAGGCGGCCGAGCACGAGCGCGACCGCGGAGAGCACGCGGCCGAACGGCGACACCTGACCGCGGCGCTCGCGCTCTCTCCGCAGGACGCGTCGCTCATCGCACGCCTGCGTGAGATCGGCGACGCGCACCGGGCGACCGCGACCTCTGCCGCCGAGCGCGCGGGCGAGCCGGCCGCGCCGACGCCGCCCACGCCCCCCCCAGCGCCGACGTCGACACCGGATGACGACGAACCGTTCGACGAGGGCGCGGCGGACGCACGCGTAGCCGTGCTGACGATGGCGCTCCAGGCCGACCCCACCCAGGACGCCACCGTCGACGAGCTGGTCTCGCTGCTCACGCGCCTGGGGCGCTACCACGAGCTTCTCGCGCTCTTGTCCGCGCGGCTCGAGGACGCGCCCGCCGACCGCCGCGAGGCGCTCCTGCCCAAGCAGAGGACCATCCTCACCGAGCTCGCCGATCGCGCCGAGCGAGAAGGGCGCGCGGACGAGGCCGCCCTCTTCAGGATGGTCTGCGAGACGCTCTCATAGCCGCGTCAGGGCTCCCCCGCGCCGGCCTCGATCAGCCGCGTGAGACCGCGCAGCGGGATCTCGAGCCAGTCGGGCCGGCTGTTGAGCTCGTAGCGGATCTCGTAGATGCACTTCTCGAGCAGGTAGAAGTCGAGCAGCATCTGCGTGTCCTCGTCGGCGCGGGGCAAGAACCGCGCGTCGCC